>CAJUES010000006.1:0-28766 GCA_910585765.1 uncultured Lachnospiraceae bacterium | reverse complement strand
GGGGGGGGGGGCAGGATGATGATGACAACACATGTGTTATTAAACGGGTTTCGGCGTCATTTACAAAGTTTTAGTGGCATTTGCAGGGACAAGGTGGTATAATGGACACATTGTATTGAATGAGATTTACAATCTGAGATCGACCGTATGAGACAGAGAAAATTGGAGGAATAATATGAAGATAGCAGTGGCAGGTATTGGTTATGTGGGACTTTCAAATGCAATATTGCTGGCGCAGCACAATGAAGTGACGGCGGTGGACGTGTTTCAGGAGAAGGCGGATATGATCAACAACAGGAAATCGCCGATCATTGACAAGGAGATCGAGGAATACCTGACGACAAAGGACTTGAACCTGAAAGCGACAACGGACGGTGCGGCGGCGTACAGGGACGCGGAGTACATCATCATCGCAACGCCGACCAACTACGATCCGGACAAGAATTATTTTGACACCAGCTCGATCGAGTCGGTGATCGAACTTGTCCTGCAAGTGAACGAGCGCGCTGTCATGATCATCAAATCGACAGTCCCCGTCGGCTACACGAAGACCGTGCGGGAGCGGTTCGACACCGACCGCATTATCTTTTCACCCGAGTTTCTGCGGGAGGGCAGGGCGCTGTACGACAACCTCTACCCGTCGCGCATCATCGTCGGGGAGCAGTCGGAGCGCGCGGAGTTGTTTGCCAGCCTGCTCAAACAGGGCGCGATCAAGAAGGACATCCCGACACTGTTCACGGACACGACGGAGGCGGAGGCGATCAAGCTCTTTGCAAACACCTATCTGGCGCTCAGGGTTGCCTACTTCAATGAGCTTGACACGTACGCGGAGATGCGCGGCCTGAACACCAGGCAGATCATAGAGGGAGTGGGTCTGGATCCCAGGATCGGCAGCCACTACAATAACCCTTCATTCGGCTACGGCGGGTACTGTCTGCCCAAGGATACCAAACAGCTGCGGGCAAACTACGAGAATGTGCCGAACAATATCGTATCGGCGATCGTGGATGCCAACAGGACGAGAAAGGATCATATCGCGGACATGATCCTGGCAAAGAAGCCGCAGATCGTGGGTGTGTACAGGCTCACGATGAAGACGGACTCCGACAACTTCCGCCAGTCGTCGATACAGGGCATCATGAAGCGCATCAAGGCGAAAGGGGTCGAGGTTGTCGTGTACGAGCCGAGTCTCAGGGAGAGCGATTTCTTCCGCTCGAGGGTGATACGCGACCTGGACGCGTTCAAGGAGATGTCGGATGTCATCATCGCGAACCGCCTGACAGAAGAGCTCGCCGATGTGGAGGAGAAGATCTATACAAGGGATATTTACGGCAGGGATTGACCCCTGCCGTTTTCGCGGTATGAAATTCTGTCTGTTGCCCAATGCGTACAGACATCCGGCAGAAACGGGGGGATTTCAATGGCAATTGTGCATAAAGGATTCGGTGTATTTCGGATATTTTTCATAAATGTTGATCGGCGCACAAATTAGACCTTGCTATTTATTGTGCAAAGTGATATTATTAGGTTGTCCATTGGAAACGTTACCGAAATCAGGGATCCGACGATTCCCTGAGCCGTTGATGCTCCTGTGGACGGTTCCGTTGTTTGTGGTGGAGAAAGGGGAGATGCGTATGAGAAGAAGTGGTGTGTTGATGCCGGTATCGAGCTTGCCGTCAAGGTTCGGAATAGGCTGCTTTTCGAGGGAAGCCTACGATTTTGTGGACTTTCTGGCAGCGTCAGGACAGGCATTGTGGCAGATCCTGCCTCTGGGACCTACAGGGTATGGGGATTCGCCGTACCAGTCTTTTTCGACTTTTGCGGGCAGCCCGTATTACATCAGCCTGGATGCGCTGATCGAGGAGGGGCTCCTCACGGAGGAGGAGTGCCTGTCTGTCGACTTTGGAAACGATACCGGGAAGGTGGCGTACGAGAAAATATACAACACAAGGTTCCAACTTCTCCGCAGGGCTTTTGAGAGGGCAGATCTCAGGGCGGATTCGGAATACAAGGCGTTTGTCGGCGAAAATGAGCAATGGCTGAAAGACTATGCGATGTACATGGCGATCAAGGATTCTCTGAAGGGCGTGTCGTGGATTGAGTGGGGCGAGGATATCCGTCTCAGGAAGCCGAAGGCTATGGCAAGGTATGAGAAGGAGTTCGCTGACGATATCGCATTTTACTGCTACCAGCAGTATCTGTTCTCCAGGCAGTGGCGCGCGCTCAAAGACTACGCCAACAAAAAAGGGATCAGCATCGTGGGAGACATCCCGATCTATGTGGCATTCGACAGTGCAGATACGTGGGCGAACCCCGAGCTTTTCTGGCTCGATGAGGCAAATGTCCCCATCGAGGTTGCAGGGTGCCCGCCGGATGCGTTCTCCGCTACCGGGCAGCTCTGGGGCAATCCCCTGTACAAGTGGGCGTACCATGAGGAGACGGGGTTTGCGTGGTGGATCAGAAGGCTTTCCCACTGTTTTGACATATACGACATCGTGCGCATCGACCATTTCAGGGGTTTTGACGAGTACTGGGCGATCCCGTACAAGGATGAGACGGCGGAGCATGGCATGTGGAAGAAAGGGCCGGGATACAAGCTGTTTGAAGCCGTGAAGAAGACTCTCGGGAACCGCGAGGTGATCGCGGAGGATCTGGGATTTTTGACACCGAGTGTGCTGAAACTTGTGAAGAAGACAAAATTTCCGGGGATGAAAGTGCTGCAGTTTGCGTTTGACGCAGGCGGGGAGAGCGACTATCTTCCCCACAATTACGATAACAACTGTGTTGTATACACGGGAACACACGACAATGACACAGTTAACGGATGGATCCCTTCCATCAGCAGAAAGGATCTGGCGTTTGCCAGGAAATATCTGAATGTCAGAAGAAATTCGGATCTCTGTGAGAGCCTGATCCGGACCGCGCTCGGAAGCGTGGCGGACACCGCGGTCATTCCCATGCAGGACTATCTGGGACTCGGCAGTGAGGCGAGGATCAACACGCCGTCGACGCTGGGGGGAAACTGGGAGTGGCGCATGGAGCGCGGCGCGTGCACAGAGGCGCTTTCGGCACATATGCTGGAGCTGGCACAGCTGTACGGAAGGACAGTCCGGTCTGGCAGCGGCGGAAATAAGAACAAATAGATAAGGATAAATAATAATGAAGAGATAGAGGTGATAGGGTGTTTGAGCCGACGATTAAGGACATAGCAAAAATATGTGGTGTGGGTGTCAGCACTGTGTCGAGGGCAATCAACGATCACCCGGATATCAATTCGGAGACAAAAGAGAAGATCATGAACGCGATCCAGGAATACGGGTATGTTCCAAACGACAGCGCGAGAAATCTGAAAAGGGTGGACGCCAAGGCGATCGCAGTGCTGGTGAAGGGGATCGCGAACCCGTTCTTTACCGGCATGATCACGGTGATCGAGCAGGAGTGCAAGAAACGGCACTACTCGATGGAGCTGTCCCACGTAGAGGCGGACGAGAACGAGGTGGACGTGGCACAGAAGGTCGTCAAGGAAAAACGTCTGCGCGGGATCATATTTCTGGGAGGCCGGTTCTCCCACTCGGAGGAAAAGCTGAAGAAGCTCACCGTGCCGTTTGTGTTCAGCACGGCGGGGTCGATCCCTGAAAACATCAGCAGGAAGCTGTACTCCAGCATCAGCGTGGATGACCGCAGGGAGAGCGCCCGGATGGTGGAGTACCTGATCCGGTCAGGGCACACCCGGATCGCGATCCTCGTGGCGGAGGCGCTGGAGGAGAGCGTCGGCAGACTGCGTCTCGACGGGTACTGTGATGCCCTGAAAGCGCACGGCATCGAGGTGAACCCCGGGCTGATCTGCCATACCAGCGGCGAGCTGGGTCATTTCTCCATGGAGAACGGCTATCTGACGACAAAGAGGCTGCTGGGGCGCGGGGAGGCGTTCACGGCATTGTATGCAGTGTCGGATACGCTCGCCATCGGCTCGCTGAGGGCGCTCTACGAGGCAGGTCTTCGCGTGCCGCAGGATATCTCGCTGGCTGGGTATGACGGGATCGACATGGCGGGCTACACGGTGCCGAACCTGACAACGATGCGCCAGCCTGTGGAGGAGATGGCGAGGGACACGACGCGGCTGCTCTTTGATATCATCGCCAAAAAGACAAAACATCAGCATATCACATATGAGGCGGAGCTCCTGGCGAGGGAGTCCACGGCAGAAATCCCTGAATAGCGCTCAGGGATTTCTGCTTTTTCATATTTTCATATTATATTTCATTTCTTTTCAGGCCTTTTTCGTTTTTATGGTTTTTTTGTCGTGAAAAATGGTATATAATAAAGATGAAAAAAGGACAGGATGGAAGTGGAGGGTTCATATGGAGCATGAAGTGTATCACAAAAGAATGACTTTTGATGCGAGTACACTTTCCAGCATCGAACCGATACTGGAGGGGATGCCGGGAGGTCTTTTTATCTACTGCGCAGGCGGTGGCGAGGAGCTGTTGTATATCAACAGTGCCGTGCTGCGGATTTTTGGCTGTGATACAAAGGAGGAGTTTCGCAGGCTCACAGGATATACATTCAGGGGGATGGTACACCCCGACGATATCGATGAGGTGGAGAGGAGCATCCAGCGCCAGATCGCGAACAGCATCTATGATTTTGACTATGTGGAGTACCGCATCATCCAGAAGGATGGATCGATCCGGTGGATCGAGGATTATGGACACTTTGTGCATACGGAGGCGTACGGCGATATTTTTTATGTCTTTATCGATGACAGCACGGAACGGCTCAAAAACCGGATGAGCGAACTCGAGAAGGTGAACGAGGAGCTGCGTGCGACCTATGCGAGGGAAAGCCAGTACCGCAAGGCGATCCTGTACGATGCGGTCTCCTTTTTTGAGGTGAATCTGACAAAGGACGAGTTTTTGTCCGCGTACATACAGATGCAGGATGGACAGCTGAAAGATTTTTTTGAGCATGCGGGGATCCCGCGGTTCGAAAAGTATTCGGATTATGTCAGATTCTGGATGAGGGATATGGATCCCGATGCGTCGGAGGAGTACGCGAGGTATGTCGATGCCGGGCGCCTGATCGAGTGTTATGGCAGGGGGGAGTTGGAGCAGACCTACGACGGCTGGATCACGGACTCGTTGGGCGGAAGGCATTTGTACCACTATGCGTTCCTGCTCGGCAGGAACGATTATACAGGCGATGTGATCACGATGGCTATCACCAAGGACATGACAGAGCAGGTCCAGAAGCAGAATCTGCTCAAGTCCGCGCTGAACCAGGCGCAGACCGCCAGCATAGCGAGAAATACCTTTCTCCAGAACATGTCACACGATATAAGGACACCGCTCAATGCGATCATCGGTTTTGCGGAGCTTGCGCGGAAACACAAGGCAGATGAGACGAGGGTCGACAATTATCTGAACCAGATCAGCGCTGCGGGCGAGCAGCTGCTCGCGATCGTGAATGAGTCGCTCGAGGTCACGCGCATGGAGTCGGGCAAGGTGTATCTGGTGGAAAACATTGTCGAGCTGGACGAGCTGTTGTCGGAGCTTGAGCGGATGATACTGCCGCAGGCGGAGGCGAAGGCACTCCGGTTTGCGATCGACAGGTCGGGGGTTCACAACAGCGTGATCTACATGGACCTTCTGCGGGTGAAGGAAATGCTGTTCCAGCTGCTCGACAACGCGGTGAAGTACACAGAACCGGGTGGCAGCGTGTCGCTGACTGTGGCGGAGGAGGATCTGAAACTCGACCATTACGGAAAGTTCAGGTTTATCGTGGAGGACAGCGGAAGAGGTATATCGGAGACATTCAGGCGGGAGCTGTTCCAGCCGTTCAGGCGGGAACGGAATACGACGAAAAGCGGTGTGCTGGGTACAGGGCTGGGGCTAAGCGTCGTGAAAAATCTCGTGGATCTGATGGAAGGCAGTGTCGCGGTCGAGAGCGCGGAGGGAAAGGGCAGCAAGTTCACAGTGGATCTGATGCTGCGGCTGCCCGGCGAACTGCCCATACAGGATCAGAGGCGGTTCCGGCTGGATGAGGCGGACTTGAAGGGAAAACGGATCCTGCTCGTCGAGGACAATGAGATCAACCGGGAGATCGCACAGGAACTGCTGACCGATGAGGGGTATATCGTCGAGACGGCGGAGGACGGGGATGTTGCCGTGGAGATGGTCAGCAGATCAGAACCGCAGTACTATGACCTGATCCTGATGGACATCCAGATGCCTGTCATGGACGGGCACCAGGCGACAAAGGCGATCCGTGCGCTGGAGGACAGGAAGCTGGCGTGCGTACCGATCGTTGCACTATCCGCGAACGCATTTGCGGAGGATTATAAGCGGTCGCTCGAGGCTGGCATGGATGCGCATATTTCAAAGCCGATCAGGATCGAGGAGCTGCAGGAGACGATACGGAATGTGCTTGAGCGCCTGTATCGGGAATAGGAGCGTGTTTATGGATTTGAGTGTGATCATACCTGCCCGCGGCGGGCAGCGCCATATTGCGGGCTGTCTCAGAAGCGTCACCAGATGCCCGCGGGAGCACATGGCTATGGAGTGTCTCGTGATGGGCGGCGACGGCACGGACGAGACATCCGCAGTCGTGTGCCGCTATGCGGAGCGGGACAACCGCATCAGACTTGTCACGGTGAGAGAGGGCGCAGGCGGCGATGCGCGCAATACAGGGATCGAGGCGGCTTCGGGGCGGTACATACTGTTTCTGGACGCGGCGGACCGGCTGTGCGAGGACGCGTGGGAGCAGATCGAGGCTGCAGTCGGTGAGGAGTATGCCGACTTTGTGGCGTTCAGCCATATCACTGCGCGCGGGAACGGAAAGCTCAGGGCGCAGATGCTGCCGATATCGGATGTGATATCGACGGATGAGGGCGTGGCGCGGCGGCTCATGTACGCGGACTCCGCGCTCAGCGGCTGCGGCGGGAAGCTGTTCAAGAGCCGGATCATCAGGGACAACAACATTTTCTTCATGGCGGATGCGCCGGCTGACACAGACTTTTGCGATCACTATTTTGTGACGGAGTACTTCGAGCACTGTGAGAGCTATCTGATGACGAAAGCGATGATCCTGTACCGTCCGCACAAGGGCGGGAACATCATGAAAGATCACAGCATGCAGGAATGTCTTGAGATGCTCCAGGGTCTGTATGATTTTCAGTCGGGTGTGGTGGAGCGCTATCACGATGAGGGGCTCGTGCACTGTATGCAGGTGTATTATTTTGGATTGTTATCAGACTTTTTTCGCGGGTATGCGGGGAGGGCCAGCCACAGCAAGGGCACCCTGGAGACAGAATACGCAAAAGCCCTGGAGAGCAGACTCCTGAGAAACCTGCTGGACGAGCTGGACGAGCATCGGATCCGCTCCAGGACGAAAAGATATGAATACCGCCTGCTCAGAGAGGGGAACACGGCAAAAATGAGGAGATATTTTGGCTTGAGGGCAAGACTGCGGCCATCGTGAGGCACTCGGAAGCTGCCTGGCACAAAGGCTGTATATGGCGGAAGCGATTGGAAGGGAGATTTGTAATAGACCATTATGATACAAAGACAAAAAATAATGCAGTCGGCAAGGGTTGGCATTGCTGTGCTCGGAATGGTTCTGACGATGTGCAGCTGCGGGAAGAAACCGGAAGATACAAAGAAACCGGACAGCACAAAGAGCACGGAGAGTGCTGGCGATACAGAAACTACGGAGAGTACAGATACTGCAGATACTGCAGATACTACAGATACTGCAGATACCACAGCCGATCCGGATCGCATAAACGACATGGCCAGTTCAGCGGGCACGGAGGACACGAAGAGCACAAAAAGCGCGAAGAACACAAAGAACACGAACGTGCTTGCGGGCATGGAGCTGGTGGAGCAGTACAACTTTCAGGGGGCGGTCGAGAACTTTGAGACAGCGCTCCTGAATAATGAGGACAAGGAGCTCGCCTACAGAGGGCTTGGGATCGCCTACATGGGACTTGGCGATTACGCGGATGCGGAGACAGCCTTCCTCAACTCGGTCAGGAATGCGGAGGGAACGGCGACAGCGCTGGTGTACGATACCAACTATTATCTGGCGTCCGCCTACATGAAACAGGGAAAATACGCCGACGCGGAGAAGATCTACTCTGCGATCATCGGGCTGAAAAAGAAGGAGAAGGACGCCTATTATCTGCGCGCGTGCGCGATCCTTCGGCAGAACCGGTACGATGAGGCGGTGCTGGATTTCGAGAAGGCATTCGCGCTCGGCTCCGACGACGTTGAGCTCGTGACAGATGCCTTTGTGGAGATGCAGGCTGCAGGCTACACGGAGCAGGGGAGGAAGTACCTGGAAGAATTCATGAAGAAGAGGGAGAAGAGCCTCGATAACGGGGAGAAGGGAGTCATCTGCTATTATCTCGAGGACTACGAGAACGCCCGCATCTATCTGGATTCCTATGTGAACGAGGATGACGTGCAGCGTCTGCAGATCCTGGGGCAGACCTACGAGAAGCTCGGCGACATGAACTATGCGGCAGTGGTGTATCAGAAGTATCTCGAATCCCATGAGCCGAATGCGGCGATCTACAACAGCCTCGGGGTCTGTCTGATGAACCAGCAGAAGTACGATGAGGCGCTGGCGGTGTTTGAGAGCGGGGTTGCGATGGGCGCCTCGGACTATCTGCAGGAATTGAAGTTCAACCTGATCGTCGCCAACGAGTACACCGGCAATTTCGAGCAGGCAAAGGCGATGATGCAGGAGTACCTCCAGACCTACCCGGACGATGCGCAGGCAAAAAGGGAGAACGAGTTTCTAAAGACCTGTCACGAATAAGAACACGCAGGTCATAAAAACACTAGATATTGTATTTGCTGGTATACGAATACATGATATTTAGTAGTGTTCGATTGACTTCGCTTTTTCTATCTGATAAGATTATCTAAAAATGAATCAAGCGAAGGAGTATGTGAAATGTTTTCAGTTATTAAGCGGGATGGCAGTGATGCCGTGTTCTGTCTGGACAAGATCGCAGGTGCGGTCATCAAGGCATTTGACGCGACACAGATGCAGTTTGACCAGGATATCATCAATCTGATCGCACTGCGGGTGTCAGCGGATATCCAGTCAAAAGTGAAGGATGGCAGGGTCCATGTGGAGGACATCCAGGACAGCGCGGAGATGGTTCTCGAGCAGGCCGGCTACACAAAGGCGGCGAAGGCGTTCATCCTCTACAGAAAGCAGCGGGAGAAAATGCGCAACATGCGGTCCACGATCCTCGACTACAAGGATGTCGTGGACAGCTATGTGAAGATAGAGGATTGGCGCGTCAAGGAGAACTCGACAGTCACGTACTCAGTCGGCGGGCTGATCCTGTCAAATTCGGGGGCAGTGACGGCAAACTACTGGCTTTCCGAGATCTATGACGAGGAGATCGCAAGCGCACACAGGGATGCAGACATTCATATCCATGATCTGTCCATGCTCACGGGCTACTGTGCCGGCTGGTCGTTAAAGCAGCTGATCCGGGAGGGGCTTGGGGGCATCACGGGCAAGATCACGTCAGCTCCGGCAAAACACTTGTCCGTGCTCTGCAACCAGATGGTGAATTTCCTCGGCATCATGCAGAACGAGTGGGCGGGTGCACAGGCGTTCTCTTCCTTTGACACCTACCTCGCGCCCTTCGTGAAGGCGGATGCGCTCTCTTATCCTGAAGTGAAAAAATGCATCGAGGGATTCATATACGGAGTCAATACACCGAGCCGCTGGGGAACACAGGCGCCGTTCAGCAATATCACACTGGACTGGACTGTCCCGGCTGATCTTGCAGCTCTCCCGGCGATCGTGGGCGGGGTGGAGATGGATTTCACCTACGGTGACTGCAGGGCGGAGATGGACATGGTGAACAAGGCGTTCATCGAGACGATGATCGAGGGGGACGCCAACGGCAGGGGATTTCAGTATCCGATCCCGACATATTCGATAACACGTGATTTCGACTGGTCGGACACAGAAAACAACCAACTGCTATTTGAAATGACGGCGAAGTATGGGACGCCCTATTTCTCGAATTATATCAATTCTGACATGGAGCCTTCCGATGTCCGCAGCATGTGCTGCAGGCTGCGTCTTGACCTGCGGGAGCTGCGCAAAAAAACGGGTGGTTTCTTTGGGGCGGGAGAGAGCACGGGAAGCGTGGGTGTCGTCACGGTCAATCTGCCGCGCATCGCGTATCTGGCATCGGACGAGAGCGATTTTTACAGGCGGCTCGACCGGCTGATGGACATCAGTGCCCGCTCGCTCAAGATCAAGCGCAATGTGATCTCAAAGCTTCTGGATGAAGGACTGTACCCGTACACAAAGCGCTATCTCGGCAGGTTTGACAACCACTTCTCGACGATCGGACTGATCGGCATGAACGAGGCGGGGCTCAACGCGAAGTGGCTCAGGGCGGATCTCACCCACAAAAGGACGCAGCAGTTTGCAAAGGATGTCCTGAACCATATGCGGGAGAGGCTGTCCGACTACCAGGAACAGTACGGCGATCTGTACAATCTCGAGGCGACGCCGGCGGAGAGCACGACCTACAGGCTTGCAAAGCACGACAGGGAGAAGTGGAGCGATATCATCACGGCGGGACACGAGGGTGACCAGCCGTACTATACGAATTCGTCACATCTGCCGGTCGACTTCACGACGGATATCTTTGACGCGCTCGACATACAGGACGAGCTGCAGACACTTTATACGTCGGGAACGGTGTTCCACGCCTTTCTCGGGGAGAAGCTCCCGGACTGGAAAGCTGCCGCAAACCTGGTGCGCACGATCGCCGAAAACTACAAACTCCCGTACTACACCATGTCACCGACCTACTCTGTATGCAGCGAGCACGGCTATCTGACAGGCGAGCAGAAAGCGTGTCCGAAGTGCGGCCGGGCCACGGAGATCTACAGCCGCATCACAGGCTACTACAGACCGGTGCAGAACTGGAATGACGGAAAGCTGCAGGAGTACCAGAACCGCACGGAGTACAGGATGGGCAGCCGGATCGGCACGATCAGCCGGATCGGCGCGATCAAGCAGGCGGATCAGACACCGGCAGCCGCGGGAAAGAGCGATACGTACCTGTTCACGACCAAGACCTGTCCGAACTGCAGCCTGGCAAAGAAATATCTGCAGAATGTGGACTACACGGTGGTCGATGCGGAGGAAAATATGGAACTTGCGGTCAAGTACGGCGTGCGGCAGGCACCAACTCTTGTAATTGTTGCTGGACAATCACAGCAGAAATATGTTAATCTATCTAATATAAGGAAGTACGCTGAATTGTTGCAGCAGAATAAAGTGGTGTAGAGAGCATGGAGGTAGCAGATGATTGATAAGCTGATACAGAAGATTCAGAAAACAGGGGCGCCTGTCGTGGTGGGGCTCGACCCGACGATGAAGTTTGTGCCTGACCATATCAGGAAGGCGGCTTTCGACGAGATGGGCGAGACCCTGGAGGGCGCAGCGGAGGCGGTCTGGCAGTTTAACAAGGCGATCGTGGACAGTACGTGCGATCTGATCCCGGCAGTCAAGCCGCAGATCGCCATGTACGAGCAGTTCGGCATACCGGGTCTGGCAGCGTTCAAGAGGACGGTCGATTACTGCAGGGAAAAGGGTCTTGTGGTGATCGGTGATGTCAAGAGGGGCGATATCGGTTCGACCTCGGCTGCATACGCGGCGGCGCATCTTGGCAGGGTGCAGGTGGGCAGCAGTCTGTGTGCTGGCTTTGAAGAGGATTTCGTGACGGTCAATCCGTATCTGGGTTCCGATGGTGTCCAGCCGTTCATCGACGTGTGCAGGGAGGAAAAGCGGGGGATCTTCATTCTTGTCAAGACGTCCAACCCGAGCAGCGGCGAGTTTCAGGACCGATTGCTGCGGACGGGTGTCACTGCGGGGACAGCGGGTGAGGACGCGGGAGGTATCTCGTCCCCGGACAAGCCGCTCTACGAGGTGGTCGGCGAAAAGGTTGCCGAGTGGAGCGAGCAGCTCATGGGAGAGAACGGCTACAGCTATATCGGCGCAGTGGTGGGCGCCACATATCCGGAACAGGGCAGCGTGCTCCGCAGGGTGATGCCAAAGTCCTTTATCCTGGTGCCGGGGTACGGCGCACAGGGCGGCACCGGAAAAGATCTGATACACTTTTTTGACGAGAACCGGCTCGGTGCGATCGTCAACTCTTCGAGGGGGATCATCGCGGCGTACCAGAGCGGAAGATACGGTAAGTTTGGTCCGGAAGGCTTTGCGGATGCTTCCAGACAGGCTGTGATCGATATGATCACGGATATAGACCAGGCATTTGCGAGTGTCGGTAGGTAGCGGACTGCGGATAAAAATGTGGAGGTAGAGGGGAATATGGAACAATACAAGAAGGAATTTATCGAGTTTATGGTTGACAGCAATGTGCTGAAATTCGGCGAGTTTACGTTGAAGAGCGGAAGAAAGTCCCCGTTTTTTATGAATGCGGGGGCGTATGTCACAGGCTCACAGCTCAGAAAGCTCGGGGAGTACTACGCAAAGGCGATCTATGACAACTACGGCTCGGATTTTGACGTGCTCTTTGGACCGGCGTACAAGGGGATCCCGCTTTCCGTGGCGACGACGATCGCTTTCAGCCAGCTGTACGGCAAGGAGATCCGATACTGTTCCAACAGAAAAGAGGTGAAGGATCACGGCGATGTGGGGATCCTTCTCGGAAGTGACTTACACGATGGGGACAGGGTAGTCATCATAGAGGATGTCACGACCTCCGGCAAGTCGATCGAGGAGACTTTCCCCATTCTGAGGGCGCAGGCAAATGTGGATGTCGTGGGATTGATGGTGAGCCTGAACAGGCAGGAGCGCGGCAGGGCACAGCAGAATGCACTCGCGGAGATACGCGAGATCTACGGCATCGAGACGGGTGCGATCGTCACGATGGAAGAGGTTGTGGAACATCTGCACAACAAGGTGTACAATGGCAGGGTGCTCATCGACGATAAGATGAAGGAAGCGATCGACGCGTACTACGCCCAGTACGGGGCAAAATAAAGCGCGGAGCGCCGATAGATCATATAGATTCTGAGAAGTTGTATTCTGGAAATGGAGGATTGAGATGGAAGAGAGGATATACAAGGCAATGGGGCGGGCAGGCACACTCTCGATCGTGCTGGGAGTGATATCGATCGTTGTCGGGACGACGATCGGCGTGATGCTCCTGATCAGCGGTGGCAGGCTTCTGGCGGGCAAATCAAAGATATTATTTTAGAATGGTGGGCATTTCATACGGAATGCCCATTTCGCATCGACAGCGCACGGCAGGAGGAGTGGAGATGTTGCGGATTTTTGGCAGGCAAGGGTATATTTTTACAGACAAGAAAAATCCTAAGTGGGGGATCATGTCGACGATACTGGGACTGGTGGCGGGGGCTGCGATCTGCCTGGCGGTCCACCGGACGTACCTGGATGGAGGGGCTGCACGCATGCAGTATGGCGCGGTGGTGCTCCTGGCACTGTTCTATGCAGCCGCAGGGCTGGTTTTGGGGATCAGGTCGCTGATGGAGAAGGACATTTTCAGGTTTTTTCCGGTTGCAGGTATTTTTTTGAATATACTGACAGTGATAGCAAGCGGTATTATACTATATTTAGGAGTGATTTGAGATGGAAGTTTTGAGAGAAAGATACGGGCTCTGCTGCGGCAGGATCAAGGAGATCGCGGCAGCGCAGGAAGTGGCGGAGGAGTACAGGGATTATTTCGAGCAGGTGGCAGGGTTCATCCTGCAGGTGTCAGCGGCATGTGACAACAGGGATAAGGATGCGGGACTGGAGGAGCTTAGGGAGGAGAACAGGGGATTGTATGAGGACATCCTCGCTCCGCACTACGCGGAGAGCTATGCCAATCCGACTTATACCTGTGGGAAGTACGGACTTGAGATGGGCAGACTGCTGTCATTTCTGTACGCGGAGATCAGGGCGATGATACCCTATGCTTTCGAGCAGCGGTATGAGGATCTGGTGATACGCATGGAGCTTTTTGTGGAGATATACAATGCGTTTGCCTACACGCAGTCGGAGGCGGAGCTCCGCACACTGCCTGAGAAGGCGGCAGTGCCAAACACAAGTGATATCAGGGATACGCTGTACTGGTTCGTGAGCGACTACTCAGAGACAGCTGCCGGATGCCGGGTGCGCGGTCTGGTGGATGCAGACTGCGATTTTGCAGTCAGGATCGTGGAGGACAGCGATCTTGGCGATCTGCGTTATCTGTACCGGTATGGCGAGTACGTGTCGCCGGATGTGGAGAAGATGGCGCAGTACCTGAATTCGCTGCCCGAGGAGCGCATCCAGCTGATGGCGGACACGTACACGGAGGGCTACCGTCTCGGATTCGAGAAGGCGCATGTGGATCTGGGCAAAAAGAAGACAGTCAATATTCATTATATGCTCGGATTCGAGCGCGTGGTGAGGGCGGCGATCGCAAATTTTGCAAAGATGGGGTTAAAGCCGACGATCTTCCGGTGTGAGAACAATATCTTCGGCAAGTCCGTTGTGCGCAAGAGGGGGTATTACGGTGCGGATGCCAGCAAGCAGTTTCTGTACGACCACAAGGATGATATCGCGCTCTTCCTCGACAAAAAGCTTGTGAACAGAAAGCTTGAGGTGCTCAGGACGGCTTACGAGGCGGTGCGGGAGAAGGCGGCGGTGTACGCAGGCCCTGCGGTCATCGAAGTGTTTGGCGAGCCTCCCTTTGCGCCCGAGTCCAAGGATGAGGTGTGCAGTCTGGACGCGGAGCAGCAGAAGATGTCGGCGGAGCTGACGGGGGCTTCCCAGAACATCGTGAGCAGCTACATCAACGAGGAGGAGAGGAGCTTCACGATCATAGCGTTTCCCGTTCCCAGCATCGGAGAGCGCTTTGGGGAGATCTTTGACGAGACGATCAAATTAAACACCCTCGATTACAGGACCTATGAGCGCATACAGGCGACGATCATCGACACGCTCAACAAGGCGTCGTACGTGGAGATCAAGGGGATGAACGGCAACAGGACGGACCTTCGCGTGGCGCTCTACCCGCTGGGGGATCCCGGGAAGGAATCCATTTTTGAGAACTGTGTCGCGGATGTCAACATCCCTGTCGGCGAAGTGTTCACATCGCCGGTGCTTGAGGGGACGAACGGAAAGCTCCACGTCAGCCGTGTATTTCTGAACGAGCTTGAGTATCACGATCTTGAGATCGACTTTGAGGACGGGATGACCGCCGGCTACAGCTGCTCGAACTTTGACAGCGAGGAGAAGAACAGCGCTTATATCAAGGCAAATGTGCTGTTTCACCACGATTCGCTGCCGCTAGGGGAGTTTGCGATCGGTACGAATACGACAGCGTACATGACGGCAAAGAAGTACGACATCGCAAACCTGTTCCCGATCCTGATCGCGGAGAAGACAGGGCCGCACTTTGCAGTCGGAGATACCTGCTACTCGAGGAGCGAGGAAGTCCGGGTGTTCAACGAGGACGGCAGGGAAGTCGTCGCGAAGGACAATTCCGTGTCGATCCTGAGAAAGACAGAGCCCTCGAAAGCGTATTTTGCCTGCCACACCGACATCACGATCCCTTACGACGAGCTGGGGTCTATCATCGCGTACAGCAAGGACGGCGAGGCGTTTTCCATCATAGAAAAGGGAAGGTTCGTGCTTGCCGGCACAGAGGAATTGAATGTGCCCCTCGACTGCTGACCCGCAGTTATTTTGTGAAATTTTAGAATAATTTGTTGACGTATGAATGTATTGTTTGTAAACTATAAGGGGTTAGGAATAAAAGCAAAGGTATATAGTGGAGGTTATCTATGGCACAGGTTGGTATTGTGATGGGTTCCGATTCGGATATGCCCGTCATGGCAAAGGCAGCAGATATATTGGAGGAACTCGGCGTTTCCTATGAGATGAAGATCATCTCGGCGCACAGGGAGCCGGATGTGTTTTTTGAGTATGCAAAGACCGCGGAGGAGAGAGGATTTAAGGTGATCATCGCCGGAGCGGGGATGGCGGCTCATCTGCCGGGAATGTGCGCTGCCATTTTCCCGATGCCTGTCATTGGCATTCCGATGCACACGACATCACTCGGCGGGCGTGATTCGCTGTACTCTATCGTGCAGATGCCGTCGGGCATCCCGGTGGCGACAGTGGCGATCAACGGCGGTGCAAATGCAGGGCTTCTCGCGGCGAAGATCCTTGCGACATCGGATGACGCCCTGCTCGCAAAGCTGAAAGACTATTCGGCAAAGCTGAAAGAGCAGGTCATGGCAAAGGATGCGAAGCTGCAGGAGACCGGATATCGTGAATATCCCGGGAAGTGATGACAGAGGGATTGATAATAGGAGGGAATTATGGATTACAAGAACGCAGGTGTTGATATCGAAGCCGGATATCAGTCGGTTGAGCTGATGAAGAAGTACGTGAAAGAGACGATGCGCCCGGAGGTGCTCGGGGGGATCGGCGGGTTCTCGGGCGCATTCTCCATGGAGGCGTTCAAGAACATGGAAAAGCCGACGCTCGTCTCGGGGACAGACGGGGTCGGGACCAAGATCAAGCTGGCATTTCTGATGGATAAGCACGATACGGTCGGCATAGACTGTGTGGCGATGTGTGTCAACGATATCGCATGTGCGGGCGGTGAGCCGTTGTTTTTCCTCGACTATATTGCCTGCGGAAAGAATGAGCCCGAGAAGATCGCGACGATCGTAAAGGGCGTGGCGGAGGGCTGCAGGCAGTGCGGCGCGGCGCTGATCGGCGGCGAAACCGCGGAGCATCCGGGGCTGATGCCGGAGGATGAATATGACCTTGCAGGGTTCGCAGTGGGCGTGGTCGACGAGAAGGATCTGATCACGGGCGCGGATCTCGAGGCGGGCGATGTTCTGATCGGCATCGCGTCGAGCGGCGTGCACAGCAACGGCTTTTCCCTGATCAGAAAGGTGTTTGAAATGACAAGGGAGAGCCTCGATACGCACTATGATGAGCTGGGAAAGACGCTCGGAGAGGCACTGATCGAGCCTACGATCATCTATGTGAAAGCGCTGAGGAGCATCCGGGAGAGCGGTGTTGTGATCAAGGCGTGCAGTCACATCACGGGGGGCGGATTTTATGAGAATGTGCCGCGCATGCTCCACGACGGCGTGCACGCAGTGATCAGGAAGGACAGCTATAAGGTTCCCGCGATATTCAGGCTGCTGCAGGACAAGGGCGGTATCGAAGAACACATGATGTACAATACATACAACATGGGGATCGGCATGATCGCCGCAGTCGCTCCCGGCGATGTGGACAGGGCGATGGAGGCGGTCAGGGCAGCGGGCGAGACTTGCTATGTGATCGGTGAGATCCGGGATGGAGAAAAGGGAGTAACGATATGCTGAGAGTTTGCGTGTGTGTCTCCGGCGGCGGGACGAATCTCCAGGCGGTCATGGACGCCGTCGATGCAGGGACGATCACCAATGCACAGATCGTGCGGGTGATCAGCAACAATAAAGGGGCGTTCGCGCTGGAGCGCGCAAGAGGCAGAGGGATTGACGCCGTGTCTGTGTCGCCGAAGGACTACGGGGACAGGGAGCAGTTTAACGAGGCACTTTTGAGGTGCGTGGACGATGCAGAGCCGGATCTGATCGTGCTGGCAGGTTTCCTGGTCGTGCTTCCGCCGATGATGATCAGGAAGTATGAAGGGCGGATCATCAACATCCATCCGGCGCTGATCCCCTCGTTCTGCGGGAAGGGTTATTACGGGCTGAAAGTGCACGAGGCGGTCTTGTCGCGCGGTGTGAAGATCACCGGAGCCACGGTCCACTTCGTGGATGAGGGGACGGACACGGGACCGATCATCCTGCAGAAAGCCGTGGAGGTGCTGCCGGATGACACGCCCGAGGTGCTCCAGCGGCGTGTCATGGAACAGGCGGAGTGGGTGATCCTGCCGCAGGCGGTCAACATGATCGCAAACGGGCTGCTCTGAACCGGCAGCCGCAATCGTGGACTGAGAGAAGGATGCGTTGAGATGCGGAGTCTGAGATAATTGGACCATGTATATTGGGATAGTGAGATATTGAGATGAGGAAAGGATATAGAGAGCGGCATGAAAGTTTTAATCGTAGGAAGCGGCGGACGCGAACATGCGATCGCTGTCAGCGTGGCAAAGAGCCCGAAAGTTGACAAGATCTACTGCGCTCCCGGAAACGCGGGGATCGGACAGATTGCGGAGTGTGTGGCGATCGGCGCGATGGAGTTTGACAGGCTTGCGGCCTTTGCGAAGGAAAAGCAGGTCGATCTCACGATCATCGGCATGGATGACCCGCTGGTGGGCGGCGTGGTCGATGTGTTCGAGGCGGAAGGGCTCAGGGTATTCGGACCGCGGAAGAATGCGGCGGTTCTCGAGGGCTCCAAGGCGTTTTCCAAGGATCTGATGAAGAAATACAACATACCGACAGCGGCGTATGAGAACTTTGACGATGCGGATAAGGCGCTGGCGTATCTGGAGACGGCGCGTTTTCCGATCGTGCTGAAAGCGGACGGTCTGGCGCTCGGCAAAGGTGTGTTGATCTGCAATACATTGGACGAGGCGAGGGCGGGTGTCCGCTCGATCATGCTCGACAAGCAGTTTGGCACAGCCGGAAACCGTATGGTGATCGAGGAGTTTATGACGGGACGCGAGGTGTCGGTTCTGTCCTACGTAGACGGCAGGACGATCAGGACGATGACAAGCGCGCAGGATCACAAGCGCGCGCAGGATGGGGATCAGGGACCAAACACCGGCGGCATGGGGACATTTTCGCCAAGCCCGTTCTACACAGCCGAAGTGGATGCATTCTGCAGAGAGCACATCTACCAGGCGACGGTCGACGCCATGGCGGCGGAGGGAAGGGAATTCAAGGGGATTATTTTCTTTGGACTGATGCTGACGCCCGAGGGACCAAGAGTGTTGGAGTACAACGCAAGGTTTGGCGATCCGGAGGCGCAGGTCGTGCTCCCGCGCATGAAAAATGATATCATCGACGTGGTGGAGGCGTGCATCGACGGGACACTTGACGAGATAGACCTTCAGTTTGAGGACAATGCGGCAGTCTGTGTCGTGCTCGCAAGCGACGGCTATCCGGTCAGATACGACAAGGGGCTCGAGATCAGAGGTCTGGAGCAGTTTGACGGCAGGGACGGTTACTATTGTTTCCATGCGGGGACAAAGCTGGATGAGAACGGAAAGTTTGTCACGAACGGAGGGCGTGTGCTGGGTGTGACGGCAAAGGGGGCAGATCTCAGGGAAGCCAGGGCGAACGCATATGCCGCAACGGAGTGGATTGACTTTGACAATAAATATATGCGCCATGATATCGGGAAAGCGATTGACGAGGCGTGACAGGAGTAGGATTATGGAAAAGAACAAAAGAAACGGAATAAAGCACCTGATGGCGCTGATGCTGTTCTTCATGGTGTTGAGTGCTGGGATGGTGAGCCTTGCCGATGTGAAGGGCACGGTGATCGCGAAGAGTGCGGTGATCAGGGCGTCGGCAGATCCCAACAGCGCGAAGCTTGCAAGCGTGCCATCGGGAAAGGTGATCGATATCATCAGCAAGACATCGGGGACAGACAACAATACCTGGTATCAGGTCTATGTGAATTCCGACACGAAGGGCTTTATCAGAAGTGATCTGATCAAAGTGCCCGACGGGGCGGATATACCGAACACACAGGGCGGTGCAGCCACAGCGCCGTCTGCGGACACGACGCCGACCACGGCGACACCTGTGGATGCGAAGCAGGTCAGCGTCATAAGCAACAACACGAACATCAGGGAGAGCGCCTCCACGAACTCCGCGTCGAAGGCGAAGGCGAACCGCGGGATGATATTGACCGTGGTCGGCGAGGCGGACGGCTCGGACGGCAAAAAGTGGTATCAGGTGACGTTCACCTACAATAACGAGGAGAAGAGCGGTTATGTCCGTTCCGATCTGGTGACGACGGACAATGTCCCGAACGATCCCGCGACAACGCAGATCACAGGGGAGGTTCCGGGGGAGGAACAGCCGCCTGCGGAGACAGCGCCCGCGGAGGAGCCGCCGGCAGCAGAGCCACCTGTGGAGACACCGCAGCCTGAGAATAACAGCGTCATTCCCATGAATGTGGACGAGGTTCCATACATCATGCCGGGATTTGAGCTGATCACGCTCAGTGCGGACGGACAGGGCTACAATGCCTACAAGAACGGTGCATTCCTGATCTTCTATGGACAGAAGGCGAACGGGGAACAGGGATGGTATCTCTTTGACTCGGAAAATCATATCTATCAGAGATATGTCTACACGACAGACGGCATTACGCCGCCGGATGACGGATTCGGTGCGCTGGGGCTGATCCCTGTGATCATCCTCGTGGTCATCATTGTGATCCTTGTGTCGGTGGTAGGGCTGCTGCTGATCAGGCTGAAGGGGCAGGGCACCGGTTATAAGCGGTACAAGAGTTACGACGATGACGACGATGACCAGGACGACGATATAGAGGATCTGGAAGACATGGAGGAGGACGACGACGATGACGATGAGCCGCTTCCGGCAAAACGTCCGCAGGGCCAGCAGGCGGTGAGACGCCCGCAGGGAGCGCCTTCCGGCAGCGCGCCGCAGGGCCAGCCGCCGAGACGTCCGCAGGGCCAGCAGCCGCCGAGACATCCGCAGAGCCAGCAGCCGCCGAGGCGCCCGCAGGGAGCGCTCTCCAACAGCGTGCCGCAGGGAGGTGCGAACGGCCAGCCGCCAAGACGCTTACAGGGAGGAAATGCTCCCGGCAGCGGCGGTGCGAGACCACAGGGCGGTCAGCCGGCAAGACGTCCGCAGGGAGGTGTGAACGGCCAGCCGCCGAGACGCCCGCAGCCACAGAATGACAGGGTTCCGGGCGAGAAGGGACAAGCCAGGGGGTACAAGGCAAAGAATCTTCTGGACGACGAGGACATGGATTTTATGGATATTGAATAAAAATACGAAAGAACTTGTCTGAGGGAAAGAATCAGACAGGTTTTTTCGTCTCTGGACCGTCGTTTTCTTAAAAATCTATAATCCCCTTGTGTGCACATTGCTAGTGTGCTACAATCTATATAACAGCCAATCGACGGAAGGAGCGTGGGAGCCAATGTATATAGAGATTGATTTTAACAGTGATGAAGCCCTTTATCTGCAGCTGCGCAACCAGATCATCATCGGGATCGCCACGTCTCAGTTTCAGGAGGGAGACACGCTTCCGTCCGTGAGACAGCTCGCAGATACGATCGGTATCAATATGCACACGGTCAACAAGGCGTACTCCGTGCTAAAGCAGGAAGGCTTTGTGAAGGTTGACCGGAGAAAAGGTGCGGTGATCGCGATCGACATCGACAAGATTCAGGCGAAGGAGGATCTAAAGCGCGATATGCAGGTGCTGCTGGCAAAGAGCAGCTGCAAGCGGATATCGAGGGAGGAAGTACATGCACTGATCGACGAGATCTATGAGGGCTATGAGGAATAGCGCGCGGCGGGCATACAGCGACTATATAAATGACATGGAGGCATGGAGAAATGCAGCAGTTTACGGATAAGGCAAAGGCGGCACTGCAGAAAGCAGCCAGAGCTGCGAGGGATCTGCACCAGAGCTATATTGGGAGTGAACATATCCTTGTGGGGCTGGTGAAAGAGAAGACAGGCGTCGCGGCGAGAGTTCTCGCCGAGAATGGTGTGGATGAGGTGCAGCTCATCAGTATGATCAAGGAGCTGATCGCACCGGAAGGGAATGTCGCGCTGTTGGAGCGGGACGGCTACTCCCCGAGGGCGGCGAAGGTTCTCGAGGACAGCCACAGGCTGGCGGAGAAGTTCAGGAGCCAGCTGACAGGGACGGAGCACATTCTGCTCGCCATATTGCGTGAGGGCGAGAATGTGGGGCTCAGGCTCCTGAATACGATCGGGATCAATGTGCAGAAGCTGTATATGGATACACTGATCGCCATGGGGGAGGATATCAACCAGCACAAGGACGACCTGAGCAGAAACAGGAACAAAAAGAAACAGAACGGTGTGACGCAGACCCTGAATCAATACAGCAGGGATCTGACGAATCTGGCAAAAGAGGGAAAGCTGGATCCTGTCGTGGGCAGGGAGACGGAGATCATGCGCGTTGTGCAGATCCTGTCGCGGCGCACCAAGAATAATCCCTGCCTGATCGGTGAGCCGGGCGTGGGCAAGACCGCGATCGCGGAGGGGCTCGCGCTTCGGATCGTGAACGGCGATGTGCCCGACACGGTCAAGAACAAACGCGTCGTGACGCTCGACCTCGCAGGGATGGTGGCAGGTTCAAAATACCGCGGGGAGTTTGAGGAGCGCATCAAGCGAGTGATCCGGGAGGTGATCGACGCGGGGAACATCTATCTGTTCCTCGATGAGATCCATACGCTGATCGGCGCCGGCGGCGCCGAGGGGGCGATCGACGCGTCCAATATCCTCAAGCCGTCCCTGTCGAGAGGGGAGATACAGCTGATCGGCGCCACGACGATCGCGGAGTACCGCAAGTATATCGAGAAGGACGCGGCGCTCGAGCGGCGTTTCCAGCCGGTGATGGTGGAGGAGCCGAACGAGAGCGAGGCTGTCGAGATACTGAGCGGCGTGGCGTACAAGTATGAGGAACATCACAAGGTGACTATCACGCAGGAGGCGATCGAGGCGGCGGTGAAGCTGTCGGATCGGTATATCAACGACAGAAACCTTCCGGACAAGGCGATCGATCTGATCGATGAGGCATCCGCGGCAATCCGGCTCAAGAACATGAATGTGCCCGACAGCTTCAAGGAGATGACAGAGCAGATCAAGAAGTACGATCTTCAGATAGAGCGGTCTATCCGGATGGAGGCTTACACGCAGGCGGCAGAGCTCCGCAAAGCGCAGGAGGATCTGATCAAGAAATACGATAAGGCTGTGGCAAAATATGAGAAGAACCAGGAGGAGCGCAATCTCGTCGTGACGGAGAATGATATCGCGGAGGTTGTGGCGAACTGGACAAAGATCCCGGTCAGGAAGCTGACGCAGAAGGAGAGCGAGCGGCTGCTGAAGCTCGAGTCCATCCTCCACAAGCGTGTCATCGGCCAGGAGGAGGCTGTCACCGCGGTGGCACAGACGATGAAGCGCGGTCGTGTGGGGCTGCAGGATCCCAACAGACCGATCGGTTCCTTCCTGTTTTTGGGACCTACCGGTGTGGGAAAGACGGAGCTGTCCAAGGCGCTTGCCGAGGCGATGTTCGGCTCGGAAAACGCCCTGATACGGGTGGATATGTCAGAGTATATGGAGTCCCACTCGGTCTCCAAGATGGTGGGATCCCCGCCGGGATATGTAGGATTTGAGGAGGGGGGACAGCTCAGCGAGAAGGTGCGCAGATCGCCGTATTCCGTCGTGCTGTTTGACGAGATCGAGAAAGCGCATCCGGACGTGTTCAATATCCTCCTGCAGGTGCTCGACGACGGTCATATCACCGACTCCAAGGGCAGGAAAGTGAGCTTCAAGAACACGATCCTGATCATGACTTCCAACGCGGGTGCACAGCGGATTGTCGACCCGAAAAATCTTGGATTTGCCGCCAGGAGAGACGCGCAGGCGGATTACAATAAAATGAAATCAGGTGTTATGGAAGAGGTAAAACGCCTGTTCAAGCCGGAGTTCATCAACCGCATCGATGAGATCATGGTCTTCCATCCGCTGACGGAGCAGGATATGAAACAGATCGTCTCGCTGCTGTCCAGGAATCTCTGCGAGCGGTGCAGGACACAGATGGATATAGACCTGTCCTTCACAAACACGCTGAGAGAGTATCTGGTGAAGAAATACTCGGACCTCAAGATGGGCGCAAGACCGTTAAAGCGCGCGATCCAGAATGTCGTGGAGAATGAGCTTGCCACAGCAGTCTTAGAGGGCAGGGTTCAGAGAGGCGACGCGGTGACGGCCGGGGTGCGCGGCGACAAGGTGACTTTTACGGTAAAATAGACAATATAGACAAAAAAACGTGCGCCTGACTGAAAAATAAGAAAAAATTCTGTGGAAAAAGACAAAAAGATAGTATATGATTATAGTGTAAGAGAAACTAATTCTAATAAACTTTTAGGAGGACAAATGAAATGGCAGTAATTGATGAATTACTACGTTCCGAGAGTAACGGAAGTATCAGCTTTGGGAATCACGAGCTGGCGGCAAAGGCAAAGCTTGAGGATTATGAGCATTCCGGGGATAGGTACAAGGTAAAGACCTTCCAGGAGATCACCAAGCTGGAGAAAAACGGTTTGTTTTTATATGAATCGGTCCCGGGTACTTCTGTTCACAATTTCTGTGAGAGCGAGAGCGGCATATCTTTTACGGTTGAGGGAAGCCAGGATGTACAGATCACAGTAGGCGCGGCGGATGACTCTGAGTATGAGGTGGTCGTGGCAGGGGAGAGCGCTGGCGTCATGAAGACGAATCTTTCCGGAAAGCTCAGCATCAGCGTGGAGCTGGAGGGTTCAGGCGAGGTAGAAGTGAAGATCATTAAAAAATAGATAGCGATATGATTTGAGAGAATTTATATCTGTAAAGAAACCTCCTCCTATGAGGAGGTTTCTTTATCAGAAATTTATAAGAGAAAATAAGAAACAGAAAGAAAATAGTTTTATCTGGGAGGTTCTAATGGCAAAAAAAAGTACGACTGTTTTTTATTGTCAGGAGTGCGGACACGAGTCCTCCAAATGGATGGGACAGTGCCCTGCATGCAGGAAGTGGAACACGTTCGTGGAGGAAAAAGTGAGTGTGTCGAACGCTAAGATCACGCCGTTTCGGGAGGCGGCAAAGCCTGTCAAGATCGGTTCTATCTCCATGGGGGAGGAGGCGCGCACGCACACCGGCATCGCGGAGCTTGACCGCGTGCTCGGCGGGGGGATCATGCAGGGTTCCCTGACGCTGGTGGGGGGCGATCCCGGCATCGGAAAGTCCACGCTTCTGCTGCAGATGTGCAGGCTGCTCGCGAACGCGGGAAGAAAAGTTCTGTACATATCCGGGGAGGAATCCTTGAAACAGATCAAGCTCAGGGCGGTTCGGATCGGCGATTTCCAGGACACGATGATGCTCTTGTGCGAGACGAACCTCGCCATTGTGGAGGAGACGATCCGCCACACCGAACCGGAGATCGTTGTCATTGACTCGATACAGACGATGTACCAGGAGTCTGTCACTTCGGCGCCGGGGAGCGTGTCCCAGGTGCGGGAGGCGACAAATGTCTTTCTGCAGCTCGCAAAGGGCATGGGGACGTCGATCTTCATCGTGGGACATGTGACGAAGGAGGGGACGGTCGCGGGACCGCGCGTGCTGGAACATATGGTTGACACCGTGCTGTATTTCGAGGGCGACAGGTACGCTTCCTACAGGATCCTCCGGGGCGTCAAGAACCGTTTTGGTTCCACCAATGAGATCGGCGTCTTTGAGATGCGCAGGGAAGGGCTCATGGAGGTGGAGAATCCGTCTGAGTACATGCTGAGCGGAAAGCCGGTGGGTGCAAGCGGTTCTGTCGTGGTCTGCTCCGTGGAGGGCACGAGACCCATTCTGATCGAGATACAGGCGCTCGTGAGCAGGACGAACTTCGGGATACCGAGGCGACAGACGACGGGCACGGATTTCAACAGAGTCAACCTGCTGATGGCGGTGCTCGAGAAGCGTCTGGGGCTGCAGATCGGAGACTGCGATGCCTATGTGAACATAGCAGGCGGCATGAAGATCAGCGAGCCGGCGATCGATCTGGGGCTGATCATGGCGATCGTCTCCAGCTTCAAAAACCGTGCGGTCGACGAGCGGACGATCGTGTTCGGCGAGGTGGGGCTGAGCGGCGAGGTGCGCGCCGTGAGCATGGCGCAGCAGCGGGTGCAGGAGGCAAAAAAGCTCGGATATGAGACGGTGATCATGCCGAGAGTAAATCTCGAGGGGATGGATAAGATAGAAGGTATCAGGATCATTGGCGTCGGCGGCATCGGCGAGGCGATCGATGTGATATAAAGACGCAGACAAAGAATTAGGAGGATTGACATGGGGAATATAGATCAGCTGATGGCGTTTCTAGACAGCAGTCTGACAAGCTATCACGCGGTAGAAAATATCAGAAAAGAGCTTTTGCGGGCGAACTTTGTGGAGCTCTCGGAGAGGGAAGTATGGGCTTTGGAGAAGGGCGGGGACTATTTTGTGGTCCGGAACGGGTCGTCCGTGATCGCATTCCGTGTGCCGGACTGCGATGCCGGCAAGATCCGCGGGTATCACGTGTACGCAGCCCACTCGGACTCCCCCGCGTTCAAAGTCAAGGAGAACCCGGAGATCGAGAAGGAGGGCGTGTACGTCAGCGTGAATACGGAAAAATATGGCGGCATGATCCTGTCCACATGGCTGGACAGACCGCTCACGATCGCGGGAAGGGTCTGCGTGGAGAGTGAGCGCGGGATAGAGACAAAAACGGTCCGTCTGAAAGAGAATCTCTGCGTGATACCGAGCCTTGCGATCCACATGAACCGCGACGCGAACAACGGCACGGCGCTCAGCGCGCAGAACGACATGCTGCCCCTGCTCACTGTGGCAGGGCGGGAGCGGTCCGCGAAGGGAATGATCGCCGCCATGGCTGCAAGCGCGCTGGGGGAAAAGGAGGACAGTATTTTGTCCTATGACCTTTTTGTGGAGAACTGTGAGAAGGCGGTTCTCGCGGGGGCGGATGACGAGTTTATCATGGCGCCGCGGTATGATGACCTCGCGTGTGTCTTTGCGGGGGTGAAGGGGATCGTCGGTGAGAGATCGGAGCGCTATATTGACGTGCTCGCCGTATTCGACAACGAGGAGGTGGGAAGCCTCACGAGGCAGGGGGCGGATTCGACCTTTTTCAGGGACACACTGGAAAATATCGCGGACGGGCTGGGTGTCTGCGCAAACATCCACCGCACATGGAAGGCGGACAGCTTTATGCTCAGTGCCGACAATGCACACGCGTGTCACCCGAACCAGGGCGGCAAGGCGGATCTGACGAACCGCCCGTATCTGAACAGGGGAGTGGTGCTGAAATACCACGGCGGACAGAAATATGCGACGGATGCCTGTTCCGCAGCGTATGTCAGGAGTCTGTGCGGCAGGAACGATATCCCGCTCCAGACATACGCGAACCACTCGGATATACCGGGTGGTTCGACGCTTGGAAATCTCTCGATGGCGCAGGTGTCCATGGCGGCAGCGGACATCGGACTGCCCCAGCTTGCCATGCACTCCGCGTACGAGACGGGCGGAGCAAGAGATATAGAACACCTGATCCGTCTGGCGGAAGTGTTTTTTGGTCAATGACTTTCCTGCACTTTGTCCTCGGTCGCGACAGATTCAATCCCCGGCATTATGTCTGCAGAGTGGAAGTCCGACGCATATTTCCGGTTGGACTGTTCGAGTTCGGCCGTCCGGCGGTCGTACTCGGGGTCGCCCTTCCGGTAGGCGCTGACAGCGACGATCTCGCCGAGGCGGTCGCGCTCGACAGTGAGATCCACCGCGCCTTCCGGCTGCGACATGTAGCGTCCTATCATTTTGTCGGAGTAGGAGCGCACGGTCTCGCCGTTGTACAGGAGCGACATGAGGTTGTCCTCGCTGCTGCGGACGAGCCCCCACCTGGCGTACTCTTCGTACAGTATCTCGTCGTCCAGACACAGCGATATGTGAAGGGAGAAAGCGCTTTTCTCGACATGGAATTCGTCGGACAGTGCGGCGAGGATCTGTGCCTCGAGGATATCCGGGTCGTTCGCGGCATCTGTGCGCATGATATCGAATATGCGTTCAGATGCCCTGACCTCCGCGTCCCTGCCCAGCGCGATGTCCCGCGTCAGATCGACCTGCACACCCCAGCGGCAGCTGTCGGAAGCGCAGTAGGGAGTCAGCGTCTGGTAAAAGGGCGCCTGTCCGCCGGTGGCAAGGACGACGGAGCCGCTGACCAGGAGGCAGACCGACAGTGCCAGCAGCAGGGCGGAAGCTTTCCGATAGTGCAGGACATTTTGTATGCGTTTCTCGACTTCGGTCTTGGAGAAGGCGCTGTAGAGCAATGTCTGGCGGCTTTCCGAGACTGCCATGGCGAGCAGGCTCATGGCGTAGTTCTTTTTGTTCTCCTCCGCCTCGTCGCCGTGATCATACCGGCGAAGGACAGCCTCGTCGCACGCCATCTCCAGGTCGGATGCCAGATATCTGGACAGGATCCACACCAGCGGATTGAACCAGTGGATGCAGAGTGCGACGAGCATGACAGTTTTCAGCCAGTTGTCTTTCCGGCGGATATGCATGGTCTCGTGGCTGAGGATATGGCGCAGGAGTTCCGCGCTGCCAAAGTCCATGCGCGTGGGCAGGTAGATCCTTGGAGAGAGCAGACCGCACACCAGCGGGGAGGCGATCTCATCGTTCGTGAACACCAGAATGTGCCCCATATCCATCTCGCGCAGGAGCGTGTTGATCGTCTCGTTGTGCTCTATCAGCAGCGCATTTTTCAGGCGTCTTGAATAACTGTACTTCTGCGCGAGCAAAATGCCTGCCGTCACAAGAGTGCCCGCAAGGTAAAGCAGCAGTATTGTGCGCGCATCAATAAAATAAGACGTATGCGGTTCCAGCGCGGTTGCCTCCTGCGCCTCCAGCGCGATCGTCTCCGGCATTGCAGTCGTCACGATGTCCTCATTCTGGACAGAGGAAATGCCATGCTGCAGGATGGGC
>CAJUES010000005.1 GCA_910585765.1 uncultured Lachnospiraceae bacterium | reverse complement strand
GTTTCTATATAATCGTCACGTTCTTTTCCATCAACAATCCCTTTATGTGCAGCGTCCAAATATCCAATCAGTGTGGTAAGCGGTGTCCTTACATCATGGGAAAGGCTCGTCATAAGCTGCCTGTTGGTTTCTTCTGTTTGACGATAGGCAGAAAGCCTGTTCTCGTAGGACAGGATAATATCGTTGATTGCATAAGCAAGTGGAGCCACAAGTTCATGTGTTTCCGATAAGATACGCCTGTTTCCATTTCCGTTTTTTACATCTTCCAAAACGTCAGACATTTCTAATAGCTGTTTTTTCACACGCCGGACGATAAAAGCAGCCCCGCAAACCGAAGCAAGCGCAACACCCAGTGCAACCATTGTAACTGCTTCTGTATACAATATTCACACCTCCCTGCTGAAACGATAGCCAATCCCTTTCACTGTCTGTATATACCGTGGATTGCCCGGATTTTCTTCTATCTTTTTCCGCAGACGGCTGATAATTGCCATAATATTGCTGTCATCATAGACATACTCTTCTCCCCATACATTTTCATAAATTTGCTGCTTTGTCAGTATCTTTCCCTGATTTTTTGCAAGAAGCAATAGTAAATCAAATTCTTTCGGCGGCAGTTCATAATCACCATTTACCGCATGGATAGAACGGTTATTAAAGTCAATAACCAGCCCGTCAAACTCAAATGTCTGTAACTGTCCGTCTTTGGGGTTGAAGCGGGTATAGCGCCTAATCAATGACAGAATACGGGCAATCAGCTCGTCCATGTCAAAAGGTTTTGTCAGATAGTCATCAGCCCCCGCCCGTAAACCGCGCACTTTTGAAGCGCTGTCATTTTTTGATGTAAACATCAGGATTGGCAGGCTGCTTTCTTTTCTGATCTGCTCCAAAGTTTCAAAGCCGTCAAAGCCGGGCATCATGACATCCAATATGACAAGCTGGTATTCTTTTTCCTTCAGCTGCAGCAGACCGGATTTTCCGGAATAACAGCAGTCGGCTTCTATGCTTTCCTGCAAAACACTCCGCCTGATTAGTGCACAGAGCTCCTTATCATCATCTATAATCAAAATCCTGTTCATTATTGACGTTCCTCCGTTCATCAAATTGCACATCCATATGCCGTGATTACAGCCACATTACAATTATATGTGGAGATTTGGGCCATGACAAGTACCGAAATTGGGGGTGTTTTCTTTTCTGAAACTTATTTTCAGGCTTATCCCCGCAAAAAATGATTGTATAAAAGCAGCCCGCAAGCGTCTTTTATACAATCATTTTGTCTGTTGTCACCAATCTCCGGTTTTCGTAAAAGTCTCTATTTGTAGACCAGCGCGTACGCGTGGAACTTATCTGTCTCGATCGTGATCGTCTTCGGGTCGCTGTCCTGATCCTCATAGACGACCGGCAGACCGCCCTTTGTGACGCAGATCATCTTGTACTCCCTGTCTTTTCTGTAGATGGCTGACGGGATCTCGATCGTGAGCTGCACTTCCTCCGCCGTGCTGTAGGTGGTCTTTGAATCCGCGTAAATGTTGTACGTTCTCCCGATCGTATACTCCCCAAGGACTGCCTCAAACGATTTAAAGCACATCGGTCCCTGCATTGCGTTCTCTATGTCGATCTTGTAGGCATTCTCTTTTGGCAGGGAGCAGCGGATCGTCTCTCTTCCCACGCAGGCGTAGCGCCTGATCTCGTCAGGGGTTGTCGGTTTCCATGTCTCCACAGCCGCCTTGACGTCCTGTTCGCGCTCAGCGGAATCGTCTTTGTCCGCACTGTTTTTACTCGGGTTCTTTTGATCCGGCTTGCTCCCGTTCGAGGAATTCCCAGGATTCTGCCCGCCGTTGTTGTTCCCGGAATCCCCAGGATTCTGTCCGCCGTTGTTGTTCCCGGAATCCCCAGGATTCTGCCCACCGTTGTTGTCATCGCCCTCACCGGGATCAGGATCCGTGGAAGGATCGTAGTTATAGTGTATCGTCACCTTCGACACTGCCAATGCCGTGTCACCTAGTTTATCTATACTCCTCCACTGCGCCTCGTCACCGGTAAAATATATGTCTTTCAGTGGACAGGCTGAAAATACAGAGGATTCTATTGTCATTACACTGGACGGAATCACAACTACTGACATACCTGAACAGGAAGCAAAAGCAAACTCTCCAATACGCTCCGCTCCTTCCGGAATCTGCACTCCGGTAAGCATTCCACAATTTTGGAACATTCCCGCACCAATGCAGTCTATACTTTGGGGCAGTTTGATACTCATCAGACTGTAGCATCGTGCAAACACGTTGTCCCCCATATGTACCTTTTTACTGCCAGGAGCAAACGTCGCAGTTGTCAGTTTATCACACTCAAAAAATGCGGCTGCCCCTACCTCCCCGATGCTGGCAGGCAAGGATATGGAAGTGAGGTTTCCACAGGCTCTAAAAGCATTCTGACTGATCGTCTCCACGCCATTGGAAATCGTCACTGAACCAAGACCCTGACATTCTCGGAAAGCACTGTCACCGATCGTCTTTACGCTGGACGGGATCTTTACGGACATGATATCGGTCTCACGGAATGCGCTGTTGCCGATACTCTGCACACTTGAGGAAATCTCTACACTCAGAACACCGCACTTCCAGAAAGCGCAGGCACCGATACCGGTAACGCCATTCTCGATCACGACCTTGTAGATACTGTCGCTGTTATCGCTCCAAGGTTGATCAGCATCGCTGGCAAAATCCGGCATAGCACCGTTACCGGAGATGGTCAGTGTGCCCGCCTTTATCAGCTTCCAGGTAAGTCCTCCGTCGAGTGTTCCCTGAGCAACGATATCGTTTGCCCCCGGATCAGTCGGCGGCGTATAATTTTCCGGGTAGCGGGTGATATAATGGCTGGTATTATTCATTACAGTGTCCTTATCGATCGCGCGTCCCCAATGAACCTTACCGCTGTTGTTCCCTTCGGCGACGACCACGCCCGTATCACTCACTTTGAGCACGATCACGGTATGGGTATCCGTGTTCATCCGCAGGATATCCCCCACTTTTATATCCTCAAACTTGAACGCACCATTCGCGTACATCCTTGCCGGCAGCCTGCCAAATGCCGCGTCGCTGAGCGTAAAGGCAAAAGCGACACATCCCACGGCGACAATGTTGCTCCCACCAATCGTACCGCCGTTCCATCGGTAAACATCTTCACCATTGCCCGAATAAGGAACATAATCCGTCCACTCTGAGCCCTCCGTGTACCCTGTTTTACCCTGCAGTGCGATCATTGCATCATACACTTTCTCCGGCGTGAGGGTGGTGCTGTCAATATCCGGTATGTCCGGTTTTTCCACGGATCTTTTTGTCTCTGATTCCGATTCCATCTCCGATTCGATTTCCGTTTCCTCCGGCTGTGTCGGCGTCTCAGACGGATCCGTGTCCGCATCGCTGTCCGTTTCCGTTTTCGTTTTTTCTGCGGTCTCCTCCGGCTCCGATTCGATTTCCGTTTCCTCCGGCTGTGCCGGCGTCTCAGACGGATCCGTGTCCGTTTTCGTTTTTTCTATGGTCTCCTCCGGCTCCGATCCTGAATCTGTCTCCTCCGTTTCTGATCCAGTCCTGGTCTGCTCTGGCTGGGAAGGGACATTCTGCGCAGCGTATGCCACCGACTGGGAAGAGATGCACAGACACAGCGATAAAACAATCGATAATAATCGTTTTTTCACTTTTGTAACCTCCTTTTTAAGTTTGTGTGATCTTTTTTATCCTAATTATACCACCCAAAACCTCCAATTTCTACCACAAAAATTCAGAAATTCTGTATTTCTGGTTACAGTGTTACTGTTCAGTCCAGGACTTCGCACTACGCTGTGTATTGTTTTACTTTCACGCCCCCATCTGTCTACTCCACCTCCGCGATGCTGCTGGCACCGTCCTTTCCGCGGCGCTTCGTGACGACGATCTTTTTCTCGATCTGTTCCTTGAGTTCGGCGACATGCGAGATCACGCCGACTAAACGGTTGCCCTCCGTAAGCTGTGCCAGCGCCCTCATCGCCTGGCTGAGCGCCTGCTCGTCGAGCGAGCCAAAGCCCTCGTCCACGAACATGGAATCCATCCGGATCCCCCCGGCGTAGGACTGGATCTCGTCCGACAGACCGAGTGCCAGCGAGAGCGACGCCTCAAAGGTCTCACCGCCGGACAGTGTCTTGACACTGCGCTCCGTCGCATTGTAGTGGTCGGTCACACAGAGCTCGAGACCGGCTTTGCCCCTGTGATCCTCGCCGCCCTCCTCACGCTTGAGCTCATACTGCCCGCCGCTCATCGTCATCAGCCGCAGATTCGCCCGCCGCAGGATCCGGTCAAAATATGTCATTTGTATATAGGTCTCGAGCTCCACCTTCTGCTTGCCTCTCAGGTTTCCGTTTGCCGTGTCGGACAGCGCCTGCAGCCAGATATACTTCCTTTCGACTGCCAGGATGTCCTCCTGCTTTGCCGTCACTTTCTCAAAGATCCCGCGGTTGGCAGACACAGCGCTCCTCCTCTGGTCGCGCTGTCCGTTCTGCTCCCGCTTGTCCTGCTGCCACTTCTCCCGCCGCGCAAGCACGTCCTCCTCCTGCATGTCCGCCGCATCGCCCGCCGCGTCGAGCTGCCTTTTCAGGGTTTCGACCGCCGCCGTCAGATGGCTTTTGCGTTCTCTGCAGGTCTCATACTGCTCCTTTGCCGCCCGGAATGCCTCCTCCAACAGTCCTGTGCGCTCTGTCAACGCCCGGATATGCTGTTCCACCGCCTCCTTGGACTCCGCTCCAAGCTGTTTTTGCAGGTTGTCGATCTCCTGTGCCCTGGCACGGCTCTCCGTGGTCTGCCGTGTCAGGAAGATCTCCGCTTGCTGCATATCCACGGCAAGTCCTTCTATTCTTTCCTCCGTCTCCGGTATCTTCTGCTCGAGACGTTGTTTTTCCACGTGTCTTTCCCGGTTTTGTTCCAGCTCCCCTGACAGCGCGTTCCATCGCGCTTCCAGCTGCTGCGCTATACGGCTGGCGCCATCGCGCAGAACCGCTGCAGGTACCTCTGCGGCGTGCGCATAGGTGCCGCAAAGCTGCGGATCCTGTGCACAAATACCCGCAAAGAGCTGCTCCGCCCGCTCACTGCACAGACTTCTGATACCCTCCAGCTCTCTCTCCAGCCCGGCGATGACCGCGCTGCCCGCCGCCAGGTTCTCCTCCGTCTGCCTGTGCTCCACCTCCAGCTGTCTGCGGGATTCGATCGACTTTCTGAGCGTATCGGCGCACCCGGAAAGCCTTTTCTCGTGATCCTCCATAGCAGACAGCACTTGCTCCAGCGTCTGCTGCTCTGCGAAACCGGCATCCGACCTGTCCGTTCCCCCGATCTGCGCGATATGTTCTCCCGCCTCCCGGCAGAGCTCCACTGCCTTCCCGGACTCGCACGATACCTGTCTCTGCAGTGTTTTGCCCTGCCCTGTGCACTCCGCCTGCCGCGTCGCCTGTTCGCCGATCTGTTTCTGCAGCCGGCTCTTTTCTTCCACGCAGCGCTCTGCCTCTCGGCTTAGCTGTTCCTGGCGCTGCTTGTCCGACACGGCACGTTCCAGCTGCACCTCGCACGCCCTGCACCTTTGCGTCAGATATTCCACTAATGTCTTTTCATCTTTGCATAACGTTTCCGATACCGCATCAGATATCGTTTTAGATTTTGTATCAGATTTTGTATCAGATGCCGCATCGGAAAGCTGCAGCTGCGAGCACATCTGCTCCCACTGGCGTTCTTTCTCATCCAGTTTTCCCCTCACTTCCGCCAAAGCCTGGCTTGCCTGCTGCAGCTGTCCGTCCAGACGTCTCTGCTCTGACTCCCCTCCCCGGATCAGCCTGTCCAGCTCCTCCCGGCGCCGCTGCTCCCGCTCTGTATTTTTGACTACTGACGCGTGCTCTTTTTCTCTTGATTTGAACTGTTGTTCTCTCTCCCTGAGCTGATCCTGCAACTGCGCAATGTCCTGTCCCCCTCCAAATACACGTTCTGCCAGCGCCAGCACCGCCTGCCGTCGCTCGGCGAGGCGCTCGCCCAGATGCCCCGCCGTGACGCTGAGCTTCTCCGCTTCCCGCTCCGCCTCGGCAAGCTGTTCTTTCTTCTGTCCGACTTCCTCCTTCTCCGGCACTGTCTCGGGAAACTGCGCGAGGCTCGGGTGATGCGTGGCGCCGCACACAGGGCAGGGCGCTCCCTCCTGCAGGGTGCGCGCGAGCAGTCCCGCCTGCGCGTCCAGAAAACGCTGTTCCGCATCCCTGTAATCCGCGCCGATCCGCTCCTTCTGCGCTGCTGCCTGCCTGTACGCCTCCTGCACCGCCCTGAGACCGTCCTCCTGTTTCTCTAATTGTCTGATCTCGTCTGACAACGCTTTGCAAACCTGCTTCTGTTCAGCAAGCTCCCTATGTTCCTGATCAAGCCGCAGCCTGCGGGTATCTGCATCGCTCACCGTCTCCCACTCCTCGCGCCAGAGCGCCTGCCGCCGCCGATGTGCCTCCGCCTGCTCCTGCGCTCCCCGCTGCGCCGCACTGCGCTCCTCCAACTCCTGTCGGAGTGCACCCAGGCTGTCTCTGTGCCCCTCAAACGCTGCGAGCTGTTCTCTGGCATCGTCCGCTCTGTGCTGCCACTGGATCTTTGCCTCCCCCGCATCCCGCAGCTGCTCAAGCGCCGCACTGCGCTGTGACTCCGCCTCAGAGAGTGCTGCCTCCTCCCGCTGCAGCTCCACGATGGTATCGGTGATCTGCCGCAGCAGCGCCTGGTTCCTTTCCTGCTCATCCTGCGTCTGCCGTAAAACCTTCCGCTGCTCCGCAAACCGCCTCTGCAGATCCTCCGTCCCGGCAAGCATCGCATCCCTGTCCGAAAGCTGCGCGATCTGTTCCATGAGCTGTGCAGCCCTGGCTGCAAGCACCCCCACATGCTCCTGCTCCTTCTGAATGCCCCGCTCCGTCTCCTGCTGGCGCGCAAGCTCCTGCTCCCAGCCGCTCTTTTGCTGGTGCAGGCTCCTGATCTGCTGTTGTATCTTATCCATGCCGTGCTCCAGACGCGCCTTCTCCTCGCCCACGGCGGCAAGCTCCCTGAGCGCCTCCGCGTCCGCCTTTAGCGACGTCTGCGCCTCCTGCTGCTGTTCTGCCAGCTCCTGTTTATGCCCGGTCTCCCGCGCGATCGTCTCCCGCATCGCGGCAAGCTCATCCTGCGCCTCCTGCAGTCTGTCATACAGCGCCAGGTTTTTCTGCCGCTCCTTGATCTCAAGCTCCAGCTGCCGGCATTCTGCCGCACCCTGCTCCGCCGCGCGGTAACACTCCGCAGTCCGCTGCATTTCAGGCGCCAGCTGCTCGAGCTGCTCCCGGTGGTGCTCAAGTTCCTCCTGCTGCTGGCGGATCCTGCGGATGTTGCCGATCAGCTGGTTTTCCTGCTCGATCTTCTTATCCAGCGCCTCGATCTGCCTGTCCAGCGCATCCAGTGCCGCCTCATCCTCAAGGCAGAGCTGTCCCAATATCTCCAGCCCTTCACCAACCCTCCCGTCAAACTTCTCCTTGCGGAGCCTGCGCATTTTCTCCGCTATGGGCGTATCCTGCGCGCACTCGATCCCGTCCATATCCTGGCTGATGCTGCGCTTGAGCTCATCGTACTGCGCCTTTTGTGCTCTGGCGGCGTCCTTTAACCTGCCCTGCACCGTCTGGTACAGCCCTGTTTTGAATATCTGCCGGAATATATTCCCCCGCTCCTCCGTGCCCGCCAGCAGCAGCTTCTGAAAATCTCCCTGCGCGATCATCACAATCTGCGTGAACTGGTTTCGGTCCAGACCGATCAGCTCTGTCACCGCCCTTGTCACCTCTTTGGTCTTCGTGACGGGTGCCCTGTCATCGGGATAGACAAGCTCCGCGTCCGCCTTCTGCGTCGTGTACCCCGTCCCTCTTCCCTTGGGGCGCTGGTACTCCGGGTTGCGCCTTATCTGATAGCGCTTCCCCCGATGCTCAAACACCAACTGGACAAAGGTCGGCACATCGTCCTTCGCATACTTGCTGCGAAACATATCCGCCCTGCGCACATCGCCGCTCGCCTCCCCGTACAGGGCAAACACGATCGCGTCAAAGATCGTCGTCTTCCCCGCACCGGTATCTCCGGTGATCAGGTACAGCCCCTGACCGCCCAGACGCCCAAAATCAATCTCCGTACTGCCCGCGTACGGTCCGAAAGCACTCATGGTCAGCTTTACCGGTTTCATCTATGCTTTTCCCCTTTCGTATCTCTATCTGAATCTACCTGAATCTATCTGAATCTATCTGAACTGCCCTATCTGCACTCCTCGATCAGCCGCGCAACAAACGCCGCCTGCTCATCGCTCATCGGCTGATTGTTCTGCAGCTCATAAAATTCCGCGAACAGTTCCAGCTCCGACTTCTGCTCGATCTCCTCAGTGCGCTCGATCAATCGGTTCTGTCTGGTCCGGCTGTTGTCATACTCGAGCCGCATCAGGTTCGGATAGATGATGCGCAGCTTCTCCATGCCGTCAGGGATATCCTCCTCGTCGGTCAGTGTGATCTGCACATAGTCCTCTGTATCCATGTCCCTGTAAAAATCGCGCGCTGTCACTTCCAGATAAGTTCCGCGGATCCTGCGCAGATCGTGAAGCGGCACGAGCGGGACGGCAGTGATCTCGATCCTGCCCTTCTCCCCAAGCTCCACCACGGTGACTGACTTCTCCTGCTCCGCCTCCGAGAAAGAATATTTCAGCGGCGTCCCGCAGTAGCGCACCGTCTCCCGCTTCATGTGCTGCGGACTGTGTATATGTCCCAGCGCTACATAATCAAAAGCGTCAAACAGATCCGCGTCCACATTGTCCACGCCGCCGACAGACACGTCCTCCGAGTCGCAGCGCCCCGCACCTGTCACAAACTGATGGGCGATCAGGATATTGCGCCTGCTTCGGTCCACCTCCATGCGCTCCACAGCGAGCGCTACCGCATCCTGATAGCTCTCCGGCAGCGCCTTTCCCTCCATGCCCGGCGCGTCCTCCATAGCATGGCGCACCACCGCAGGTTTGATAAACGGCAGCAGATAAATGCACAGCTCCCCGTAGGCGTCGTGCACCGTCAGCATGGCAGTCTCCCCCTGGTAGACAGGCGACACATACACGCCCCTGCCGCTCATGAGCTGTGCCCCAAACGCGATCCTCTCGGCGGAATCATGGTTGCCGCTGACCGCGTAGACCTGCTTTCCCCGGTCTGCAAGCTCTGTCAGAAACCAGTCAAACAACTGCACCGCCTCCGCGGACGGCACGGGCTTATCGTAGATGTCCCCCGCGATCATGACGCCGTCCGCCTGCTGGCTGTCCGCGATCGCAAGGATCTGGCGCAGGATATATTTTTGATCCTCGATCATGGAAAACGCATTTACCCGCTTCCCGATGTGGAGGTCTGATATGTGAAGCAATTTCATAGATATGTACTCCTTTTAGCGCCCACGCTGCGATGGGCGCTTTACTTATACGATTTTTAGCTTTTCTTTTGCACTCATTATACATGCCTTTCGCCTTTTCCACAACCTTTATTCCCACTTAAACAGCACAAATCCGCCGATGGCGATCAGGGCACCGATCGCCTTGCGCCAGCTAAACGGCTGCCTGTCAACGCCGAACAAGCCGAAGAGCTCGATCAGATACGCGATGACAAGCTGTGAGATCACGATCAGCATCACCGCCTTTGCCGGTCCCAGCGCGTCCATGCTCCTGATGACAGTCAGCGTGATAAATGCCCCCATGACACCGCCCAGCAGAAAATATTTGGGTTCCACGGCGATCACATCTCGAAACGAAGTCCTGTCCGCAAACAGCCATGCCAGCATGCACACGAGAAACGCGGTAAACTGCACAAACGCGTTCGCCGCCCACATGCTCGACGACTCCGTGACTTTCGTGTTGAACACTCCCTGCACGCTCATCAGCGCCCCCGATACCAGGGCAATCAAAAATCCAATCATAGCTGTAAACCTCCTTTAACTGTTTACTTCCTATCATTGGATTTTTCATACGATTTTATTCAGTTGTTTTCCGGACCGACATCCAGCTCGCCTGTACCTTCCTCGTACTCGACAGCCGGCAGCAGCTCCACCTGCGGATCCTCGATCACCTCTTCCGTCACCGGCTCGCCTGCAAGCTGTGTCTTGATCTGCTCAGAGAGTCGGCGCAGCTGCGTGTTCGCATCCTCCCCGCCCCATACCCTGGCAAAACAGATCTCCAGCTCCACCCAGAAATTGGCGGTTTCGAGCATCTTCGGGATCGGGACCGACTCTATATAATTCTCCATAAAAGCGGCTTCCTGCTCGCTCTCATAGACATCCCGGATCACCGACGAGAGTTTGCCCGTCATGCTGTACAGATCGCCGTGCGCATTTTTGATCAGATACTCCATCAGGCGCCCTGCGGACTCCTTGTGCTGCGAGTACCCGTTGATCACGAGCGCGTTCGTCACGGACATCCCCCTGGTCGTGAGCTCCTGATTGATGTCCGGGAGCTTCGCGATCCCGTATTCATAACCGAACTCGCCGTTCCTGGCTGCCTCGTCGAGCCTTCTGATGCAGTCGCTCGTCGCGATGGTGTAGATCGTCTTCCCCTCCTGGAACTCCTGCATGATCGTGTCGTAATTTGTCTCCTTGGTGTCGATGGAGAAGAACTGGTTCATCTCCTGATACACCTTCAGGCTGGATATGGACTCTGTGTTGTAGATGTCGATCAGGGATTTGTCATCCCCCGCCGCGCCCCCCGCCGATATATAATTTCCTATAAAAAAGTAGTTGTAGAAAATATCCGACACATCCCAGCGGAAGAAATACTCCACGTTCTCCGGTGTCGAGTACTGATCGGCAAAGGTCAGTATATCCACGATCGATGCGGGGATCAGCTGATCCGCCGTCACAGTCTGATCATCTGACGATCCGTCTTCCCCGCCGGCCCCCTCGCCCGCACTGTTTGCCTCGTCCGCGATCTGCTGCAGGTAAGTCTTGTTGTAGAGCAGTGCGCTCGTCTCAAAGTACATCGGGCACGCGACGAATTTCCCGTCGTACATCACCGCATTGCGCGCCGCCTGCCCGAACATTTGCTCCTCATAGACGGGCGCGGTGTCCGGCAGCTGCGCCGCAAGACCTGCCAGATACGCCTTCTCCAGAGAGTCATTGCTCAGGATATAGAGATCCGGCGCCTCCGCCTCCTCGTCCAGACTTGCCGCGTTGACAGCCTCCAGGTACTCAAGCCCCGACACCAGTCTCACATCCACCCGGATATCCGTGCGCTCGTAAAATTCCAGCGTTTTGCTGTTGAGGTAGTCCGTCAGGGCATCGTCCGTATACCACAGGCGGATCGTCTCCTTCCGATTCCCAAACTCCGGCAGCGCGTCCCCGTTTCCCCCGGACGATGTGCGGTACACAAACACCGCCGCGCATATCGCTGCCGCCGCTGCAAGTACGGCTGTCACCATAAGCAGCCTCTTTTTTATCCTATCATGTCTCATCCATATTCCTCGTACTGCCGGCACTCCCTTCTGATTCCGGGATGCCGGGATGTCAATTCCTGCTTCCTATCTGTTCATCTCCGAAAAGCATTCGTCCAGGATCACTGTCATGTCATCCACATCCTGCTTTGACGCGATCAGCGGCGGAATGAACCGGATAACAGTTGTCCCCGCATTGATCAGCAAAAGCCCCTTCTCGACCGCCCTGTTGATGATCTCCCCCACAGGTCCGCCACACTCTAACCCCTGCATCAGACCGACACCCCTGTGCGCCTTGATACAGTCATACTTTGCCGCCAGCGCATCGAGCTTCTCATACAAGTATGCCCCTGTCTCGCCGACATTGCTCAGTATATCCTGTTCCTCAAAAAGATCGATCACCTTTGACACCGCCGCACACGCGAGCGGATTTCCGCCGTAGGTCGTCCCGTGGTCGCCGCTCGTCAGGGACTGCTGTGCCACCCGCTCCGTCATCATAAACGCCCCGACAGGAATGCCGCAGCCGACCGCCTTGGCACTCGTCATGATATCCGGCCTGATGCCATAGCGCTGCCATGCGTACATCGTGCCCGTCCGTCCCATGCCACACTGGATCTCGTCCAATATCAGCAGGATATCCCTCTCGTCACAGAGCGCCCTGACCTGGCTCATGAACGCTTCCGTCGCCGGGTAGATGCCGCCCTCCCCCTGTACGGTCTCAAAGATGACCGCACAGGTTTTGTCCGTCACCTGCGCCCTGACACTCTCAAAATCGTTGAAATCAGCGAACCTGACGTTGCCGATCATCGGCTCGAACGCCTCCCTGTAGTGCGGATTTCCCGTGACAGAGAGCGCCCCGAACGTCCTGCCGTGGAAGGAGTGGTTCATGGCGATGATCTCGTGGTCCGTATGCCCGTCGCGCAAAAACGCATACTTCCTCGCAGCCTTCAAGGCTCCCTCGACCGCCTCCGCGCCGCTGTTTGTAAAAAAGACCCTGTCCATGCCCGAGATCTTTTTGAGCTTCTTCGCCGCCTCGACCGCCGGGATATTGTAATAATAGTTTGATGTGTGGATCACCTTGTCGATCTGCGCTTTCAGCGCGTCATTGTACGCCCTGTTATTGTACCCGAGTGCGAACACCGCGATCCCCGCCACGAAATCGAGGTATTTTTTCCCCTCGATATCGTACAGGTACATGCCGTCGCCCCTGTCCCACACGATCTGATAGCGGTTGTAGGTGTGAAGCAGCGCGGACTCGGCTTCCTCAATGTATTCCTTCATATTCATAGTCTGATCTCCATTTACCCTGTACTAACTCTCCGCTGCATCACTCTTTGTGCAGCCCGTTCCCTCGAACGCCAACCGAATAGCGCACGCTACACTTCCCCGTCCATGTTCTCCAGATCCTCGTCCTTGACGATCGCCGTACCGATACCGTTTCTGGTGAAGATCTCTAAGAGCAGGCAGTGCGGGATCCGTCCGTCGAGGATATGCACGCGGTTGACGCCGTTCCTGATCGCGCTGGTGCAGTTGCCGAGCTTCGGGAGCATGCCGCCGCCGATGAAGCCGTCCTCGATGAGCTGTTCCGCCTGCGACGCCGAGATCCTTGAGATGAAGGACGACTTGTCGTTGATATCCTTGTACAGCCCCTCGATATCCGTCAGAAATGCCAGCTTCTCCGCGCCGACCGCCTTCGCGATGGCACACGCCGCGTCGTCCGCGTTGATATTATACGTCTGAAACTTGTCGTCGAGACCGATCGGCGCAACGATCGGCAGGAAATCCTTCTCGATCAGGTCAAACAGCACCTTGGGATCGACCTCGCGGATATTCCCCACAAAGCCGATATCCTGCCCGTCCGCGTACTTTCTGTCCACTTTCAGCAGACCGCCGTCCTTCCCGCTGACACCGACCGCCTTCACGCCGAGCTCCTGCACCATCGTCACAAGGCTCTTGTTGACCTTGCCAAGCACCATCTCCGCGATCTCCATGGTCGCATCATCGGTGACGCGCAGACCGTTCACAAATCTTGCCTCCATGCCGACCTTCTCCACCCAGCGGCTGATCTCCCTGCCGCCGCCGTGCACGATGATCGGCTTAAATCCCACGAGCTTCAAGAGCGTCACGTCCTTGATGACATTCCGCTGCAGCTCCTCGTTGCTCATGGCACTCCCGCCGTATTTCACGACGATATACTTTCTGTTGAATTTCTGTATGTAGGGAAGCGCCTCGATCAGCACCTCCGCCTTTGACAGAACCTTGTTCATATCCAGTTCGTTCATTTTATATCCATATTCCTTTCCGATTTTATTCGCACCAATGCAGGTCTTCACCTTACTCTGCAAGGCTGCCAAACCTGTCAATCAAACCGTTGATTTCATTCAGATCGATCCGCAGATTCCCATCATACAGATTCATACCGACATCTCCCTGCAGCGGATAGAGTCGCGGGATCCCCTCCTCCTCTCCGATATATACGATCAACAGCCTTTTTTCCGGATCGATCACCCAGTATTCCTTTACACCTGCTTCCATGTATTTGGTCAGCTTCACTGTCATATCCTTTTTTCTCGTGGAGCCGGATAAGACCTCCAGCACGAAGTCGGGCGCCCCACAGATCCCAAAACGCCTCAGCCTGTCCTGTTTACACAAGATGAACACGTCAGGCTGCACCATCGTCCGGTCATCACAGTCCAGCTGTACATCGGCAGGCGCGATAAAGGGTATGCAATCGCCTTTATTTTTTTCGATAAATGCCAGGATCCTGGCATACACCATACCCGCGATCATCTGATGCAGCGGCGATGGCGATGCCATATCATAAATCACACCATCGATCAACTCGGCACGCCTGTCCTCAGGCATATTGTGATAATCCTCCAACGTATATTCTCCCTGACGCTTTTTGCCTTGCAATGTGCTGTAATAAGACTGTGCCTCGGCAACCATATTGGGACTGATACCGTCTAAATGATACGTACATGCATCCTGAAACAGTACGTTTTCCAGTGCCGCCAAATCAGCTTCCATCGTGTCGGTGGTGTTACCCGCCAGAAACTTCTGGAGCGTTTCCACAGGGACACCACTGTATTCGGAAAGTTTCGAAACACTGTAGCCCTTCTCGGCCTTTATCCGCAGAATCTCTGCCAATGTAATACTCATACCTCTCCCTCCCGCGCAAACATCACCTGCCAACAGCCTTCTATCAGGCACTGTTTTTCACCGTTATTCAGGCAGCACTGTACTACGAACGGTAGTCCGCGTTGATCTTCACATAGTCATACGTCAGATCACAGCCCCACGCCGTCGCTGTCTCTGTGCCCGTCTTCATGTCGACGAGCACCGTGACCTCCGGCTCCGACAGTATCTTCGTCGCCTGCTCCTCGCTGTAGTCTGTCGCCGCGCCGTCCTTGTAGATCAGCATTTTGCCAGCCCTGCTCTCAAAGAAAAGCTCCACCTTCTCCGGGTCAAACTTCACGCCGGAATAGCCAAGTGCGCACAGAAATCTGCCGAAATTCGCATCATGACCGTAGATCGCAGCCTTGCACAGACTCGAGCCGATCACCGACTTTGCCAATGTGCGCGCCTCCTGCTTCGTCGCCGCGTTGACCACCGTCGTCTCGAACAAAGCTGTCGCGCCCTCGCCGTCCCCTGCCATCTTTCTCGCCAGGCAGGTGTTCACATAGTCGAGTGCCTCGCAGAAACTGTCGTACGCCGCACCTTTCTCGGTGATCTCGGCATTTCCCGCCAGGGCGTTTGCAAGTATCAGACACGTATCGTTCGTCGACGTGTCACCGTCGACGGATATCATGTTGTAGGTATCAACGATGCTGCTGCTCAATGCCTCCTGCAAAAGTTCCCTGCTGATCGCCGCGTCCGTCGTGATGTAGGCGAGCATCGTACACATGTTTGGATGAATCATGCCGGAACCCTTGCACATGCCGCCGATGGTCACTGTCTTGCCGTCAAGCTCGATCGTGACTGCGATCTCCTTGTTGACGGTATCGGTCGTCATGATCGCCCGGGAAGCTGTCGTTCCCGCCTCGACCGAGCTGTCCTTTGCCGCGACGAGCTTTCGGATCCCCTCGTTGATGCGTTCCATCGGAAGCTGCATGCCGATCACGCCCGTGGAGCCGACCAGCACTGCATCTTCGGAAATATCCAGCAGCGCCGACGCCGTGCGCGCCTCCTCGCGGCAGTAATCCATGCCCTGTTTACCCGTACAGGCATTCGCGATCCCGGCATTGACGATCACCGCCTGCGCACAGGGGCTGTTTTTCACGATCTCCTGATCCCACAAAACAGGCGCCGCCTTCACCACATTCGTCGTGAACGTCCCCGCGACCCTGCACGGTGCACAGCTGTAGATCAGCGCCATGTCCATCCTGTCCTTATATTTAATGTTTGCCGCCGTGCCCGCTGCCTCAAACCCCTTTGGCGCTGTCACGCCGCCCTGTATCTGTCTCATTGTCTTTGCTTCCTTTCTTATATCTTTTACCTTATCTTTTATCTTACCTTTTCTAGCTTTTTCACTTTTAAACGACTTTTTCAATGAGCAAATATAACTCACCTGTTAAACGCCTCTATATTTTCACTGTTGAGCACAAAATCATAATAATTCAGATCCTCGCGCTGTTTCCAGCCGACACTGTGCCAGAACGCATTCCCAACATCGTTCTGGGTAAATGCGATCAGGCTCACTTTGTTGATCTGTTCCGCTTTGAGCGCGTCCATGCAAAACACGACCATCGCCTTGCCGATGCCGCGCCTGCGGTATTCCGGGTTCACGCACACGTGATACAGGCAGCCGCGCCTGCCGTCATGCCCGCACAGGATCGCGCCCACAACCTTTTTGTCCTCCACCGCGACCACACTTGTCGTCGGGTTCCGCCGCAGAAAGCGCGCGACACCTTCCCGCGAATCGTCAATGCTCCTGATGGCAAATCCCCTGATCGTCATCCACAATGCACGCACCTGGTCGTAATCCCCGACCGTCATCAACCTCACCATATCGAAATGCCATCCTTCCCTAAAAGACCTCTTACCATAATAGTTTATTATAGGAAGAAATACAACTATTTTCACCAAAATAATCTAAAATCAGGTAACAGTTCAGCCTTCGGCTTCCTGTTTCAGGCATCGAGCCATGCAAAAACCGCTTCGCGGTTGGCTTGATGCATCTCAACCACTATGCTTTCTCACGGACTTCGCAGCGTAGTGCGAAGTCCCGGGCTGAATCTGATACAATTTTCTTTGAATTATTATTCATAAACCAATGAATACTATTCAATCTTTTTTCTAATTTTACACTTTTATCTGAATTTGTCAATCAAAAAACTGTATAAATTTACACTTGATTTATACATCCCAATGATGTATAGTAGCATATAGAAGTTGTTTCAGACAATAATATTTATACAAAAAGGAGAACCTATTATGAAAGAAAAAGTTGTACTTGCCTATTCCGGCGGTCTCGACACCACCGCGATCATCCCCTGGTTGAAGGAGAATTTTGACTACGAGGTCATCTGTGTCTGCGTCGACTGCGGACAGGAGGAGGAGCTTGACGGACTCGAGGAGCGCGCAAAATCCTGCGGCGCGGAGAAGCTTTATATTGAAAATGTGATCGACGAATTCTGCGACGAGTACATCGTTCCCTGCGTGCAGGCAAACGCCGTCTATGAGAACAAATATCTGCTGGGCACTTCCATGGCAAGACCGCTCATCGCGAAAAAGCTTGTCGAGATCGCAAGGAAAGAGGGCGCGACTGCCATCTGCCACGGCGCGACCGGAAAGGGCAACGACCAGATCCGTTTCGAGCTCGGCATCAAGGCGCTTGCTCCCGACATCAAGATCATCGCCGCGTGGAGAAACGACAAGTGGACGATGGATTCCCGCGAGTCCGAGATCGAGTACTGCAAAGCTCACGGCATCCATCTTCCGTTCTCCGCAGACAGCTCCTACAGCCGCGACCGGAATATCTGGCACATCAGCCACGAGGGACTCGAGCTCGAGGATCCTGCAAACGAGCCAAACTATGACCATCTGCTCGTCCTTGGCACCACGCCGGAGAAAGCGCCGGACGAGGGCGAATACGTGACGATGACTTTCGAAAAGGGTGTTCCAAAGACCGTGAACGGCAGGGAAATGAAGGTTTCCGACATCATCAAAGAGCTGAACCGGCTCGGCGGCAGGCACGGCATCGGCATCGTCGACATCGTGGAGAACCGCGTTGTCGGCATGAAATCGCGCGGTGTCTACGAGACACCTGGCGGAACGATCCTGATGGAGGCACACCAGCAGCTCGAGGAGCTGATCCTCGACCGCGATACCTACACCTTGAAGAAGGAGATGGGCAACAAGCTTGCCGACACGGTGTACGAGGGGAAATGGTTCACACCCAAGCGCGAGGCGATCCAGGCGTTTATCGAGAAGACGCAGGAGTACGTGACAGGCGAGGTGAAGTTCAGGCTCTACAAGGGAAACATCATCAAGGCTGGCGAGACAAGCCCGTACTCGCTGTACAATGAAAGCATTGCCTCCTTCACGACAGGCGACCTCTACGACCACCATGACGCCGAGGGCTTTATCAACCTCTTCGGGCTGTCCTGCAAGGTGCGCGCGATGAAGATGCAGGAGAATGAAAAGAAAAATTAGGGCAGAAACGATCTTCAAACATGGTTTAAACTGTAAGAGAACAATATGAACATACTTTATTTTGTCGCACTATATCTCACCGTGATCAATCTGACCGGATTCGCCGTGATGGGCATCGACAAGAGAAAGGCGGTCAGGCATCTCTGGCGCGTCCGGGAGTCCACGCTCTTTCTCATCGCCCTCCTCGGCGGAAGCGTCGGTTCCATCCTTGGCATGCGCATGTTCCGCCACAAGACCAGGCACTGGTACTTTGTGTACGGGATGCCTGCGATCCTGGTCCTGCAGATTTTGCTCGCGGTATTCATTTTGACGAGGGGATAGATCATCCCCTCAAAATGTTTCAACGCCCGATCACGGATATTTGCTGTATCATGACTGAGCGATTCACTGCATTCGTTTCACCCTGGCATGTTTCTGAAAAAAGGCTATCCCATAACAGCGGATCCGCGTATAACCGCAAAGCCCATCTGCATACTTCTTGTTGACGATCTGGCTGACAGCCGCGTCACAGTCCTGATCCATATCCTCTTCTTTCATGGACCTCTTTGCTTCTATGATCATTGCACGGCGGTTGTCATCATCCTTCAGGAGTATATCCGGTCTGCCAAGCCCCTTCTCCTTATTGGACTCTACCTCGTAACCCAATCCGACAAAGACACCTGCAAGAAAGGCATGGTAATAGTCCTCATGATAATCATTGTAACTGATCGTCCTCCATAACAGATCTGAAATCACCTTGGAAGCCTCCTGTTCGTCACCGTTCCACAGCGCATCCATCATAGATTTCCGGGCACTGTTGTCTATCGTTTGCCGAAATAATTCCACAACAGTGTCCTCAAATATAGAAGCGATCTCTCTGTTTGGGATCCGCAGCCTGACTGTCTCTCCCTCCTCCTTTTCATCTGCTTTCGTGAGATATCCTGTCATCAGGAGTACACTCCACAGATGATCCTCCGACGAATGCAGTGTGTCATAGGTGAGATCATCCGAAACTGTCTGTACGATCGTACCTTTGTTCATCAGGATCTCAAATTTACCTTTCACCTTGAAATCTGTTCTCTTTACAAATGTGAGCAGTACCCCATTGTGGCTAGTGTTTTTCCAGTAGTTCTTCGGTTTGGCATTTCGCCTCTTTTTCAGGGCAGAGAGATAATTCATCACATCCCACGGGCAGTACACAAAGCTATCGCCGAACACATAACCGTCATACCACTCTTTGATCATTTCCGCCTTGTCCTCCCTGTCAGCTGCCAAAAGCAGTTCTGTCACTTCATCCCCGGTAAAACCAAAGAATCCGGAAAAATCCGCATCCAGCACAGAATACGATGAAAAGTTATTCGTGCCTGTAAAAATGCTCTCTTTTGCTATGCGAAGACAGCCTGTGATCACGGCAAACTCAAGAAATTCGTTGTCCTTAAGCGCCGTTCCCATCAGTCCTCTGAGCACCGCAAGCATGGCAGAATAAAACGGATTCCCCACCGCGCTCATCTCATTCGCCCTGGCGATCGGCACGTCATATTCGTCAATCAGCAGGATCACCTTTCTGCCATAGACCGCATGCATCATTCGCATGATGATTTTCAGGGAACTTCTCACATCACTTTCCTTTGCAGTTTCAAACATAAGTTCTTTAAACACTTTGCGATCAGCCGCATTAACGCGCTCTTCTTTATATAAGGACTCCCATTCCTTACACACATCTGCCAGTCTCGTCTGAAGCATCTTGTATGCGCCCTCATAAGTCTCAGCTTCCACATCCTTAAAGGAGATGAACAGGACCGGACATTGATTCATCCATTTCTCACAAAATGTTTTGTGTTTTGTTATCCGAAGCCCTTCAAAAATTTCCCTGCTGTCTTTCCTGATGCTGAAAAAATTCGACATCATGTTCATCATCAATGTCTTGCCAAATCTGCGCGGTCTGGTAAACAATGTAACTTTATTTTCTGTCTCCTCCACAAGCTCATATAGGATCTCTGTCTTGTCCACATAGTATTTACCCGATCTTCGCAGATCCGCAAAATCGGTTTCCCCAACACCCACTCGAAATGCCATAAAACAACCTCCCCACACCTTTTAACAGGCTCTCGGTGTCCCTTTGTTCAGAAGATCTTTCAAGCTGTGCACCACAATTCATGGGGCGCACGAGGAACGTACGCCGGTCAAATTCGTGTACATCTGACGAAAAATCATCCGCAAGAGCAAAAAGATTCCGAGATACCATTTGTATTATGCCAGCCACACATACAGCAGGATCAGCGCCGCCAGGAAACAGATATTTGCCACTGTAAAGAGCAGGATATACGCCCCCTTGCGGCTGCCTGCCTCCTTAGCCACATATTTATACGAGATCAGGCTCGCCATGGACGCGATCAGCGTCCCGAGTCCGCCCAGGTTCGTGCCGACGACCAGCCCTGCGTAGTCGTCCGTGAACCCCGACAGGAGCAGCGCCGCCGGCACGTTGCTGATGATCTGGCTGGCAGCGATGGACGTATAGACCTCCCTGCCGGCGATCATGTCCTGCATGAATCCGCAGAAAACAGGCAGTCTGCCCACATTCCCGATGAAGACAAAAAATCCCGCGAACGTGAGGAGCAGGGAATAATCAACCATCGCAAGCACCTGCCTGTCTGCCGCGAATACCACAAGGAACACCCCCACAAATACCGCCTGCCACGGCAGTATGCGCCCGACCGCCAGCAGACTCACAAGAAACAATATCAGGTACATCGCGATCTTGTACTTCGCTGTCCCTGCTGCCTGCCCCGCATCCGATGCGTCCTGTTCAAAGGCATTTTCAAGCTGAAAATCCTGCGACGCACCGCCCTGGATCAGCCCCCACACTGCCAGGAGCGCCAGAGACAGCGCCGTATAGGGAAGCATCAGTCCCAGAAACGCGCCGGCGGAAAGACCTGCCTTCCCGTAGAGGTACAAGTTCTGCGGATTGCCGATCGGCGTGAGCATGCTTCCCAGGTTCGCCGCGATCGTCTGCATCACCACCACCGGCAGGAGCAGCCGCTTTTTCTGCTCCCCGCCCAACAGGTCGAGCACTGTAAATGTAAACGGCACGAACGTGATCAGCGCGACATCATTTGTGATCAGCATGCTGGAAAAAAAGCAGAGCAGGACCAGCGTCAGAACAAGCCCCCGCCCGCTCTTCACATATCCGAGGAGCTTCCTGGCGATCGCCTTGAACACGCCGATCCGCTGCAGTCCCGCCATGACGCTCATCAGGCAAAACAGTATTGCCAGTGTCCGAAAATCGATATATCCGAGATACGCTTTGTCCGGCGGCACCAGAAATGTCGACACTGCCGCCAGCACCAGAGCGACGCACAGCACTGTTTCCTTTTTCAGAAATGTGGTTATTGTTGTCATCATCTTTTTCATCATCTTGCGATCGATCCTTTCACGTTCTCTGTTTTTGTCTGTTGTATCATCTGCCCTGTCTTCATTATATATAAAATTCCTTCTCCCTACAATATGCACTTTCGCGCTCTTTGTTTTATTACAAAACAACACTTGTTTCTGCCATAACGGTTGTGCTATTATAGTAATAATAACAAGTCGATCCGCTTCTTTGTGACTCTTTTTGTGAGTATTGCAAATACTTTCGGAAAACGGCAGGAACGCGGTTGACAAAATCTGATAAAAAGAGGTGTATACAGACTATGCATATAGCAATTTGTGACGACAATGTGGCGGACCGCAAACATCTGGAGCGGCTGCTCTCCAGGGAATCCGACAAGCGCGCCGGCACCCCCAATATTCTGTACGTGGACTCCTACGGCGAAAAGATGCACTTTCTCGCCAACCCATTGAAGTACAACCTGATCTTCATGGACATGAGCACTGAGCCGGGCATTGTGGAGTTTATTATCGAACATCTGAATGCGATGGGTTATCATGCCCCGCTGGTGCTGTACTCTGACAAGATCGACTACACGCAGATCCCCAATCTCCCGGACTACGTTGTGCACGCCCAGAAGCCCTATATCCCGGATCCGCTCCCCGGATTTCTGGCGCTGGGCGATGCAAACGTCACCGGACATGTTGTCACTGTGTCCGTACATAAGGACTCGGTGCTCACCCATATCCCCAAGTACATGATCATGTATGCCGTCGAGGAAAATGATGCCTGCCGGCTGCATCTGACAGACGGGACGTCGGTCGCTGTCGATGAGCGGATCGACGAGCTCCGCCAGCTCTTCGAGCCGTACGAGGAGTTTGCGCGCGTGAACAGGAGCAGTATCGCCAACTTCAAATACGTGTCCGCCGTCATGCCCATCACGCTCGTCATGCAGGATTCCAGGGAACTTAAGATCCCGTTCCTGCGCTACCGGGAATACAAGTGGCTGAAACAGGAAATGGATGAACTCGACTAGAGTTCATCCATTTTTGCGGCAATTGCCCCTATATCGTCACGATCACGCCGCCTTCGTTGGCGTACATACTGCTCACACCTGCAGTGTCGAGGATCAGTGTCTCCTTGAAATGGAGCTTTTCCTCAATGTGCCTGCGCACACACTCAGCCGCCCTGGGATTGCTGCAGTGCGTGATCATCAGCCGCCTGGATGCGGAATCCACCGCCTCCTCGACCGCAGTGTCCGCCAGCCTTGTCAGCGCCTTCTTCATGCCGATCCCCTGACCGAGCTGGATGATACTGCCGTCGTCAGCGCCCATCACAGGCTTGATGTTGAGCGTGGACGCCACGAGCGCCTTGACACCGGAAAGCCTGCCGTTCTTTCGCAGTGTGTCGAGATTCTCAAGGACAAAGTACGTGTTCATCCCGCTGACAAACTGCTCGACCTGCCCCGTCACCTCCTCAAAGGACTTTCCCTGTTCCTCAAGCTCCATGATCTTGTAGACAATCTGTGTCTCTCCGCAGGACGCCGACTTGGAGTCAATCACACAGATGTCTTTCGCACCGTATTTTTCATGGTACAGGTTCTTCCCGAGCACAGCGCTGTTATAGCTTCCGCTGAGCTTTGACGATAGTGTTACCACATACACGCGCTCTGCCTCCGTCTCGTATGCTTTCAGATATCTCTCCGGGGACGGGCAGGCTGATTTCGGACACTCCGGACATGCCGCCACTGCATTGAGAAATTCCCTCTGGTCAAAGTCCCTATCGTCCTCTTTCTCATACAGATCACCCACGATCAGGGTAAGCGGTACGATCTCAAACCGCATATCCGTCTTGAAGCTCTCCGGAAGCTCGCAGCAGCTGTCAACAACTATTTTGTATCTCATCAGTCTCTACCTCTCATTTCTCTCCGCACTATTTAATATAGTTTTGATAACTATGTATCATCTTATCACATATCGCATCGTTTGAAAAGAACTTTTTGCAAATACTTGAAGTTTCCGGAAAATACCATTATAATGTCCCTTATCAAGGAACTGTCCAAAAAGGAGAATCACATGATCGCACTGGAGATTAAAGGAACCAAGAATATGATGAATTCCCTGCTCGCATCGGAGCAGTTTGATTCGTTTCTGGTCGAGGAGGTTGTCGTCACGACTTTCAACACGTTTCACATTGACGGACATCTCGTCAAGGAATTCTACAGCAGCGAGGAGCTTGAGGCGCTTGGTATCAGCAGCCAGCCGGCTGCCTTCTCACGCTGGAAGGAGATCCGTCCCGTCTGTTTCCAGCTGATCAGGGGAAAGAAAACACCCGTTTCTTTCAAGGTCGTCCTCCACGCGGCGCCGCAGCTGGTCGAAAAAATAGCTGCAAATCCAGAATGCGGAGTTGCAGCCAATCTCATCCGTTCCCTCGCGCTCAATATCCGCTATGACAACGGCAGAGTCACATGCGTGACAGGGTGCGGATTTACGACTTTTATCATGGACAAGAGCGTGGAAGGACTCTGGGACACCTGCGTGCGCGGGCTCTTATCCGGCTTCGGGATCGATTTCGAGGAAGTCTAGACACTCTACGCCTTCGTCACCTTGGAGCGGAACACAAGGCTTGCCAGGTAGCCAAAGATCAGCGCTGCGCTGCAGCCGACTGCACCGTTTGTGAACCCGCCCTTGAACAGACCGATGAACCCCTCCCTGTCGACGGCTTCCTTCACGCCCTTCATGAGAATATTCCCATAGCCAAGGAGCGGCACGTTTGCACCGGCACCCGCATACTCCGCAAACGGCTCGTACCACCCAAAAAAGCTGATGACCGCGCCGGTGCAGACCAAAAGCACCATCACGCGACCCGGCAGCATCTTCGTCCTGTCCAGAAGTATCTGTGCCAGGGCACAGATCACGCCCCCCACCCAGAATGCATTGATATAATCCATCATGAAAACCACATACCTTTCCTTTCTATTTCCAGTTTAGTATAGTATGTGGTTTTTTTTGTTTTTTATGAATCCGATTTGTGCATTCCTTTATTTAAGTCGCTTTGCCAGTTCCATGACAATCTCACGGATATTTTTGTTCTCGCACTCCACGGTGATATTCGCATACTGCTCATACAGGGGAACCCGCTCCTCGTACAGATCGCGCAGGTTTTTGCCTTCCCGGAGCACGACCCCCCGCTCCTCAAGATCCCCGAGCCGCTCCTCGATACTCTCGTAGGACAGCTTCAGATAACAGATCATCGCGATACTGCGCAGATGCTCCATGGCGTGCGCGCTGTAGACGGCGCTCCCGCCTGTCGCGATCACCGCAGTCTTTGGATTGAGGGATGCGATCACACGCCCCTCGATCTCCAGAAAACCGTCCATCCCGTGCTCCTCGATCAGCTCGTGGAGCCTCTTGCCCTCCTGCTCCTGTATCACCAGATCCGAATCCACAAAAGATATGCCCCTGTTTTTCGCAAGGACGACCCCGATCGTGCTCTTGCCAGCGCCGGGCATGCCGATCAATACTATATTTTTCATTCTCAAGGCTCTCAACTCCCCGTCATTTCCGTTTGCCGACTGTCCTATTGTTCCAGGCAGGCGATGACTTCAACCTCACAGAGCACGCCCTTTGGCAGATCCTTCACTGCCACGCAGCTCCTGGCTGGATTCCGGGTGAAATACTTTGCGTACACCTCATTGAATGCCGCAAAATCCGCTATGTCCGCCAGAAAACAAGTCGTCTTGACCACGTTGTCGTAGGTCGCGCCCGCCGCCTTCAATATCTCGCCCACATTGATCATGGACTGCTCCGCCTGTGCCGCGATGCCCTCGGCTTCCACGCTGCCTGTAGCCGGGTTGATCGGGATCTGACCGGATGCAAACAGGAATCCTCCCGCAGCAATAGCCTGTGAGTAAGGTCCGATCGCCGCCGGCGCCTTGTCTGTACTGATTTTTTTCATGTTGATCTCCTCCTTATTGTAAATGATTATTATAGACTGAAACTTCTATAACCGCTGCACTTCCTCCTCGTCAAACTCCACGGTGACATAGTATCCTCTTGTGTTCTCCTCGACGGAAACCACCGTGCCGCTCTTTGACTTGAGCCTGTCCCGGAACGGAATGTTCCCCGACATTGCCACCGCCGGGTTGATGGTATAATAATAGTTGCTCGGCAGAACGCCCTCGGTGACAGTGACCTGATCGCCTTCCCGCACCTGTCCGGGGCGCTCCATCTTGAAATCCATCCTGCGCATGCTTATCACTTCCTCCTATACCATCTTGTGCCAGGATATCCAAAATGTCAAGAAAAAATCGTCACCAGACGGCGACGAAAAATCGTCACCAGACGGTGACGATTTGATAATCTGCAAATTTTTATAAAATGATATCGAGCCTTGCATTCATGGAATTTGCCGGCTGCTTTGAGTTGACCATAAACACAGTGCGCGCACTGTTACGGTAAACAGCCGCATCGCTGATGATGCGCGTCAGATCCGAGATGCGCTGTGCCAGCTGCACGCAGTCGTTCTTCGTTGTCGACGCGATATCGCCGCTCAATCTGTTCAGCTCGTTGGTAAGCTTCTCGATCTCTACGTTGAAATTCAGTCTGTCCGAGACGGAAAAGTGCCCGTTGATGACCTGGCTGGAAAGACCTTCCATCTTTTTCACCATGTCCTCTATCTCCGCCTCCCCGGAGAAGACCTCCTCGTCGTCGTCCCTGTTCTCGTCCTTCTCCGCCTGTTTTTCCAACAACAGACTTCTCCTGAGACCGGCTGCCGATATGGAAATCATAACCGACTGCTCATCCAGATCCTGACTCTCCTCCGGGACGGCGCTGTTCACTTTCATCGCCGGATGCTGTTCCTTCCCGTTCGAACCAGAGTTATCGATCGCCGCCGCTGCCCTGTTTGTCAGGGCAATGTTCGCACTTCTTACCTCCATATATGCTCCTTTCCCTTATATATGATGTGTGCGGCTCCCCTTCCCCACACGATCACGCTAAGATAATCATTCGATCTATGATTTATGGTATTTCATTATGACACGAACCTATGTCAACTCTCTTCATATATTATATCGAACCATTTGTCAAAAAATTAAGTCTATTTTCAGAAAATTCTGAATTTTTATCTAATTTGTTTCTTTCGACAGAAATTTTTACCAGTCCAGTGCCTCGATCACCACCCCGTGCGCAATTCCCGGCACATTCTGTCCCTCGTTGAAGGAGGTCTTGTTGAGAAGCGCCCCTGTCGGGACAAATAACACCCGTTTCCATTCTCCCTTTGCGATCCTGGGCAGTATGTGGGCGGACAGCACGACCGCCGAACAGCCGCAGCCGCTTCCGCCCGCGTGCACATCCTGCTTCTCGGCGTCATAGATCAGCATGCCGCAGTCGTAATGCCTGTCACTGATATCGATCTTCTCCTGCGACAGCAGCTCAAACAGCGCCTGCTGTCCGACGCTCCCGAGATCCCCCGTAAAGATCGCATCGTAATCCTGCGGCTTCCTGCCAAAGTCTTTCAGGTTTCCCGCGATCGTCCACGCCGCTGCCGGAGCCATCGCACAGCCCATGTTAAAGGAATCCTTGATGCCAAAATCCTCTATCCGCCCTGCCGTTACACCTGTTATCCCAACTTTATTCCTGTATTTGCCCTCGTACTCGTTCTTGATGGTCCTGCCGCTCACCGACTTTCCCGATGCCGCCACATTCTGCAGCAAAAAGGCGGCGCTCCCGGTCACTGTCCAGGACGCGTACAGCGGACGCTGCCCGCCGTATTCCAGCGGATAGCGGAACTCCTTCTGCGCACTCGCAAAGTGGCTCGACGTCAGGCTGATCACGCGGTCCGCATAGCCCGCCGCCACGCTCATGCTGCCAAGGCTCAGGGATTCCCCGCAGGTAGAACACGCACCGTAAAGCCCGAACAGCGGTATATTGTAATCCACCAGCCCGAACGAGCTCGCTATGTTCTGCCCCAGCAGATCGCCGGCATACAAAAAGCGGATATCCCCTGTCTCCGCGCACGTCTTTGACAGGGTGAGCGCCACCGCCTCCTTCTGGAGCGCGCTCTCCGCCTTCTCCCACGTATCCGCGCCAAACATATCATTCCTGTCGTCCCCGACCTTGTCAAAGCTTCCCGCGAGCGGTCCCTCGTTCTCCATCTGTCCCACAATCGATCCGCTTCCCATGATCAATACCGGACTGCCGTACGCTATGCTCGATGTGCCGAGCGCCCTGTTTTTCGATGTGTTATTTTCCACCTGATCGCCTCCTGTTTATCCCCGTCAACAGCCTTTACGCATTCTGTGACAGTTGTTATTTTATTTTTGTGATGATATAATACCACTTATTCCTTTATTTTTTCATGATCTGTCCCAAAATATGTATAGCGATCACAGACAAAAGTGCGCATAAAAAAGGACACCTCCAGTGAGATGTCCCTCCGCACGCTGTCCAACGCCCTCAGCGGTTCTCTTTGTACTTTTCACTCTGTGCCCTGATCAGCTCCGCGTCCTCGAAATAGTCGATCTTCATGGCACGTTTCACCTCCCGGAGTGTCTGTGCTGCCACCTCCCGCGCTGCGTCCGAGCCTTTCTTGAGGATATTGTAGATCTCCGGTATGTCCTTCTCATACACTGCACGCCGCTTCCGGATCGGCTCCAGCTCCTCCTGCACGATATTGTTCAGCAGCTTCTTGACCTTCACGTCGCCAAGGCCGCCTCTTGTGTAGTGCGCCTTCATCTCGTCAAGGTTTGCATAATCCGGACAGTAGCGCTCAAAATGCTCGTCGCGCGCAAATGCGTCCAGATAAGTGAACACCGTATTTCCCTCCAGATGACCGGGATCGCTGACCTGCAGGTGCAGCGGATCCGTGTACATGCTCATGATCTTGGCGCGCACCTCGTCGGCGCTGTCCGCAAGGTAGATGCAGTTGCCGAGCGACTTGCTCATCTTCGCCTTGCCGTCCGTCCCCGGCAGTCTCTTGCACGCCTCCGCTTCCGGTATCAGTGCCTTTGGCTCCACGAGCACCGGCGCATCCGGGGCGTACACCGCGTTGAACTTGTGTACGATCTCCTTCGTCTGCTCGATCATGGGGAGCTGGTCCTCCCCCACCGGAACGACATTTGCCTTGCAGAACGTGATATCCGCAGCCTGGCTGATCGGATATGTATAGAAACCGACCGGAATGCTCGTCTCGAAATTCCTGAGCTGGATCTCGCTCTTCACTGTCGGATTTCTCTGCAGACGGGACACTGTGACAAGGTTCATATAGTAGAATGTAAGCTCCGCAAGCTCCGATATCTGTGACTGTATGAAGAGCGTGGATCTGGACGGGTCAAGCCCCGCCGACAGGTAATCCAGCGCAACCTCGATGATGTTCTGCCTCACTTTCTCCGGGTTCTCCATGTTGTCCGTGAGCGCCTGCGCATCTGCGATCATGATATAGATCTTGTCGTACTCACCGGAATCCTGCAGCTCCACCCGCTGTCGGAGCGATCCCACATAATGTCCGATGTGGAGTCTCCCCGTAGGTCTGTCACCTGTTAAAATTATCTTGCTCATCTTTCCATATCCTCCCATTTGTCATACCTTTTTGCCGGAACGTGTTTGAAAAATGCTCTAGCGCGTATTCTGCTTGGCGATATTTGCGGTCTCCAGATCCTGATATCCATAGAAACGGACTGTGTTTTCCATGATCTCACGCGCTACATTTTTGCCCGCCTGCGCGTGTGCCACGATATAGCGCCCGTACATCTCCAGCATCCTGTCGGAGTAGGTCCCCAGCTCTCCCCGCAGATACGTCTCATACGACGTCTCATACGGCAGATCCTCCGACGTGTGGATCCTGCGCGCATCATCTGCCAGATTGGGGTACGATGCCGCAAACTCCTCCATCCATCTCACCTGCAGTCCGATCACCTGCTCCATGATCGCGCGCTTCTCCTCCGAGACCGGCGGCAGCCGGTCTGCAAAGCCGGCATACTCGAGCGGTGCCGTCGACTCCATCATGCGGGCATACTTCTCTTCTATCATATTCCTGCCTTCTGCAAAATTTGTCTTGAACTCATACAGATACTGCAGCAGCATATCCTCCGTCCATGTCATGTACTGGCTCATGCGCATGACCTTGAACGTCTGCCAGTTATTCTGGCAGCTCGCCCTTCCGCCCTCATTCTGCACCTTGTCGAACGCCTCAAACTCCGCCTTGGCTATGGACAGCGAGAGCGCAGTGATGACGGGCGTGTTCGCGACGATCGCCGTCAGGAGCGCGTCGCTCTTCGCCGTGAGTTCCTTTGTGCACGCGTCCAGATACAGGTCGCACTTTCCCACCATATCCTTCTTCTCAAGTTCGTTTGCAAAGATCACGGCAAGCGATTCGATCGCCGTGGTAAGCTCCGTCTCATGTGCCTCGTCCACGGAGAGCAGGCTGATCCGCTCTACCAGCTCTGCCACACCGGTCTGCTCGATACCTTTGCCGGCGAGCACCATCTTGGGATTTTCCGGCATGCCCTTGAAGAGCCACTTGTCGTGCGGCGCGTACTTCCTGTTCAGCAGATAATAGAGCTTCATCGCCTGCCTGGCGCACTCCGCCTTCGCAAGCTCCGCCGCGACGAGCTGCCCGCGCCTGCGCATGCGGGGCAGGTTGTACTGCCCATTCTGGGAGAAAAGCGCACAGGTCTGTGCGATCTTCCGATACCAGACTGCCTTGGGGTAATATTCCATCAGCATATTCCGATATCTGGTAAAGACTCCCTCGTCATCGCGGAACACTTCGCCGTTCACCGCCGCCGCGAGCGCATAGTCGTGCACGGCAAGCCAGCTCTTGATCGTCTCCATCGACTCCTTGCCGGACGCACTGCCCCGGTCAAGCATCTCCACCAGGTTAAAGCCCAGCAGATTCCTGTAAAATTCTTCTATGATCATGACACCGCAGCGATCCCTGCCGTGGGATGTCTCCACCCGCTCAACGCCCATAAAATGCCCTGGCAGGCTCTCATAAGCCTCCTGGAGTTCCTCGCCGATCTCCTCGTAGACGCTCTTTGTCACCCACATCACAAAGCGCGGTCCATAGTCGTGATCCTGCGACAGGGCGTCATCGAACCCAAAGCAGTCCGAGCCTTTCCCCACGAGTCCAACCGCAATAAGAGACTCGTATGCGCGGAACTGCTCTGCGATCATCGGCATGCCGTACTCCTCGTAGTACCGACGGCACAGCTCAAGCCCCGATACCCGGAGCGTGTCCTCGGGCGGTTCCTCCTCGGCAGACTCCGCTCCGAACATTTTTTTCAACGCTTCCTCGATCGATTCTTCCTCCGGCGCTTCTGCCACCGCTTCCTCTGTCAGTCCCTCTTCCGTCGATCCCTCGATCGGTTCTTCTTCCATCGGTTCCGGCATTGACTGTTCTTCATAGGAGCCTTCCGGCATCAGTCCTTCCGGCATCGATCCCACAGGCGCAACTTCCCCGTCGGCGCAAACTGCCGTCTCCCCCTGCAGCGCAGCTTCCTCCGCAGCACTTTCTGCATCAAATGCGTTCGCGTCAAATCCGCTTTCATTAGATCCCTCTATAGCAAAGCCGTTTATGGCAGATCCTTCTACATCAGATCCCTCCGCGTCAATACCCTCCTCACCAGATCCGTCTCCATCAATACCTTCTTCATCAATACTTTCTTCATCAATACCTTCATCGGCAAACGCGCTGTTGATAAACTCCTCAAACGAAAATCCGCCGCCTGCCGCCTTTTGTTCCGCAGGCGCCTCGTCTGCAGCCTCCGCGCCAGGTTCCGCCGCCTCCGGCACGGTCGCATCGGCGGATCCATCCCCCAGCATATCCCAGCCGAAAGACGCATCCGGCGCTTCCCCGGACAGCTCCTCATCTGACGGCAGCCCCTCTGACGGCTCTTCCGAAACGGCTGTCTGTGTACTGTACGCCGTCTCCTCTGAACCGGATGCCTGCTCTGCCGCCAAAGCGATCTCGCTCATTTTATTCCTGATGATCCCGATATTGTCACTGAGTCTTTGATACTGGATGTTGTCCGTCCCCAGATATTTTGCCACGCAGTCCCTGCTCTTCTCCATGACACTCAGCGCATTCGGATAGTCCTTATCCATATAATACAGGCTGCCTAGCGCCGACAGCGCCGCGCTGTAGTGGGCATCGTCCACACCGATCTCCTCAAAAATGCGGATCGCCTCCTCCGCCCTCGCCTTCGCCTCCTCATCCTGCTCCAGCTCGATACAGGTGTTGGCAAGGTTCGCCTGCGTGACCGCCACCTCAAACTGCTTATCGGGCTTGTGCGTCACAATGTACAGCGCATTCACAAGCTGCTCCTTCGCCGACGCAAAATCGTTCATCTCCTGATACAGCAGGCTGAGATTGTTATAGTAGTTGGCAAAGTACATGTCGTCCTCGTCGAGCTGCGCCACATAGATCGGCCGCACCTTATTGTACAGCTCGAGTGACTCCTGCAGCAAACCCGCGGCGCGGTGCGCATTCGCGGCATTCAACAGCGTAGTCGCATACGGGATCGTGTCCTGCAGCCCCATCTCATCCATAAGCGCAACAGCCTTATGGCAGTTTTCTATAGAGAGATCATACCGCCCAGTCTCCCTGTAAAATCCGATGATCTCGTTGTAAAGAGTCAACAGTACATCCTTTGCATCTTCCTCGATGGCCTGTTCAATATGTGACTCCAGAAACTGTGGTATCTCGTCAATTTTTTCCTGTGCAAAGAGCGCGTCAAGCTCCTGTGTTACCCGATTTATGTCCATATTGTCCTCCTCACTCATAATACCATTGTTAACAATGCTATACCGCGCTATGAAGCGCCGTCAGATACCTTCCTCAATATATCCGTCGTGTGCGCACCTGCCCCGATCAGGTCAGCCCGCTCGCAGACTGCCATCTGATAGCGGACAAACAGCTCGAATTCCTCCTCGTCAAGCTGGTTCAAAAAGGGTCTGATATAATTCGCCGGTCCGTCAGGCGACAGGATCGTGATGCGCTCTAGCCCCTCCGCCTCATTCAGGGCATTGATGTCCTCAAGGCGCATGTAGTCATAGAGCGTGTCCGGCGACGATATCGTCTTGAAATCCTCCGTGAAACGCCCCTGCTCCATACACTCAAGCGCATGTCTCTCCTTAAAGCCATACGTGATGACGCCGTACTCGTTCATGCAGTATGCCACGAGGATCACCCCGCCAGGCTTTGTGACGCGCTTTGCCTCGTGCAGTGCCTTTCTCTTATCCTCAAACCCAAACAGGTGATACATCGGACCGAACAAAAGCGTCACGTCAAAAGTGTCACACTCCAGTTTTTTCAGGTTCATCGCATTGCCCTGCATCGCCTTGACACTGCTCCCCTTTTTCCTGAGGACGCCGAGATTGTACCTGACAAGCTCCACCGCCGTGACGTCATAGCCTTCCTCCGCCAGCGCCACGCTGTACCGCCCTGTCCCCGCCCCGATGTCGAGCAGCCGGATCTGACTCCTGTCCGCGGCGTCATCCGCCGCGCCGCCGCGCCTTGACACTGCCTCCTCAAGATACTTGCGGATATATTTCATGGAGACGCGGTACTCCACCTGTCCATGCCGCGAGTCAAAACGCTTTTCTTCATTGAACTTATTATAATATTCCTCAAGCTGCGTCATTTATACGATTAGTACCTCCAACTTCCGCTGTACCCACGCGATGATCGGTCCCAAGAAGAACGCCACCAGGATCGTGACGATGCCGACATCGCCGCCAAGGAGAAACCCTGCCGCCATAAAGCCGATGTCCCACAACATGCGCACGACCTTGAACGAGACCTTTTTCACATGCCCTGATATGATGAACGGGAGCGCATCGTACGGCGAGGATCCCAGACCTGCACACATGTAAGCCGCCGCTCCCAGCAAAAAGACAGCGAGCGACGGTATCAGCAGTATGTACCGGTTCTCCACGCCCTCAAAAAAACCTGCCGGAAGGAGCAGTGCCCAGACCCACCGAAAAAAGTCAGAGATGTAGCCCAGAAAGCACATGTTCCCGATCGTCCCAAAGCCGATCATGCCGAGGTCGTAGCGGATCACGAACAGGAACGTCACCAGATGGCACAGGAGCTGGCATGTTCCAAAGCTCAGCGGCAGGAAGTTGGTGACGCCCTGCGTCAGGCAGGAGCAGGGATCCGTGCCCAGATTGATCGACCGCAAGAGCGACAGACCCATCCCCTGCGCCGTCACACCGCACAGCATCATGATCATCCGGTTTCTGAACTTCGGCGGACGCGCAAAACATCTTCTATTGGAATTTTTGGCAGCAGAACACTTATCAGAACTCATAAAAATTGTGCTCCTCCACCTTCTGTTCCTTCTCCATTTCTTTTTCCGCCGCCGGTTCACCGCCGGAAGCGACCGCCTCCTGCCTGGTGTGCACATTGTCTGTGCGTATGTCTATCACAGGACCGCCCGTTCCGTTGATATAGTCGCCCGTGATCGTGACCTCTCCGATATTGTCGTCCTTTGGTATCTCATACATGATATCGAGCATGAACTCCTCTATGATCGCGCGGAGCGCACGCGCACCCGTATCCCGCTCCATCGCTTTCTTCGCTATGGCATCCAGCGCGCTGTCGTCAAATTTGAGCTTCACCTCGTCCAGCTCGAGAAGCTTCTGATACTGCTTTAAGATCGCATTCTTAGGCTCCCTCAGGATCTTGACATAACTCTCCTGCGTGAGGCTGTCCATCGGGCAGATGATCGGCAGACGCCCGATAAACTCGGGTATCATGCCAAATTTCTTGATATCCTCGACCGTGACCTTCTTGAGGATATTTTTCTCCTTGTCAAATGCATCCTTCAGCTCCGCATTGAAGCCGATCGAGGACTGTTTCGTGAGCCTTTGCTTGATGAGCTCCTCGAGATCCGGAAACGCCCCGCCGCAGATGAACAGGATGTTTCTGGTGTTGATCGTCGTGAGCGGCACCATGGCGTTTTTGCTGTTTGCCCCTACCGGAACCTCCACGTCAGAGCCTTCCAGGAGCTTTAGCATCCCCTGCTGCACGGACTCCCCGCTCACGTCGCGCGATGTCGTGTTCTTCTTCTTTGCGATCTTATCGATCTCGTCGATGAACACGATCCCCTGCTCCGCCTTCTCCACATCGTTCTCCGCGGCTGTCAGAAGCTTTGAGATCACGGACTCGATGTCATCCCCGATATACCCCGCCTCTGTCAGCGAAGTCGCGTCCGCGATGGCAAGCGGCACGTCTAGCAGCCGCGCAAGCGTCTTTACCATATAAGTCTTGCCGCATCCGGTCGGTCCTAACAGCAGGATGTTGGATTTCTCGATCTCAATCTCGTCCATCGTGCCGGTAGTCACGCGCTTGTAGTGATTGTACACTGCCACGGATATCACCTTCTTGGCATAGTCCTGTCCGACGACAAAATCATCAAGCTGCGCCTTGATTCTGTGGGGCGCAGGAAGGTCATTGATGTTAAATACCGCCTTCTCCTTGTTTTCCTTCGGCTTTTTCTTCTTGAGCTTCTGCCTGTTGGGAATCCCGCCGTCCCCCTGCAGATCGGCAATGTTTACAAAACTGATATTCGGAAACCGTTTCTTTCCGTTCTTGCCGCCGTCCTTGTCAAAATTGAGGTTTGTGTTGTTCAGCATTCCCTGATAATCGAACTGGCTGACAGTGTCCATCGTCTTGTGCATGCAGTCCGAGCACACGGAGATATGGTTGGGAAGCTTGAACATCCGCCCGGTCTTGCTCTCCGGGCGCCTGCATATAAAGCACACGTCCTCGTACTCGCTCTCCTTCTCCCCGTACTCGTCGTCAGCCGCTTTCCGATCCTGCGTCTTCCCGTCATCCGTGCCTGACGTGTCCTCCGTCGTATTCACGATCTCGCTCTCCTCGTGGTTGTCAAAGTTGTTATCTAACATGGTGCCCTCCGTTTTTACATTCTTATTCCTGGTATCCGAGCACGACTTTGACGGTCCGCTCCTTGTATTCGCCGTTGCTCTGCCGCATCACTACGACCTCAACCTCGGTCCCTGCAGCATAGTACTCCAGCAGTCCCTGCAGTCCCTCCATATGTGTTATCCGCTCTCCGTCTATGTACATGATGATATCGCCCTTCAATATGCCTGCCTCGTCAGCGGCGGTATCTTCCAGCACATTGCTCACATACACGCCCTCGGGCATCTCATACCGCGCAGTCGCCTCCTCTATGACATCTGTGCCGGCGATCCCGAGAAAGGCGCGCTCCTCCTGCGGAACCTTCCTTCTCGTCTCCTTCTGCATCAGATCCTCTATGATCGGCTTTGCCGTCGAGATCGGGATGGCATAGCCCATCCCCTCGATCACATAGTCCGCGATCTTGCTGGAATTGATGCCGACCACCTCGCCCCTCACGTTCAGGAGCGCGCCGCCCGAATTGCCCGGATTGATCGCCGCATCCGTCTGGATCAGATATTCCGGCGTCCTGCTCGGGTCGTCGGCAAACAAATTCCTGTTCAGGGCACTGATGACACCCGTTGTGACGGACTGCCCGTACCCAAGCGAATCGCCGATCGCGATCGCGGGCTCTCCGACCTGCAGGCTGTCGGAATCCCCGAGCGCGGCGATCGCGATGCTTTCAAGAGTGTCGTCCGACATGTCCTCGAGAAATACGGAGACGATGGCGAGATCATTCTCCAGCGACGTCCCCTTCACGTAAGCGCACGCTTCCGCATCGTCGGTAAACTGCACGTACAGGCTGTTGTTGTCCTCCACCACATGATAGTTGGTGACGATCAAAAGCTCCTCGTCACTCTGGGCAACGATGATCCCCGAGCCGTTTGCCTGCTCGTTATACTCCTCGTCGTACCAGTAGTCGTACGCTGTGAATTCGTTCGTGATGGACACGACACAGGGCATTGCCGTCTTCACAACGGCAGTCACGTCTGCCATGACTGCCAGCGCCTGATCCTCCTGATCGATGACCTGCACATGGCTCACTCTGACTGCATCCCTGCTTTCCTTATCCTTATCGGAATCTTTCTCATCGGAATCCTTCTTATCGAAATCCTTTTTATCGGAATCCTCTTTGTCAGAATCCTTTTTATCAGAATCCCTTTCCGATCCGTCCGTTTTATCTGTTTTGTCTAAGCTGCTGCCCGATTTTTTGTCCGTCTCGTCCGCATCGCTCTTTTCACCGGACTGCCCGCGGTCTGCCTCTGTCCCGCTCACATCGGACTCCGATTCCATTTCCGTCTCCGTCTCTTCCTCCCTCTCCTCAAATCTGGGTTTCTGGAGTGTGTCCCCGGAATCGGACCGATCGCTGCCACCGCTGTTGCTCACACCGCTGTCCAGATTTTCCGGGCTGCCCGCAGCGCCGGCTGTCCCGGCGACCATACTGCCCGCGACGGTGTTCCCGGAAACCCTGTCGTCGACACGGATCTCCACTCTCTCGAGCCACGCCGGTTTCGTGCCGTCCTCTCCGCCAAGCAGGGAGGTGACCACGTACTTGCCGCCGATCGCATACACGCTGGCAAAAGCCGTGCAGCCCAGCGTCACCATGATATTCTTAAATATTGTCTTTTTTCCCATATCCTATACTCCTCCACTACTCCACCGTGACAGATTTCGCGAGGTTCCTCGGCTTGTCGACATCGCATCCCTTCCCGACCGCCACATAATAGCCAAACAGCTGCAGCGGTATGATCGCCAGGGAGTTGGTAAAATACTGGTTCGTCCTCGGGATATAGATCACATAGTCCGCCGCCTTCTCAATATCGGTGTTGCCCTCGTTGGTGACAGCGAGCACAAATGCGCCTCTCGCCTTCACCTCGACCATATTGCTGAGTGCCTTCTTGAAGAGTCCATCCTGCGTTGCGACCGCCGCGACCAGCGTCCCCTCCTCGATCAGTGATATCGTTCCATGTTTCAGCTCTCCTGCCGCGTACGCCTCGGAGTGGATGTAGGAGATTTCTTTCAGTTTCAGGGAACCTTCCATGGAGATCGCGTAGTCGATGCCCCTGCCGATGAAGAACACGTCCTTTGCCCCGATGTAGCGGTTGGCAAAGCGCTGGATCCGCTGCTTGTTTGCCAGGAGCATCTCGATCTGCGCCGGAAGGCGCTTTAGATCCTCGAGCATGTTGTGAAAAGCGGTGTCGCCGAGCTTTCCGCGCACCCTCCCGAACTTCATCGCGAGCAGGTAGAGTGCGATCAGCTGCGCGCTGTACGCCTTTGTGGTCGCCACCGCGATCTCGGGGCCAGCCCATGTGTACATGACATTGTCCGCCTCCCGCGCGATCGAGCTCCCCACCACGTTCACGATACCCAGCACCTTGTGACCGAGCTGCTGGGACTCCCTGAGTGCTGCAAGGGTGTCCGCGGTCTCGCCGGACTGGCTGATCACGACTACCATCGTCCCCTCCTCGAGTATCGGATCGCGGTATCTGAACTCACTTGCCACATCCACTTCCACCGGGATCCGCGCGATCCCCTCGATCACATATTTCCCTGTCACCCCCGCATGGTACGCGGAGCCGCATGCCACGATGAAGATCTTGTTGATCGCCCGGATCTCCTCGTCAGACATGCCAAGCTCCTCGATCACGATGTCCTGATCCTTGATCCTCGGACTCAGCGTGTCGGTCACTGTCTTTGGCTGTTCGTACATCTCCTTCAACATGAAATGCTCATAACCGCCCTTCTCGGCGGCGTTGGCATCCCACTCGATCGTGACAGGCTCCTTGGTGATCTCCTCCTCGTCGACAGTATAAAAATGCATATGGTCGGCGCGGAGACGGACCACCTCCTGATTTTCGATAAAATAGACCTTTCTGGTATATTTCAATATCGCAGGCACATCCGAAGCGATAAAGCACCCTTCCTCATTCTGCCCTACGATCAGGGGACTGTCCTTTCTGACTGCAAAGATCTGATCCGGGTGTTCCGCGAACATGATCCCGAGCGCATAGGAGCCCTGCACGCGATGCATGACCTTGGTGATCGCCTCGAGCGGATTTCCCTTGTAGTAGTAGTCGATCAGGTGCGCCAGCACCTCCGTGTCCGTGTCCGAGACAAATCTGTACCCTTTTGAGATCATCTTTTCCTTTAGCGGCAGATAGTTCTCGATGATCCCGTTGTGGACGACTGCGATCGTCTCCTCGGCATTGTAATGCGGGTGTGAATTGGCATCGCTCGGCGCTCCGTGCGTCGCCCATCTCGTGTGCCCGATCCCGATGCTGCCCGGCATCGTGGCACCGCCGTGTGTCAGCTCCTCAAGCACTTTGAGTCGTCCCACGGACTTTTTGATCTGGATCTTCTCCCCGTCAAACACTGCCATCCCCGCCGAATCATACCCTCTGTATTCCAGCCTGGAAAGTCCCTCAAGTATCACCGGCGCCGCCGCATGCTTTCCGATATATCCTACGATTCCACACATGATTTCTGTCCTCCATATCCATTAATTCCAATACGTCTTGTTTGCGCTGCACCACCGCACCATGCCCTTTGGCAGGCTTTGGTAGCGTTTTCCCAGCTGATATCCGGCAAACTTACACCCGCTCGACAGGATCAGATACGGTATCTGCAGCCAGTTCTTTGTCCTTTCGAGGTGCCTTATCGTGCCCGAGACAAGCTTTACCCCCTCGCTCTCCGAGGACACCACGTCAAACACCTCCGGGTGTTCAGCCTGTGACACGCCCAGATCAAAGTTTCTGCGAAACTGCTGCATGCAGGTGTAATTGTGGGAGTGGCGGACTTTCGCCTCCGCCGCATAAGCGATGCAGTAGCCCGCAGTGACCGCGTGCCCCGCATACACCATATCCTCATTGAAGATCGCCTTCTTGACAAAGCCGCCGATCGTCTCGTAGATCTCCCTGTCATATGCCGCACACACATTTGAGCAGAAAAATGTCTTGATCCCGAGCCTGCCCACATCCGCCGCCGACTTTACCGACGACTCCTCGGGATAGTTGAACCCTCTCGTATATTTCTCTATCTCGCGGCAGTCAGGAAGGGGGATCTGCCTCGCATACGCAGCAGCAGTCTTCTCCTGTCCTGTGAGTGCCGCCACCAGATTCTGTATCAGCATGTCATCCACCGGCATCGCATCCTGTGTCATACACACAAAGATGTCGGACTTCGAGTACTGCACTGCTTTCGCCCTCGTCCTGCCGTGATCAAATTCCTTCTCCGAGAGGTGATGGATTTCTATGTTCCTGTACCGCTCCAGAAATCCCGTCCCGTAGAAAAGATTGTAAAAATACCGCTCCTCCGTGTTCATGATGATGAGCTTGTGCACGGGATATGTCTGCTCCTCCAAGGCACTGATCAGCTCCATGACCTGTCGGCCGGGTTTGAATGTCAATAATATGACATCTACACTGTACTGCATTTGTATGCTCCCCCGTATGCCAAAAAGGAACCGGTTTCGGTTCCTCATCGGCTCCTCTATTCTCCATTATAATGTACTCCCGTATCCGATGCAATCTTCTGACTGCATTTTTTCACAGTATCTGTGGGAGTATAGTCCGTCTTGTCAAACAGAAATTCATGTAACAGCTCCACGTTTTTGGTGAGATCGACCGGAACGACAACGCTGGCGTTCCCCACAGTCCCGTTCGGCACCACATAGTCGGTAAACGGAAATCCAGCCGTCTCACCGATCTTGTAGCTCGCGGCATCGGAGAGCAGCGACAGGATCTCCGGCAGCGTGAGTGACGTCGATATCTTGGTGAATACCGCATCCGCGATACTGTTGAGCGTCGCCGGATTCATGGTCATCGCTTTCTGGGCGATCTTGGTGAGCACCGTCCTCTGCCGCTCCGCCCTCGCCAGATCGCCGCCGCTGGTATAGCGGATCCTGGAGTAAGCCGTCGCCTGCAGCCCGTTGAGTGTCTGCAGCCCGGCATGCTCGACAGGCGTGTACTCCACGCCGGGGATCGCCTCATACATCTCCTCGCCCTTCTCGTTCTTGCCCACGACGCGCCCTACCATGGATATCTGATAGCTGTTGAGGTGCACGATCTCGTCCTCCTTCACGTCGATCTCGACGCCGCCGACCGCATCCACGACATCGATCACCGCCTCAAATCCCACCGTGACAAAGTCCGTGATATCGAGATCGAGGTTCATGTTGAGCATGCCGATCGCCTGCTTTGCACCGCCCTTCGAGTAGGCGGCGTTCGCCTTGCTGTACTTGTCATTCGTCATATTGAGCCATGTGTCACGGTACACGGACACCAGACGCACTTCCTTGGTGTCCAGGTTGATGGAGGCGACCATGATGACGTCGGTCCGGGTATTTTTGTCAAGCTGCTGTTCCCGCGAATCCACGCCGAACAGCGCAATGTTCCTGTAGCCCTTCATGACGGTCTCGCCCTGCTCGATCTCGTTGCGCACCGGTTCATTGATATGCACATCCCCCGGCTTGATCTCAACATACTGGATCTTCTGCGTCTGTTTTGCCGCCCACAGCGCCGCCACCAGGATCAGCAGCAGGAAGATCTCCGCGACAAACAGCAAAATCTTTCCCCGTTTCTTCTTTGCCGTCTGCTTCGACGGATTTTTTTTGTTCTTCGGGTTCTTCGGGTTCTTCGATGCATTACCTTTTGCAGCACCCTGTGCCTTTGCCCCCTGCGGCGTGCTGCCCGCTGCCGGTCTCCTGGGCTTGCCTGCGGGATCTGCCTGCCTTGGCTGTCCGTTCGGCCCTGCCTGCGCTGCGGGTGCCTGTCTCCTGGACTCGCCGCCCTGCCTTACCTGGCTGTCCGACGGTCTCCTGGGCTGTCCTGACGGTCTGGGCTGTCCGTCCGATGACGGTCTCCTGGACTGTCCTGACGGTCTTGGCTGTCCGTCCGATGACGGTCTCCTGGGCTGTCCTGACGCTCTTGGCTGTCCGTCTGATGACGGTCTCCTGGGCTGTCCCGATGGTCTTGACTGTCCGTCTGATGACGGTCTCCTCGGCTGACTGCTCTGCCTTGGCGCCCCTGTCGGTCTCGGCTGCCCGTTTGACCTTGACGCCTGCCTGCCCTCGCCGCCCGGCACTCTCCTGCTATTGCTGTTTTTATTGCTGTTATCATGATCCTGCATTTTTCAACCTCCATGCTGCCCTCAGCCCGAACCGCAGGCATCAGCATAAATTTTCTAATAGGCATTTTTGTTGATAAAGCCCTTGAAAAAGGTGAGGAACAAAATCTTGAAGTCAAACCCCATCGACCAGTTCTCAATGTAATAGAGATCATACTCAATCCGTTTCTTGATCGACGTATCGCCCCTGTACCCGTTTACCTGCGCCCACCCGGTGATCCCCGGCCGGACCTGGTGCTTTATCATATACCTTGGTATTTCCTCTTTGAACTTCTCGACGAAAAGAGGTCGCTCCGGACGCGGCCCGATCAGGCTCATGTCCCCTTTTAGCACATTAAAAAGCTGTGGGAGCTCGTCAATACTCGTACTTCGAAGCAGCCTTCCCACTTTTGTGACTCTCGGATCATTCTTGGTCGTCCAGCCTTTCTTCTCATCGGCGTCGTTCTGAACCTCCATGCTCCGAAATTTATACATTTGAAAGGGCTTGTTGTGAAGCCCTACCCTCTCCTGTTTAAAGATCAACGGTCCTCTGCTCGTCACCTTCACGCCGACCGCTGCCGCCAGCATGAACGGGGACGCCAGCACGATCGCAAACAGTGCACCGACAATATCCACGATCCGCTTAAGCAGCATATTCGCCATATTGCTCAGGGGCACTCTCCTGATGTTCACCACCGCAAGGCCGTCGAGATCCTCCAGACAGGGTCTGCTCGGTATCACACTGTTATAGTCCGGTATGAACTTTGTGTGCACGCCTGTCTTCTCGCAGGTCTTCACAATGTTCTCCAGCCTGTCGTAATCCGACAGGGAGAGCGTGATGCCGATCTCATCCAGACGGTTCTCCGTCAGGATCGCCTGGAGGGAATCGATCTCCCCCGTCACCCTGACGCCTTTGTATACAGCCCCGACAGGAACATTGTCATCGAGGATCCCGCAGACTTCGTACCCCCATTCGGGATTCGCCTTGATCTTGTTGATGTACTCCTCGCCCGCGCGGGAGTACCCCACTAACAAAATATGCTTGACATTGTAGCCCTTTCTGCGCATCCTGCGCAGCCCGTACCGAACTGCCTTGCGCATCAGAGATTCCGCCACAATGTTGATTCCATAGAACACACCAACCATCCCGCGTGAGAAATCCGGTATATTGATGGCATAGAGCACTACCATGACTGCCAAAAGACCTATCGTATTTGCCTTTATGATGTTGAAGATCTCATAGACCGTCTTCGCCGTGCGTTTTGATGAATACAGGTCAAACGAATTGTACAGGATCAGATACTCCGGTACAATTGCCAGAAAAGCGATCAGATAGACCTGCACCGACAAAATACCTGTGCCGGGATCGTTCTCCTTCACTAATCCGCTGAGCCACAAAAACCATGAAAGCCAGTAAGCGGCTGTTATAACCAGTGCATCGAGCAGAACCAGCAGCGTGTTAAAATACTTCTGATTATCTCTTATCAATTTTCTCACCCTTATTCCAATGGAAAGAATTTAACTCATTTCATTCTACAATATTTGAACAAAAAGTACAACTTTTTTTTTATTCAGCCAAAAAGTCTGCCCAAATTCCTCCAAAGTTCCATCTGTATCGACACGTAATTTCCGAATCTGCCCCTGTAAAATTTCACCTTGTGTCTTTTTCCAGCCGGGCTCATCGAAAGCCGCACGCCTCTGACCAGTCCCGCCATGTACGCTCTTCCCATCCCCTTCCTGACAAAAAAAAGTGTTTTTATCAGAAAGCCCGCAAGCAGAAACGGCAGGTTCAGCGCGATCTGCGCTGCCGGCATATTCTTGTAGATCAGATAGACGCTGTTTCGCGACGCGAGCCCGGTCTTAAACATGTTGTACCTCGAACCGCTCGCGGCACTCCCGGCGTGGTATACTATAGAGTTTGCCGCAAATCTGTTTCTATATCCAAAAATTTTTGCCCTGTAGCCGAGATCGATGTCCTCAAAATAGGCAAAATGCTCCTCGTCGAACAGCCCCACCCGGCTGTCTTCCAGCAAATCCCTGCGGTAGATCGCCGCGCCCGCACAGGCGGCAAAGATATCGCAGTCTTTTATATACCTGCCCGGCGCCTTTCCCTTCCCCCTTGCAAATGCCCAGCCGAGCGCGCAATAGTAGTCCCCCGCATCGTCCGTCTTGTCTTTGTCGTACAGGGAGATCATCCTCGCCGAGGCCGAAAAGACCTTTTTGTCCCGGTCGCTGTCCATCACCTTCTCCAGCTCATGCACGAAGGAGAGCTCCGCCTGTGTGTCGTTGTTGAGCAGTATGACATACGGTGTCGTGCTCGCCCGGATCCCCTGGTTCACCGCGTGGCTGAATCCCGTGTTCTCCCGGTTGACAATCAGGCGAACCCCGGGAAACCGGTCGCGCACAAGCTCCATGCTGCCGTCCGTCGAGGCGTTGTCCACCACGATGACCTCAAACTCTTTAGCTGTCCCGCCATACAGACTCTCGAGACACGCCTGGATATACTTGATACCGTTGTAGTTTGGTATCACAATCGTTGATTTTATCATAATCTATATCTTCCTCACACACACCGGATCGAGCAGCAGTCTTGCGCCGTCCGCCGTCAGTCTGCCGCAGAGCACTGCGCCAAGTTCCATCAGGCGCTCTTCCCCTCCCGCCGTGCGCTCCATGTCCTGCATCCACTGCGGCAGCACCCTGTTCTCCGAAAAGAGCGTGCTCACGTAAGGATGTCTTGTGACTTCCTCATAAACGCCCTGATATGCCTTGTTGACAGCCATGTTGCGGATGTCCAGCTGATCCGTATTCTGATACAGGTCCATCCGGTTCATATATCCGGCGTACAGCAGCGGCTGTCCTTTGTATATGCCCGACGCCACTCTGCCGTGCTTTGCGACAAATCCGCCCACCGCCGCCAGATCCGGTCTGTGTGTCAGCACGCTCTCACCGTACTCGATTCGGTAAAAGCCAAGATGCTTGTTGTGGCGGACGTGCACCTTCCATCCCATGCGCGACGCGAAATCGATCAGCGCCTTTTTCCCCGCCTCGTAGGCATACATCTTGCTCTGCGGGTTGTCCGCCGTGGAATTTTCATGGCAGCGCCAGTGATACAGCACCTTTGGCACATGCACGATGAACCGCTCTACCGGCTCTGTCCCGTTGTTTTCCTTCTCCTTCATCAGCCGGTTTCCGACCACGCGGAGGATGATGTCATAGTCCTGGGAGCCGTCGTACTCCTTTCTGACCTGCATTTTTTTGAGCACATCCGAGCGGACTACCATAAAATGACATACGTAATTGTTCGTCAGGAGCAGATCCAGATTGAAGTCAAGCTTGAAGTGCGGATCATAGAAATGCCTTCCGGATTCGTCGCATTTGTCCTCGTCAGAGTACGCAAGGACCGGTCTGTGCGCCTGCACGGCGCGCGCCATCTCATAAAGGGCATCTGCCGTCAGCAGGTCGTCATGATCCAGCAGACCGCAGTAATCTCCCGTGGCGATCTCGATCGCCCGGTTTGTGTTCTCCGCGATGCCGTCATTTCCCTCGAGCCTGACATACCGGATGCGCGCATCCTGGTACGTGTCCACCGTCTTTTTGACGATATCGGTAGCGCTCCCGTCCGCGATGACGAGTTCCCAGTTCGCATATGTCTGTCCGATACAGCTGTCGATCAGGGCGCTCATGTAGACTTCCTGCGTCTCGTACGCCGGTACGAGTATCGAAATCTTGAGATCCGACACACGCTGGTCCGCCCGCTGCCGCTCGAGTGTGTCCTGGTCCGGCGCACGGTAGTCATAATCCGCATAGTACTTTGCCGTCACACGCTCCCACGCCGCGACGACTGCCTCGCCATACCCGTTTTTCTTACTGTAATTGATCGTCTTCTTAATATTTTGTGCCAGCGACATTTTAACTCCCCACCCCTCCACACGCTATGACTTTTTTTCCAGGAACATCTTTCTGGTGACAAAATTGTACACCATCACGACCGCTGTCGCGATCACCTTCGCCCCTGTGTATGCGAGATCATAATTCAGTATCTCGCGGAGCAGCGCGATGCTGCCATAGACCGGTCCCACACAGATCCAGATGATCAGCTGATTCAGTCCCAGCCCGATCACACTCAGTATGATGAACGCGGCAAACTCCTTCCTGCGGTCAAGATCCTCCTTCCGCTCAAAGACAAACCTGAAACTCAAAATATAATTTATGATCACGGAAACTGTAAATCCCAGCGCCGAACCCGCCATCGAGGCAATCTCAAATATCGGTTCGCCGCCCAGTTTCACCATAATTTTCATCACCGAATAGCCAATGATATAGTCAATGCCAAAGCAGACCACACCCACCATGCCAAACTTCATGATCTGCGCAAATAAATTTTTCATAACAATCTCCTGTTCTCTCATCACGAACCCCTGTCACAAACGATCACACCGTATCAGTGCTTTCTACGAAACGAAACCAGACGGCGTTTGTCTGCCGTCCGGTTTCCGCCTGCCGTTCACTATTCTTCTATAACTGCCTTGACCTCGCTTGTCAGATCTTCTACCCTCTTCTGTGCATCCTCGAGGCTTGTGCCCTTGACGCCCATGTAGAACTTGATCTTGGGCTCTGTGCCGGAAGGTCTCGCACAGCACCACGAATCGTTCGTCAGATCAAAGTAGAGCACATTCGACTTCGGCAGCCCTGTCGGGTAAGTCTTACCGGTCTCGAGCTCCGTGATGACATCGTTCTCATAGTCCCTCACGCGCACAACGTCAAGCTCTCCAAATTTCTTTGGCGGATTGTTCCTGAACTTATCCATGAGCGCCGCGATCTGCTTCGTGCCGTCGATGCCCTTCATCGTGATCGCATACTGTGTCTCCTTGTAATAGCCGTACTTCTCATAGATCTCGAGCATCATGTCGTACAGCGTCTTGCCGTTCTTCTTGCACCATGCGGCAACCTCGCACAGGCACATCACCGCCACGACTGCATCCTTGTCCCTCGCATGTGTTCCCGCAAGGCAGCCATAGCTCTCCTCAAGACCGAACACATAGTTGTTGGAGCCCGTCTGCTCAAACAGCTTGATCTGCTCGCCGATGAACTTGAACCCGGTGAGCACCTCGATCAGTTTCACGCCGTATGTCTGCGTGATCGGCGCCGTCATGTTCGTCGTCACGATCGTGGTGACAAGCGCAGGATTCTCCGGCATAGTGCCTGTCGCCTTGCGCTCTCTCAAAATGTACTCGGCGATCAGCATACCGGACATGTTGCCCGTAAATGCCTTGTACTCTCCGCTCTTCGTATCGAGCGCATAGATGCCAAGCCTGTCCGCGTCGGGATCCGTCGCGAGCACGATATCCGCGTTCTTCTCCTTTGCGAGCTTCAAGGCATATGTAAACGCCTTCGGATCTTCGGGATTGGGATAATCGAGCGTCGTGAACTTCGGATCGGGATTCTCCTGCTCCGGCACGACGTACACATTCTTGAATCCAAGCTCGGAGAGGATCCTTCTCACCGGCTTGTTTCCTGTTCCGCAGAGCGGTGTGTACACGATCTTGATATCATCCGCAACTGCCTTGATGACATCCGGATGGATGATCTGCTTTTTCAGCTCCGCCATGTAGGCATCGTCGATCTCTCCGCCGATCACCTGGTACAGCCCGGCATTGATGGCTTCCTGCTTGTCCATCGTCTTCACCGTGTGGTAGTCCGTCACAGCCTTCACCTCGCTGATGATGTCCTTGTCCTTGGGCGCCGTGATCTGGGCGCCGTCCTCCCAGTATACCTTGTAACCGTTGTACTCTGGCGGATTGTGGCTCGCCGTGATCACGATACCGGAGATGCAGCCGAGCGTTCTCAGCGCAAAGGAGAGCTCCGGAGTCGGTCTGAGCGACTCAAACACGTACGCCTTGATGCCGTTTGCCGCCATGCACAGCGCTGCCTCATCTGCAAACTCAGGCGACATGAAGCGCGAATCGTATGCGATAGCAATACCCTTTTCCTGCCCGTTTGCCTTGATAATGTAGTTTGCCAGTCCCTGTGACGCCTTTCTCACGGTGTAGATGTTCATGCGGTTCGTGCCCGCACCGATCACACCCCTGAGCCCGCCGGTGCCGAACTCGAGTTCCTTGTAGAAACGTTCCTCGATCTCGCTCTCGTTGTCCTTGATCTTCAAGAGCTCATCCTTTGTTGCCTGGTCAAAGTAGTCATCACCCAGCCAGAAGTTAAATTCATCCATAAAACCCATACTGCTACCTCCACATAATATTAAAATCAGTGCGCCGCTGTCCTGTGACAGTTTCGGCCGCTTACGCTTTCCCACTGCCACGTCATTACATCAATTTGCACTATATTCCTCTTCTATTAAACCAAAAATTTGGAAATTTTTCAAGGTTATAAGTGTATTTCGCGAAATTTAATCTCCGCCTGTTCTCAGCGAGTAATCGCTGCGGTCCAGCGAGAAATTCGGGTTGTAGTAAGGATCCCCCTTTGCCAGCAGCTCCTTCCAGCGCTCGCGGAACCGTGCAGACTCCTCCTCGTAGCGCTGCGCCTTTTTGTCGTCCCTGACATCGCTGCCGCGCGACGCCGACTCAAAGTGGTACAGCTCCGCGAACGGCGTGAACACGTTCAGATAGCCGTTCTCACGGATGCGCAGGCAGAAATCAACATCGTTGAGCGCCACCGCGAACGTCTCGTCAAGCCCGCCGAGCGCGTCGTAGATGCTCTTTCTGACCATCAGACATGCCCCCGTCACCGCCGACACGTTCTGCGCATAGCAGAGCCTGCCCATGTAGCCAAGATTGTCGTAGTTGATCTTGTAGTGCGTGTGCCCCGCTGTCCTGTGCGCCCCAAGCCCGATCACCACCCCGGCGTGCTGTATCGTCCTGTCGCCGTAGTACAGTTTCGCGCCGACTGCACCCACGTCGGGGCGCTGCGCGTACATCAGCATCGCCTCCAGCCAGTTCATGGAGATCACCTGCGTATCGTTGTTCAATAACAGCAGATATTTCCCGGTCGCACTGCGCGCGCCGAAGTTGTTGATCTTCGCGTAATTAAAGTCTCCCTCGTAGGTAACAACCGTTATATTTTTCTGTTTCTTCAAGGTGTCGTAATAGGCGAAGGTCTCTCTGTCCACACTGTTGTTCTCGATGACGATGATCTCATAGTTCCCGTATGTGCTGCGCTCCCTGATGGACTCGATGCAGCGGCGCAGATCCCCGGCATGGTCTTTGTTCGGAATCAGGATCGAGATCCTGTCCTCGCTCTTGATCTCGTATTTGATCTCAAAGATCGTGTCGAACGCCCTGGTGCTCTTGATCTCAAAGTTCTTGAATCCGCACCGGGTCAGATGGTCCGCCACCGCCCCCTTCGCCGCCGCGATCGCATAGGGCTTTGCGCTGATGTCGCTCGCCGTGCTCGCCTTGTGGGATCGCCAGTAGTACAGCAGCTTCGGCACGTGCACGACCTTCTTGGCGCTGGCAGTCAGCCGCAGTATCATATCGTGATCCTGACTGCCGTCAAAGCCGCTGCGGAACAGCTCCGTCCCCTCGAGCAGTTTTCTCGAGAACACGCTGAAATGACAGATGTAATTGTTCGCTCTGAGATTGTCGGGCGCAAAGTCCGGTTTGAAGTGCAGCGTGATCATGTTGTCGATGCTGTCCCCCTTGAACGTCGTCTCATCGCAGTATATATAATCCGCGCCCTCCTCGTTGATCACTTTCACATACTCGTACAGCGCGCAGGGATGCAGGATGTCATCCTGGTCAAACAGCCCGATGTACTCGCCCGTGGCAAGCTTTAGGCACTCGTTGGTATTCCCGGAGATCCCCCCGTTTTTGTCGAGTTTGCGGTAGACGATCCTGCCGTCGGCGCGCGCCGCGTACTCCCTGCAGATCTCGCCGATATAGCCGTGCTCCTCGTCCGAGCCGTCCGCAAGGCAGAGCTCCCAGTTCTGATATGTCTGGTTCATCACGGACTCCAGCATCTGGATCTGGAACTCCCGCTGATTGTTCCACAGGGGCACGAGGATGCTGATCTTCACCATCCGGTCAAACCGCTCACCGCGCTGCTGCTCTGCCTGTCCGGGTGTCGGAAAACTCGCCGTGCCGTGGAGCTTTTTTGCCTCCGCCTCGATCCGCTTCTGCTTTAGTTTCCTGACGATCCCCTTAGGTCCGCCCAGATTGCGGACGCGTCTGTAATTTCTGATCCCCCAGTGCATTGTCCGGCGCAGGGGCTTTGAGGCCCTCCACAGCGGATTGTTCTTGATGCGGTCCAGCTGGAACTGCAGGCTGTCCGCCTCGTTCTTGGCATCCGCGAGCCTGCCGGCAAGGGAAGCCGCACGCGCCTTTTCCTTCTCGTATGCCTGTCTATAGAATTGCACATCCCGCTCTTCTTTATTCTGATTCTGATTATTCTGATTCAGAATCTGATTCTGCCTGCCCGGATCCGGCTTGTTCTGATTCTGGAGACTGCCGATCGTATCATTTGCCATTTTGCTTCACACCTTTCCTTCCGTATTTTTATCCGGTATGGCAACATACTTCTCCTGATCACAGACCAGCTTGTTGTTGCAGACCACACCGATACCGTATGTGCCCGGCTTTAACGTGCTTATCGCGATGTTCACCTGTATGCCCGAGAGTGCCGTGTTTTTTGTGCGGTTCCCCGCGCCCTCCTCCAGGACCGCCGCTACGTCCTCCCTCAGTTTCGGCGCTATGTCGAACTCATATGCGCAGCAAGACTCCGCGCCGATGAGCCAGAGCCTTCGGGGCAGATCTGCGTTGTCCGCGTTCCTGACCGCGCTCCATCCCTCGATCACTACCATATCATCCGTATTATTATCTGTCGTTTTACCGTCGGTTATGCCGTCTCCATAGCGAATGTTATCAATGTGGAACATCATGTCGCAGTACCCTGTCAGACGGTCGTACAGTTTTGCCGCAGGCGCGCACTTCTCACACAGCATATCCCTGATGTGCGCCCTTTTAAACAACGATCGCTCTCTTTTTTTTGCCGCCCTGTCACACCCGCGCATAACGGGCTCCGCCTGTCGGTCAAAGGCGTATAAATATCCCGTGTTATACTCCACATCCCGCCTCCACTGCACCAGATGCGGGCTGTAGAAAGGATCCGCCGCATTCAATAACGGATATTTTTGATAGAGCTTCTGCTTCTCGCCAGCCAACCGCCGCTGTCTCTCCGGCAAAGTGTCCTGCCCCCTGCTGAGGGACTCGTGGTGGATCAGCACCGCCTCGTTGACCTGCACGTTGAAATACCCCATCTGATAAAGCCGGAAGCAGAGCTCCACGTCATTGTACGCCACCGGAAAGTCCTCGTCAAAACCGCCTGCACTGTCAAAGACAGATCGGCGGATCAGCATACACGCCGCCGTGACTGCGAGCATATCATAATTCTGCGTGTTGTGCCCATGGTACAGACACCCCTCGTCCGCCATGCCGCCGAGCTTGTGCGCCGGCCCGATCCCCATGTTGGTGATCCCCGCATGCTGGATCTTATGACAGCCGCGCTCCCCTTGTCCGGGCGGATAGTACAGCTTCGCGCCGACCGCCCCCACATGGGACTTCCTCCCGTACGCCAGCATCCTGTCAAGCCACTGTCCGCCGTCCGCGCCGCCCAGGATCTCGATATCATCATTCAGAAACAGCAGGTACGCCCCGGACGCCTGCCGCGCGCCCGCATTGCACATCGCCGAAAAATTGAACGCGCGCTCCCGATACAGATAGTGGACGGCAAGACCGCTCTTTTTCGTTTTCAGCGTTTCGATCACACGTGATATGCGCGCCCTCTGCTCCGGGCTGCTGCCATTGTCCACGACGATGACCTCATAACAGCTGTAATCCGTATATTGAACCAGCGTTTCCAGGCATTTCCGTAGCACGTCTGCATTGTCCTTACTAGGAATAACAATCGATATTTTATCATTGTCAGCCCCCTTGCAGCGCTCCTCTGCCCGGTACAGCAGACGGATCTTCCCATCGCCCTCGGTCCGATCCTTATCCGCAAGGCTGTCATTGGTGTACAGCGTGTATGGTAAGTGGGCGATCCCGCATGTCACACCCTGCCTTCTCCTGCCAAGCGCCTCCATAAAGATCCTGTAGACAAGCTCATGAAGGCTGATATCGCTGCCGTACTTTCCCGTCACCTCCAGGATCCGGTCGCCCCTGACGGCAAACACACTGCCGACATAGAAAAAGGAGACGAGAGTGTCCGGTGAAAAGCCGGGCTTGAACCACGGCGCGCCTCGGTAGCGCGCACCGGACTGCCGGTCTGCCTCCCCGATCCCGTACAGTTCCCTGAGACTTCCGCTGTAATCCTCATCCGCATACGCCAGCACGACATCGGCGTCATCCAAAAAGGCTTTTGCGAACACGGCTTTTGCATACGGGGACAGTCTGCCCGCGTCCCTTGCAAACAGATAGATCCTGTCGCCCTGAAATTCCGCAAAAGAATGATCCCGGGCATGCCCGACGTCATTCATATGGTCCATACACGAAGAAAAGGGAAGCGTGTGTATCTGCTTCCCTAAAGCACCCTGTTCCAGCTGCTGCCCATACTGTCTGGCCAGCGTTGTCTCCTGCTGTTTCAGCCACTGCAGGTACGGCGTCCTTTGTGCAAAAAGTTCCTGTTCATATTGATTTTGATTCATATGCATCCATTTTCATCTCAATATCCGTGATCCTGTCCTATTCGATCGTCAACGTTTTCTCCATACTCCGATACAACCGCTGTCTGGAGCAGCCGTCCTTCGCGGTCATCCACAGCTCATACGTATCCGGCGGCAGCGCGCCCTCAAAGATCCAGTTGCAGAAGCCTGTCAGTTTCACATTCGTCTCGTCCGGCAGGATCGCCTCCACATCCTTGCGGTACCGCCTCTGCACCGGCAGCTCCCACACCTTGCCGGCGCTGTTCACCAGCAGGATCTTGAAGCGGTAGCGCGCATTGTCCACGCCCGGCACATATGCCCAGCCCTTGATGAGGTAATAGGTCTTTTTCTTCTGTCCGTTCCTGGTCACTGCCTTCGCAAAGTTCTCCCTGCCGCAGTCCTCCACCGTGATCATGATCGCCTGATTCATTTTATCCTGTGCCGGGAGCTTCTTGGATTCGGCGAGCATATCATCGGAGTCAAATATGTTAAAGAGCTCATACCGCTCCAGCCAACGGCAGCTGTACTCCGGCTCCCCGCTGTTCAAAAGTGTCCCGATAAACGGATCCTTCCTGTAAAATTTCGGGTGTCTCCTGTACAGGACATCCTTCTCCGCCAGCAGGCGTTTCAGCTTTGTCTCATCCTGGAGGTCATCCCCGCGGCTGAGCGACTCGTGGTGGTACAGCACAACATCGTTTCTCTGGACATTGTACAGCCCCTTGCTGCACAGCCTGAAACACAGATCCACATCATTATATGCCACGGCGAGCCCCTCGAACAGTCCTCCTATCGCCAGATAATAACTCCTGCGCATCATAAGGCATGCCGCCGTGACACCGATCAGGTCATACACGAAGCGGTTCCTTCCATAATAATAGGACATGCTGTCATCCATCTTCTTGAGTTTGTGTCCGGGACCGTACAGCGTGTTGCTGATCCCGGCGTGCTGTATCAACGTTGAATCCGGGTACAGAAGCTTTGCCCCGACAGATCCGACATGTTTCAGGGAAGCCTGACCCGCCATCCTGGTGAGCCATGTATCCTCGATCACCTCCATGTCGTCATTCAGCAGTAAAATGAACTCTCCCTTAGACTCGCGCACGCCGATATTGCACATATGGGAAAAGTTAAATTCCATCGGCACATACAGATACGTAAACGGGCACTCCTGCCTGAAATTTTCCAACCCGACGCGCACCCGCGCAGTGCTTCCGTTGTCGACGACAATGATCTCATAATTCGGGTAATCCGTATGCGCGTAGACCGAGCGTATGCACTGTCTGAGCGCCTCCGGGTTGTCCTTCGAGGGGATGATGATGCTGACAAGCGGCTGATCCGGCAGCTCGTAGACCGGATAGGAGATCTGTGTCTTCGCATCCACGACCATCCGCCCTCTCAGACCGCGCCTTGCAAAAGCGCGCTCACGGATAGCGTCATACGCCCTCCCCGCGCCGATCAGATCCGTCCTGTGCATGAGCCTGTCCTCGATCTCCTCCCTGCTGCTTCCCCTCTCGTAGGCGTGAAAAAGGATCTTCTCGATGTGCCCGGGGCGCTTCCCAAGCTCTGTCGCCTTGAGCACAAAATCGTATATATTCTTGCGGTAATCGCTGTCCCCAAGCCATTCGAGCCCGAGGTACGCCTCCCTGCGGATCGCAAAAATATTGCCGAAATACAGGAAGGACATCAGTGTGTCCGGCGACCACATCGGTTTGGTCCACGGAAAGATCCTGTGTGCGCTCTCATCGTTCACCAGATCCCTGTCCACTTCCTTTTTCGCCTCGAGCATCCAGGTATCCTCGTCGGCATAGACGATGTTCACATCCGCATGCTTCTCGAAATACCGCGGGATCTCATGATAGACCTCCGCCGCGATCCTGCCCTCATCCGACACAAACAAAATGTACTCCTTGTCGAAACCCGACAGGGAAAAATCCCTGCCGCACTCCTGCATATACACGATGTCAAACGCTACCCGCTGCTCCCCGGGCGTCTCCGCCGCGAACGCCTGCTCATTTTCCTTGATCCACAGCAGATACGGGTCTGTCTGGCAGCGCAACGCCCTCTCGTACTCATTGATACATTTCTTATATAATCTGCCCTGTATGGCATCCTTTATCTTTCCAAACATATCAGCAAATCCCCCACTCCGGGAATCACTTCCCACATTACCCTCTCAACTTTGTCTTTAGAAACCCCTTTGTTTTTGTGACAAAATTTTCTTTCACGGCAGTCTGCACAAGCTGTCTGGCAAACGCCGGCGTAAGCTCCAGCACATCCATATCCACAGAAAGATGACTCCCGCCCACGACATCAATCGCAAGATTGGGATCCTCATCGTCAAACACGATCGAGCCGCACTCCTGCCATCTGCCGTTCACCTCGATGACATCCGCCGTGTAGATCCTGTCCCCCGCCTTGATCTCACGGATATCCACCACGCACGGATATGTGCACGGATCGATCCGGATCCTCACAGCCGCATCCGGGATATCGTACTCCAGTTTCAGATACCGCCCGAGCGAAAAACAGTCCCGGAGCCTCACGGAATTCTCCTCCGTGAACCCCTCTCCGTAATCCACAAAGATTTGCGTGATGTATTTTAGATCCGCATGATTGCAGTATTTCAACATGCCGTCGAGCGCGTACGCCCTGTTGCCGATCAGCTCCCGCATACGTCCCGCCGATGCGCGGCTGCCCGTGATGCGCAGCTGAAATTCCTTCTCCTCCTCGACCGCGGCTCTGATCTCCTCATCCGTAAATCCCAGGATGTCCTTCATCAGAAGATCCCCGCACGCCTTTCGCATCTCCCCGCCCAATGTATAGTTGTAGAAGGCGCGGAATGCGATGTCCTTCGCCTCGATATGTCTGTCGAAAGTCCACTCGTAGTCAATGACATGCCACCGCTTCCCGTCCACGAGAATATTGGGAAAGATAAAGTCAAAATTGCTGACTGCATGGGTATCCTCGTTGTAGTGGACCCAGTGCATATACTCCTGGATCAGTGACTTGAAGCCCGCCACATCCGTCCGCACCAGACACTCGTCGAGCAGATTTTCCAGTGTCTCCCCCCTGCAGTACTCAAAGGACAGCCCGTTTTTGACGTCGCCGCCGATGACGGTGCACTGATTGATATCGATCTTCGTGTTCTCATACCGCGCAGAAAGCTGCTCGCACGCCTGCTTTGTGCTCAGCAGATGCCTGCATGCCGCCTCCGTGTCCGGCAGCTTCTCCACATGCACATGCCCCGGCATCTCCCTGACGATGGAAGTGCGGATCGCCCACTTTGCAACCCTGTCGTTGGAGAACTTTGTGTAGATCACATTGGGCGCACCGCCGACCACCAGCAGGTACGAATTTGAGAAAAGCGGGAACTCATTCTCGTCTATGATCTCGTCAAACACCTGTTTTTCATCGAACAGCAGCACCCTCTCCCTGTCAAAATTCCTCAAATTATTGCTGAGCTCACCTTTTTTCGGAAGATACTGGTCAGAGTAGATCGTCGTCACAAATTTGTAATCAGGATATGGATAGTAAAAGGAATACTCGTGGATCCCTGCCTTGTCAAGAAGTTTTTCCAGGCCTCGCCGCGTGAAAGTCCTTGCCGAACCGCCTGCATGGTACCCCTCGATCCCGGAAAAATACGTCCCCAGATGATCCTCGCGGCAGCCTGCCCAGTACTTGAGACCGAACTTGTTTTCGATCGCAATAACCAGACGCCCGTCAAGCTTCCTGTGGCGGTCGCAGATCCGCAGAAAATCCTCGTAGGGATTCTCCCCGCCGATGTACGCCTGCCCGTACTCAAAGACGCCGATCAGCAGCACATAGTCGTAGTCCTCGTCGAGATGCGGCTCGATGTCCTTGAAGTTGCCGACCATGATCGTGATATTGTCCGCGTTGCGGTTGCGGTAGGCGTTGACCATGCTGCGCTTTTTGGACAGGTCGATGCAGGTGACACTGCCTGCCCTCCTTGCAAGCGCCCCCGAGATCGCACCGCACCCTGCGCCGATCTCGAGCACCTTATCCGTTTTCCTGAACGGGATCCAGTCTATGATATTTGTCCGAAGCGGCGAGAAATGATAAAAAACAGGCCAGCTCCGCTCCGCCTCGATGATCTTGGGAAAATCCTCCGGCGGATTGTACATGGCAATGTCAAGCATCTTGTCCTCGATATCGCCATCCGAATACAGATCCTGTCCCGTATAATACGTGTAATCCATCGTGACACTGCCGATCTTCTCCAGTCTCACCTGTGTCTCCTCTGCCATGCTCCTCTTCACCCCCGATATTGCTTACTCCATCATTTTCCATCAGTTCCTTATCTGATCTCAACACGCCGCGGCGCGCGTCTACACGCTTTTGACCTCGACTGCCGAGTCCATGTCGTAATATCCCACGGTGTTCTTGTCGGACACAACGGTCACGTCGATGGCATCGTAAAGTCTGTGATACACCTTGAAATCATCTCCCTCATACCCTGTCACGCCAAAGGAGAGCAGGTACTCACCGCCCTGCAGCGACATCTTCTGCGAAAAGCAGACCGCCTTCGTGTCGCCGGCTTTCACCGGTTCGAGGAACGCCTTCTCAAACATCGTGTTCGTCCCCGTGATCTCCGTGCCCTTTGCCGTCTTGAACGAAAAGGCAAAGATCGGCGCCGGCAGATCCCGGTCAAACCGCACCCGCATGTGGATCTGGAAGGGCAGTCCCTTCAAGATCGAATTGGTCCTCGTCCCGCGGTCGTCCGTCAGATAGATCTCCTCGATCTCGGCTTCCTTCGTGCCGTACTCCAGCGCCTTTGAGTCCTGCGCGTCCCCGCGCTTTGCGGCGGCAGCCTGCCTGTGCACCGCGTCCTGGATCTCCTCGTCGCCTATGAGATTCTGCTCCTTCTTTGACGTCGGCAGCTCATACTGTCCCACCAGGACGCGCTTGTAGTCATCGATCATCGCTTTCGGGGAGCCCTCCCCGAGCTTCACGCCCTGGTTGAGCAGGATCACCCTGTCACAGTATTTCGCGATGCTGCTCAGGTCATGGCTCACGATCATGATCGTCTTGCCCATCTTTTTGAACTCCTCGAACTTGTGATAGCACTTCGCCTGGAAAAACACATCGCCGACGGAAAGCGCCTCATCGACGATCAGGATCTCCGGGTCGATGTTGATCGCCACCGAGAAGGCGAGGCGCACAAACATACCGCTCGAGTACGTCTTCACCGGCTGGCGCACATAGTCGCCGATATCCGCAAAATCCAGGATATCCTGCATCCTCGCGTCGATCTCTTCATTCGAAAAACCGTTCATCGTGCCGTTGAGATAGATGTTCTCGATCCCCGTATACTCCATGTTAAAACCGGCGCCCAGCTCCAACAGCGCAGAGATCCGCCCGTTGACAGCGACGCTGCCGCTCGTGGGATTGAGGACACCCGTTATAATCTTTAGGATCGTAGACTTGCCGGAACCGTTTGTCCCGATGATCCCGACGCACTCCCCCTGCCCGACATCAAAGCTGATGTCTGACAGCGCATGCGCCTCGCGGTATTTCTGCTGCCTGGTCAGCTTCAAGGCTTCCTTGAGCCTGTCCATCGGCTTGTCATAGAGTTTATACGTCTTGCTGACGTGCGACACCGCGATCGCAGTCCCGGCATCCACACCGCCTTCTTCTTTTCGCAGCTGTTTGTCTTCCATAGTTCCCCCTGTATTTCGGCGCTCCTGGCACCTGGATCGTCTTTTTATGCGTCGGGTGTCCGTGTGCCGCATCACAGCACATCGGCAAAATGCACTTTGAGCCTTCTAAAGATCAGCGTCCCCACCGCGAACAGCACAGCGGTGACAACCCAGAAATACACGGTCATAGCTCCCATGGAATCCTGCCAGAACCACGTGTCGGCAAACATGGCGTTCCTGTAACCATTGACAATGTAAAAGACCGGATTGCACTTGATGATCCCCTGCAGCAGCGGCTTCCCGTCAAGAAATCTGATATTCCACAGGATCGGTGTCGCCCACATGCCGACCTGCAGGATGATGTTGACGATCTGCATCAGATCCCTGAAAAAGACCGCGACCGCACAGGTTGTGTAGCTCAGCGCCAGCACCAGCATGAGCAGGCAGAAACTAAAATACGGCAGCTGCAGCAGATACAGATCGGGCGTGTAGCCGTAGCACACATACAGCACCAGCATGAACGCCACGAAAAATAGGTGGATAAAGGATGCGGCGATCAGCTTGACCATCGGTATGATGCGGATCTGGAATACCACTTTTTTCACCAGATAACTGTACTCGAGAAGGGATGTCGTCCCGTTGCTGAGCGCCTCGCTGAAATAGAACCAGGGCACAAGCCCCGCCGTCAGCCACAGCACATACGGCGCTTCCGCCCCTGCCGTCAGCATCTCTTTCTTGTCCGGCATCATGATATATCCAAACACAAACCAGTACAGCAGCACAGTCACGACAGGCTGTGCAAACGCCCAGACACGCCCCATATACGAGCCTGCAAAGCGGTTCTTGAAATCGTTTTTTGCCAGTTTCCAGATCAGCTGTCTCGACTGCCACAGCCCTGCCAGACTACTCCTCATCGCTTAAAATCCTTTATACCGCCCCATTTCTGATCCCTGTCGGCAAGGATCGGCTCCACGCCTTCCGGGATCGGCCACTTGATCCCGATATCGGGATCGCTCCACAGCAGCCCGCCCTCGTCATTCGGGTGGTAAAAGTCCGTGACCTTGTAGCAGAACTCCGCATACTCCGACAGGACCAGAAAGCCATGGGCAAAATTCTTGGGGACAAAAAACTGTTTCTTGTTCTCCTCCGACAGCAGGACACCAAACCATTTTCCGTATGTCTCTGAGCCTTCCCGCAGATCCACAACCACGTCGAACACTTCCCCCCGCACGACGCGGACAAGCTTATCCTGCGGGTACTCCTTCTGAAAATGAAGTCCCCGGAGCACACCTCTCCTTGACGCAGACTGGTTGTCCTGCACAAACACATGGTCAATGCCCGCTTCCCTGAAATCATTATAATTGTAGGTCTCTATAAAATAACCTCTGTTATCCCCATGCACCTGCGGTGTGATCACCTTGAGTCCCTCTATGACCACCCCGTCCACGACGCATTCCTCTACTGTAATCTTTCCCATGTTTTCATGATTCCTTTCCCTATTTCACAATTTTACAAATTGCAGGTTCAAAATATCCTGAATCCCCGATCTTTTCGCTATTTTCCGATCTGCCCCGCTTCCGGTACGGATCACTCGATCCCCAGATAGCTGATATTTAAGTCCACTCTTCCCTCGATGCCGGCGACAGAGCCGCTTGAAGTGTACTGCCACATGTCGTAGCGCCCCTCGTAGAGCGGTGTCTGCCTGTACTCCGCAAGCCACACGTTCGGCGCCTCCATCTCGTCCACAATGAGATTATTGTAGAACCAGTTGCGGCCCGAGTAGACGCCCGCGTCAAGCCCCGCATTCTGGATCGTCTGGCAGAATGCGTTGACCACGGCTGTCCGCGTCCCCGGATCGAGGTTGTCCGCCCTTCCGTTTCCGCCTGCGCCCTCCGTGTCGATAAAGACCGGGTACTCGATCTCGGTGTCCCCGAGCAGGGAAACCACCATACTCGCCTCCTCGACTGCCTCCACAAGGTTCGTCGCCTGTGTGAAGAAGTACAGACCGACCTTGATGCCCGCCTTCTTCGCGCCTGTCAGATTCTTGTAGAAATACGGATCTTCGAGCAGCCAGCCCGAGGAAGAACCTCTGTAGCCGCACCGTATGATCGCAAAATCAACGCCCTCAGCCTTCACGACCTCCCAGTCAATCTCGCCGTTCCACTTGGACACATCGATGCCGAGCTTGACCGCGTTGGCGTGCTCGTCCTCCTCCATGTCGAGCAGCGCCGTGTACTGGGAGTCATCCTCGTCCTCGCTGTCGAGCTTCTTGTCCTTCGTGTCCTCCTTCAGGATGTCAACCTCCGACTCCGCATGGACAAAGAAGTCGATATCGTCGATGACGGTGTAGGACACAATGGACTTCACCCTGACGCTGACCGGGGCTGCCGGCACCTTGAAGCCTTGCTGCTCACCCAGCGAGACCTTGTACTCTCCGGGTTTGATGTCGGAGATCAGTATGACACCGTCCTTGTCCTCGTCGACGTACACGCCCGTGTCCGCGACCTCCACTTCGAACGCCTGCCCCGGCACCACATCGCCCTTGTCGTCCATGATCTTCACCCGGATATCGCGCTCCACGGAGCTCGCCGAAATGGTGAGACTGCGCACCGGATTCCCGTTTTCATCCACCTCATCATATGTATTCTGGTTCGAACTGTTCGGCACATCGGCATCAAAGAACTCGCTGTCCTTCATGAATGCTGACAAGTCAGCACCGTGCACCTTTCCGTCCGCTTCTATGATCTGACTGGAAACACTGTCCGTGCCGCTGCCGGACACTGCTCTGGTGTCCTTTCCCAAAAAGCGGTTGTAGTTCGCCATCACTACCGCTGCCATCACCACCAGCAGCGCGCACAGCACAAACAGTATTCCGATCTTCTTTCCCTTAGAGTCCATTGGCTACCTCTACCAGATACTTTCCGTAATCCGTCTTCATCAGAGGCTCCGCAAGCTCGAGCAGCTGCCCCCTCGTGATGAATCCCCTCTTGTATGCGATCTCCTCGATGCAGGATATATACAGCCCCTGCCTCTTCTGAAACGCACAGACAAAATCAGCGGCATCCAGGAGCGAATCGTGATTCCCCGTGTCGAGCCACGCGAAACCGCGCCCCATCGTCTCCACCGTCAGCGTCCCGCGCTGCAGGTATTCATTGTTGATGCTCGTGATCTCGATCTCGCCTCTCGCGGACGGCTTCACGTTCCTGGCGATCTGCACGACATCGTTGTCATAAAAATATAATCCCGGCACCGCGTAGTTGCTCTTTGGCTTCTCGGGCTTCTCCTCGATGGAGATCGCTTTCCCGTTCTTGTCAAACTCGACAACGCCGTACTCCCGCGGGTCGCGCACATAATATCCGAATATCGTGGCACCGCTCTCCTTTGCCGCGACGCGCTGCAGCAGCTTCGAGAAGCTCTGCCCATAGAAGATATTGTCCCCGAGCACCAGCGCCACGCAGTCCGTCCCGATAAAATCCGCGCCGATGATGAACGCGTCCGCAAGTCCTCTTGGCTTCTCCTGCACCGCGTACTCCATGTGCAGCCCGAGCTGCTCCCCTGTGCCGAACAATTCCTCAAACACCGGCAGATCGCGCGGCGTCGAGATGATCAGTATATCCCTGATCCCTGCAAGCATCAGTGTCGACAGCGGATAATAGATCATCGGCTTGTCGTACACAGGCATGATCTGCTTGGAAATCGCCTTTGTCAGGGGATAGAGTCTGGTGCCGCTGCCGCCTGCTAATATAATACCTTTCATTGATCGTCTGCTCCTTTTCATCTTACATCGTGCAGGTGCCGCATGTGCCCCCGCGCATCATATGCCAAAGTGGGAACGCCCTACCCTTTGGTACTGACGTTCCCTGTCCAATCATCATCTGAAATTATTTGTACATCTCAGCGTAGTATTTCTGGTAATCGCCGCTTGTCGCATTCCGCATCCAGTCCTCATGCTCGAAATACCACTGGATCGTCCGCCTGATGCCATCCCTGAACATCGTCTCCGGCTCCCAGCCGATCTCCGCCCTGATCTTATCCGGCGCGATCGCATAGCGCCTGTCGTGGCCTTTCCGGTCCTCGACATACGTGATCAGATCCCTGGATACCAGTTTCTTTCTCGGGTCATCATCGGCGAGCTGCTCCTGGAGCGTCTCGAGGATGATATTGATGATCTCAATATTCTGTTTCTCGTTGTGCCCGCCTATATTGTAAGTCTCAAACAGCCTGCCCTGCTCCTGCACCATGTCGATCGCCTTCGCGTGATCCTCGACATAGAGCCAGTCGCGCACGTTCTTCCCGTCGCCGTACACCGGGAGACTCTTTCCCTGCAGCGCGTTGTTGATGACAAGCGGGATGAACTTCTCCGGGAACTGGTATGGTCCGTAGTTGTTGGAACAGTTCGTGATGTTCGCAGGGAACCGATAGGTGTCCATATACGATCTCACAAGCATGTCCGACGACGCCTTGCTCGCGGAGTACGGGCTGTGCGGCGCATACGGGGTTGTCTCATAAAAGAACCCTCCGTCCTCCTCGAGAGAGCCGTACACCTCATCCGTGGAGACGTGCAAAAACTTCCTGCCCTCCTGAAAGCTTCCGTCCGGCAGCTCCCATGCCGCCTTTGCACAGTTGAGCATCACTGCCGTGCCGAGCACGTTTGTCCGCACAAAGACTTCCGGATCCTTGATGCTCCTGTCCACATGGCTCTCCGCGGCGAAGTGGACCACCCTGTCAATGTCATTCTCCGCAAAGATCTTTGTGATCGCATCCTTGTCCGTGATATCCGCCCTGATAAATGTATAGTTATCCCGCTTCTCGATCTCCTTGAGATTCTCGAGATTTCCGGCATATGTCAGCGCATCCACATTGATGATCCTGATCTCACCGCCATATTTACGAAACATATAATGAATGTAGTTTGATCCGATAAAACCTGCACCGCCAGTCACCAAATAAGTTCTCATCAAATATATTCCTCCAAATAATCGACTATCGCCTCCCGGAATCTTCTGCAAAGAGACGCCGGGAGTCTGTTGATACACAAAGCACACATCTCATTTTATCCTAAATCTGGCAAGAATGCAACCCTTTAATATCCCAGGTAACTGTAGTTGAGATCGACATTGCCGCTGATACCGCTGATCTTTCCCTTGTCTGAATACTGCCACATATCGTATCTGCCCTTGTAGGTCGGCGACGCGGAATACTGGGCGAGCCAGATCTTGCAGCTGGCGACCGACCCCATATTCAGTTTGTCCTCAAACCACGATTTTGATGCATAGATCCCCGGCTTGTAGCCAGCGCTCACAACAGTCTGGCAGAACGCGTTCACCACCGCCGTGCGCGTCGCCTTGTCGATCTTGTCCGCCCTGCCGCCGCTCGCCTCCGTGTCGATAAAGATCGGGTAGGCGAGGTTGTAGCCCTTCACCAGGCTCACTGCAAGCGATGCCTCCTTGACCGCCTCGACCTCGTTGACCGCCTGCGAGAACACATACACGCCGACTTTTAGTCCGGCAGCTGTGGCGCCCTTGATATTCGTCTTGAAGTTCTGATCCTCGATCAGTGCACCTGTCGACGATCCCCTGTAGCCGCAGCGGATGATGACATAGTCGACACCCGATGCCTTGACCGCATTCCAGTCGATCTTTCCGTTGTGCCTTGACACGTCGATGCCGAACGTCGATCCGTTGACTGTTGTGGCGATCGCCCCGTCCGAGCCAAAATTGTAGGTAACACCCTGTATGATCTGTGTGCCGGTCACTGGGTTTCCGTTTTTGTCGTAGTAGTACGTCTTCCCGTCGATCGTCTGCCATCCTGTGTACGTGTAGTTTGCCTGCGCCGATATGTAAAATTCGGTGCTGGTGTAGTAGTCCGCGTAGACGGCTTCCCGGTAGCTTCCATCGGTATTTTTGACGTAGATCTGGTTTCCGTTCTTGTCCTTGAGCTTCGTCGTCGTGTCCGAGGCGGCATCGGAGTTTACTGTCACGACACAGGTCGCCTGCTTCTGCTTGCCCTGCGCATCCTTTTCCTTTGTCGTCGCCGTGATCTTGACGCTGCCCGCCGCCACGCCGGTCACGACGCCTTTCTCATTGACGGTCGCCACCTTCTTGTCCGAAGTCTCCCAGGTCACTCCCGCGTCAGACTTGTAGTTTGTTACGGTCGCCACAAGCGTTGTGGTGCCGCCGACCGCGATGTACACATCGCTCGTGCGGTCCAGCGTGAGCGTAAGTTCCACATTCCCGGTGACACTGACCTCCACGCTGCACTTGATATCCAGCTCGTTCCCGTCAGCGCCCTTGATGCCTGTGATCCTGCCTGTGATATGTACCTTGCCCGCCTTCACGCCGGTCACTACCCCGTCCGAAGCGACAGTCGCGATGGACTTGTCGCTGCTCTCCCACGCGATGGACGGGAAATTCGACGTGAGCGTCTCTGTGCTCCCGTCCTCCTTCGTGTACACAAGCTTTGACGGCTTCACGGTCAGCGTCGCGCCAGCCGCACAGCTGTCAGCACTCTTGGACAGCTCCAGGCTGCCGGACTTGATCTTTGCCGCCTCCACAGTGACCGTGCACGTCGCGCTGGCGGTATCGGTTGTCTCAGCCGCGTTTTTGACCGGATCCTGCTCCGTCACTTTCTCGTATGTGTAACCTGTCACATTGCCCTGGTCATCCTTGATCTCCGTGCACTTTGCCTGTTCCTCCGGCGACAGTTTCCCGTATTCCTCCGCGGAAATCTCCAGCGTCTCCTTGACAGGCTCCTTCGTCTCCAGCGTCGTCGTGATCGTCTTTCTGGTGACCGTGTACGTGATATCCGCGGTTCCCACCGCCTTTGCCGTCACTTTACCGCCACTTACCGACGCGACACCGTCGTTCGAGCTCTTCCACTCCGTCGTGAACTGGTACTCAATGCTGCCTCCGTCAGCGCCGGTCTCTGTCTTGTTGGCAAACTCCGTTCCTTTCAGGTCGATGCTCGCCCCCACACTCAGCGATGCGCTCGTGCGGTCCAGCGACACGTTCAGTGCGTCAAAGAGCATCCGCGCCGCCGCTCTCGAAATCTGAGACGGGTCCGGAATCGTGCTCTTATCCACCAGCAGATAGCTCTCCGAGCCGCTCACGGGCGTCTTGGTCTGATCCACCCACTCCACGGTGTCCTTGAGCACCTCCGTCTCCACTGCCGCCACATTTTTCTCCGTATCCTCGACTGCCACGTCGATCTGTTTCTCGGTCTTGACCTCATCCTGCACGTTGATCACCACATACTCGACCTTATCCTTGACTGTGACCTGCTGAGCCACTGTCGGGAACTTGTATTTGTCCGTCGAGGTCACGACTGCATCGAACACCCCGGCATTCACATTCTGCGCGTAGATGACACCGTCCATGTCGTCGTCCGTGAGGACGAGCTGCTTTCCCTTTGCGTTGGTAAGCTTCACCTCAAAGACAGTGCCCGTGATCAGCTCGCCGGTGTTGACATCCGTAAAACGGATCTTTAGATCCTTCTCCACAGACACAAAACTGACATTCACCTTCGTCGACTCCTGCGTGTCAACCACCTCGACCGTCGATGCTTCCTCCGTATCTGTCTCCGTGTCTGTCTCCGCAAAATTTCCCGACAGCGCCGCATCCGCCATGGCGAGCAGACCGTCGTCCCCCACGACCCCCACGTCCTTGAGTTCGCTTCCCACAGGCGCGAGCGCCTCTATCTGCTTATTCAGCTGGTTTGACTGCAGAAATATGCTCAGGATGACGAGCGATGCCACCAGCACTACCACGCCCGTGGAGGCGAGCACGGCGTCGAAAGCGGTCAGGTGGCGAAGGCGGCTCCTTGTTCTCTGCCAGAAACTGCCCGGCTCCCCCGCCCCGTCCTCCCCAAACAGGACGTCACTCCCGTGGGCAGTGCCGTACGCACCGTACGCGATATCAAAGGAGTCCTCACTGTCCCCCTCCTCAAAGCCTTCCTCATCGTACGCTTCCTGCTCGTACATCTCGTCAAAGTACACCGAATCGTCGTACTCGTCATCGTACTCGTCATCGTAATACTCGTCGTATGCATCGCACTCCTCACCGTCCGCATAGTCGCCCTCGTCCGCGTTCTCGTAGTAACTCTCTGTGTCCTCCGCGTAATCGTCCGGCTCATAGATCTCGATATGGATCTCCTTGGTGCTGTAGAGCGACTCCGTATCCTCCGACGCGTACTCCCGTGTTTTGCCCTCGTACGCCTCCGCCTCGTCGTACTCCTGATCTTCCTCGTACGCTTCCGATCCATCGTACCCCAGTTCTTCCTCGTACTCCTCTATGTCTTCGAACGCTTCTATCTCATCTTCCTCATCGTCTTCCTCATACGCTTCTATCTCATCGTCTTCGTATTCCTCTATATCGTCTTCCTCGTATGCTTCCGTCTCATTTTCTTCAAATGCATCTATCTCATCGTCTTCCTCGTATTCTTCTGTCTCGTCTTCCTCGTACGCCTCTGTCTCGTCTTCCTCGTATTCTTCGTATGCCTCTGTCTCATCTTCCTCGTACGCTTCTATCCCGTCTTCCTCGTATTCTTCGTATGCCTCTGTCTCGTCTTCCTCGTACGGCGCATCGCCGTACTCCTGTGCAAACTCCCGCATCTCCTCGGAGGTGTACGCGCCAAACACCGCGTCATCGCTGGAGTAGGCGACGATGTACTCCTCGTCAGTATCCATACCGGCATCCGCCGCATTGTCCTGCACTGTCAGGTCATCCCCGCAATAATCGTCCCTATATTCATCCGTGTATCTGGCTGTCTCTCTTCCGTTTTTATTCCTGCCGCGTGCTCCCGCCGTTTTCTTTCTCTTCATCCTGCCCCTGCCGTCCGGCCTCCTCCTTTTCCCGCCAACAGACTCCCGGATCCGCCACCGCACCTGACGCTGCAAAAGTCCGGGAAGATTCCAGAAGGCTGTATTATACAATCATTTAATTACAACTCTTAACAATTATAGCAAAGCCTGCACTGCCGCTCAACAATTTTTTCAAAAAAACGGCATACAATTTCTGGCATACCAACAAACACCCGTTCTCACAGGTCACAGATGAAAGACCACGATCCCCGCGATGATGCACGCTGTTCCGGCAATTTTCCTGGCGCTGATCCGCTCTCCGAACACAAAGTACCCCAGGATCAGCACCATGACATTTCCAAGCGATTCGATGACCGGCCCATTCTTGTAATCCATGCCGCTGTAGGCATACACCGTCAGCAGCATCGACAGGAACAGCAGTCCATAGCCGCCGGCCACATACGGGTTCAGATACTCCCTCACCACCGTGTCATACTTGTTGAGCGCACTTTTTTTCAGCAGTACCTGCGATACCGATGCGATCGCTACCGACAGGAACATCGCACCCGCAAACCGACTGATCATATTATCCCGCCTCCGTCTCCGTATTGATGATCCATGTCCCTGCCACTACCAGCAGCACCCCCGCGACATTCTGCACCGTGATGGAGTCGTGAAAAAAGAGAACCGCCCACACCATGGACCACACGACCGCCATCGAGCGGTTTGCGTACGCGACAGAGAGCTCAAAGCGCTTGATCATCTGCTGCCACAGGACCGCATACACCCCCAGCACCACAAACTCCATCCCAAAGAAGAACCCGAAGCGCAGCAGGTTCCCGCCGCTCGCGGACGCCTGCTTGGACATCACGCTCGAGACCGTGTAGATGATGATGACTGCCTGGAGCAGGACAATATTTTTTACCTTAACCATATCCTTCTCATCCTCCCGCCTCGATCACGTCCGCATCGAGCAGCCCCTGTTCCTTGAACACCCAGTAGTAGTTGTAATCCATATAAATGAAATACCCCTGCACGAACCTGAACAGAAAGTACCCCTGCTCCTCCATGCTCCCGTTCATCTGCTTCGCGCAGGAGAGCACGACAAACGCACAGTTATGGATGCGCGCGCACCTCGCCACCTCCGCCACGTCATACGCGGTCTCGTCCGACTCCATGGCGTCGTAGAGCGCATCGCGGAACGACCACGACGGCTCCACGACGTTCCTGCCGTAGGGTGTGAACACGTCCGCCGTATACTGGTGGAAGTGCGTCAGAAGCTCCGCCGGGAGCACCGCGATCGGCTTGTAGTTGTCAAGCTTGAGCGCGTCCGCCACGTCGATCACCTGCTGCGGGATATGGTACGCGTTGGCTGCCCTGATGTGGAACGTGTTGGTGTACACCAGATCCCCGTTCATCATGATCGCAAGGACCGCCAGGAGAAACACCAGCGCCCGCGACACCGCTGCCCTGAAATACGTCATGAGCTTCACCACACTGTAGCACACGAGGATCCCGATCGGCATCGACCACAGCACGCGGTAGTAGACGTCCGCGTCGATCTTCATCCCCACCCACGCATAGAGCGGGCACACAAACACCGCAGCGGCGGCCGCCACGACATACAGCAGCACAACGCGCAGCTTCCTGTCCTTTTCCGTCATCCACAGAAAAAGCAGCGCGATCAGAAACAGGGGAATCAGAAAACTCCTGTTATTGTACAGGATCACGTCCTCCGCAACGGCTTTCGCCACCTCCTTCAATTCCGATGCAAAACGTCCCGGCACGGACTCTCCCCTCCTCTCACATCACCCTGTTCGCCATACACGGACTCCGGGCGGCTACTTTATGACCATGTAGCACACCGCCAGCAGCAGGCAGGGCACACAGCACAGAAACAGCTCCGCCGCAAACTTCACACTCCTTTTCTTGATCCCGATCAGCACGGCCGCGACACCTGTGATTGTCGGTATGACCATAAAGGACACGCTCGTGGCGAGAACAGACGACACGCACACGCAGATGAACAGCAGCCACATCCCCTGGCTCACGCTCTCCTGCGCCAGGTAGATCAGCGCCAGAAACAGCGCGGGGATCACCATCCCTGCCATCAGCCCCTTCCCCTGCCAGGTCCTCGTCATGGCAAACGTCTCCGTCGTGTACAGTGAGATATTCCCGTACATGAACCACACTGCGATCAGGATCATAAACACGGGTCTGTACGCTTTCCGGTTCCACAGCAGCCGGTTGCAGATCTGCCCGTAGATACAGTACATGAACATCAGCCACACCGGAGCCAGCACGCTGTGCGCCACGACTGCCGGGGCGATGCCGCTCAGCCTCGCCAGCCACGCCTGGTAGATCGGCATCGGCGAGAGGGCATGCCTGGTGTCCAGCGGATAGATATAGCCGGAGTACGCATCCCGCAGATACATGGTGTCAAACTCGTCCGTGAGCACGGAAACCGCGATATAATACGCGTCGTCTCCGTCATAGTACTCATACAGGACCGCGTACGCCATCTGGAACGCCACGATCAGGAAGAAAACTGCCCAGCCCAGCTTTACGCTTCCCGGCATTTCCCGTATGCCCCTGATCCCGTCCCGATACGCCGCCCAGAGCTGCCGCCCCCGCCACAGGGACACCGCCAGCACCGCTGCGACAATGCAGGTGTACACGACCACCAGCACCGTAAAGCTCTGTTCCAGCAGGATAAACGGAACAGCCGCGAGCTCAAACAGAAAAAAGCTCACAAACCACCCGCAGACATAAGTCATTGCGGGTGTCCTTTGCAAGCGATTCATATGTTTTACAGGTATAAACCCCAGAAAAAATGGCACTGGCAAGACCAAAGCCAGCAGTATTCCCCATCTTATAATCTCCACCTGATCCGTTCTCCTATTTTCTGTCAGTCCACTTCCTTCTCGCCGAAATAGAGGGACAGCTCCGCGGCGATATGTTCGCCCAGCACGATATTCCCGTTGTCCTTCGGATGCAGGCCGTCCCTCAGATAAAAGTCTGACGACTCCTTGTTCGAACAGTCCATAAATCCGATATCGTAGAGCTCGATCACATTGAAGCCAAACTCGTCCGCGAGCTTGCGCTGCACCTCCATGTAATCGTTCAGTGACGGCTGTCCCTGGATATCCGAGTACGTGCACACCGACTTTTTCGTGTTGTTATACATCGTCACAAAGAAGATGTCGCGATCCCCGAAATACTCCTTGAGCTGCTTCATAAACTGCCGCACAGATCCGCAGTAGCCCGCCGTGCTCATCGCGTTGTTGACGTCCCCAAACCGCTTGTTTGGCGGAGCGCTGAGATAATCGTTCACCCCCGCGAACACCACGATGATATCCGAATCGATATTCGTGACCGCGTCAAAGTTCATCGTGAGCGAGAGCTCCTCGCCCCCGTAGACGGAAAACATCCTGCCGCCTATGCCGTGGTTGAGCATCCTGTTAAAGTGAAGATAGGACGCCGCATAGTTGACATAGCTGATAAAATTTCCCTTCGTGTCGACCGCACTCGTGATCCCCTCTGTGATGCTGTCCCCGATGAACACGATGTTCTTCTGGCTGAAATCATAGGCATTGTTGGCCAGGATCTGCCTGTCCATCTGGTTGATCTTGGAGGTCTTGTCCTTTGAGTTGGGCAGATCGTACAAAAGCGCTCTCGCCTCCGCAAAATTTTCCTGCTGCTCCCGCCGCGCCCGCAGCTCCCCGTCGGTGAGCTGCGCGATCTCATTCACATACGTCTCCGGCTCCGTCGCTGCCGGTGTCCCGGTCTCCTCCGGGCTCTCCGTCCCCGTCTGCACTTGCGCTGTCTCTGTCGGCGCAGGCTGCGTCTCCTCCGTGCTCTGCGGCTGTGTCTCCTCCGTCACGGCAGACACCGTCACGGTCTCACTCTCCGCCGGAACCGTCCCATAACATACGCATCCGGAACAGGTGCACCCGTAAGGGCATCCCGCCGCGCTCTCATCGGCTCTCACGATGGGCGGCTCCTCCTTCACGATGTCTGTCCGCTCCCCACAGCCTGTGAACGACAGCGCCATCGCCGCCATCGCCATTAAAATTGCTACCATTGATTTTCTTTTCATACGCTTTCCCTTCTTCGATCGTTATCATTAAGGCAGAAACTAAAAATCACGTCTCAGCAGCTTTAAACATTCGGCTTCATAATATCTGTTGTCGGACATATAAAAATCTGCAAGCTCATCACGCCTCGCATCCAGGAGCTCATAGCGGGCAGTAAGGTTTCCGGGGTGGAACATCAGTTCCAGATCCTGATCCTTCCTGGCCGCATAAGCCCTGTATGCCGGAAGCAGCGCCTCTACCACTTCCTTTTTCATCTCACAGGTATAGAAAATGCCAAAAAATACAGGCGTTCCTACTCCCTTGTTCTGCAGAACTTTTTTGTTTCTGTCTGCATATATTTTAAGGATGCACCACTTCACCCAGTTCATCACCGGCACTCCTCTGAGCATCTGTGCGCTGTGCATCAGGGGAGCTGTCGGATCGACCGGTATGCGAATCTGGCAGATCCTAAGGTGTTCAAATTCTTTCTCTGACAGTACTTCCATCAGCGTGTCAAACACGATCGGGATCATATGGTAATGCTGATGGGAGTCGATCGCCGTGATCTTATAATCACACTGGCTTGTCACAGCCCGAAGCTGCGCCGCGATCTCCGTGCCAAGCTGCCGGACGATCCTGCGCCTGGCGGCTCCTCTCTTCAAGTGATCCCACTGAAATAAACGAATAAACGATTTATCAAAACAGCCGGTATCATCAACCAGCCCTGGTACGTTCTCCGCCCCTGCAAGCGGCTTTCCCTCCACAAAGTTCAGGTGAAGGACACGCCGGATCCTCGTCCCGTCGGGATCGACCCGGTTCAGTACCTCGAGGGATTCCTCGAGTGCAGGTGTATTGGGAAGCACACTGATACTGTTCAGTGCCCCGTTCTGATAGCAGCCCAAAATCCGTTCTGACTGTTCTTTTGTCACTCCATAATCATCCGCGTGAAACCAAACCTTATTCTCCATGACTGCTATTTTTTCTTTCTCTCTCTCTTTTTTATGCGCAGGGACTCCCATTGGAAAAAGTACTTCCATTGGAAAAAACGTCACTTTCCCGTCAACTTTTCCCTGACGATATATCTCAAAAATTTCGCGTTCGTCGTCACATAGCGTCTCCACAGGCGCTTTGGATCCTGCATCAGCCTGTAGAGCCACTCCAGGCACAGTGCCTGCATCAGCCGCGGCGCCCTCTTGATATTTCCCGCCAGATAGTCAAACCCGGCGCCTACGCCGACTGCCACCGCATCGAGCTTTCCCCGGTGGTCGTACATCCACTCCTCCTGCTTCGGCGCCCCGAGCCCCACCCAGATAAAGTCAGGTCTGGCGTCATTGATCCTGGCGGTGATCTCCCTGTCCTCCTCCGCTGTCAGAGCCCTGAACGGCGGCGCGTACATGCCCGCGATCACCATATCGGGATAGTCCCTCAAAAGCGCCGTCCGCATGTCGTCGAGCGTCTGCTGCGTGGAGCCGTAGAAAAAGTGCCTGTACCGCTTCTGTCCCGAGATCCGAAACAGCTCCACCATCAGATCCGGACCGGTCACGCGCTCCGCCTCCCGAAACCCCGCAGCCCTGCTGTACCTCGACAGCGGTCCCCCGTCGGGCAGCGCCATCGCCGCGCTGTTCTGTATCGCGCGGTAGTGCTCGTCCTCGTACGCCATCACTGTCGTGTGCACGTTGGACACACAGATGTACCTGCCGCGGAGCGCGTCGATCTGTGCATCGATGTAGTCAAGCGTGTCCTGCATGCTGGTCACATTGATGTTCGTCCGCAGTATCTCACAATATTTCAACTCTTTCATATTCTCATTTTGAGCCTTTCCCCCCAAGAACGGCAAACACCGTCATGATCAGGATCTTGATGTCGAGCCCCAAGGACCAATTATCTATATATTCCAAATCGAGCTTTACGATCTCCTCAAAATCCTGTATATCGCTTCTGCCGCTCACCTGCCACAGCCCTGTCAGCCCCGGGGTGATACTCATGCGCCTCCTGTAATAACCGTTGTAGTGCTCAAACTCATCCTCCGTCGGCGGGCGCGTGCCGACCAGACTCATATCCCCCACCAGGATGTTGAGAAACTGCGGCGTCTCGTCGATGCTCGTCCTCCTGATGAACCTTCCCACCCTGGTGACGCGCGGGTCGTCGTCCATCTTGAACATCAGCCCCTTCACCTCGTTGTGCGCCGCGAGCTCCTTCTTGCGCGCCTCCGCGTCCGTGTACATGGAGCGGAACTTCCATATCTTGAAGCGCCGCCCGTTTTTCCCGATGCGTGTCTGTGAGAAAAACACGGGGCCCGGCGAATCGATCTTGATCGCCAGCGCCACAAAGGGCGTCATCGCGGCAGTGAGCACAAGCCCCACGACCGCCCCCGCTATATCGATGACCCGCTTGATGAGGAGGCGCCTTGAGTCCATCGTCTTGAGCGAGAACGATATCACGCTGTAGCCCGCCATCTGCTGCACGTACGTGTTGGGATTGGCATGGCTGAACAGATCGACATTGTAGTGGCAGGTAAGCCCCATCTCCTCAAAGCGCTGCACCATGTCGCGCAGGTCGATCAGCGGCTCGCCGGGAAGGCAGATGAACACCTCGTCCACCATCATCTGGATCACCGTCTCGTACAGGTCATCGCGCGACGCCACGACCGGCACGCCCCTGATCTCGCCGCCTTTTCTGTTTGTATCATAGATCACGGCAGCCGTGATGTCATAGTACCATTCCTTCCCCCTGATGAGGTTGCCAATCACCTCATCCGCCAGGATGTCCTTTGTGACGACAAGCATCTTCTCGGCGCTCGTGCTCTTCCTGTAGTATTTCCAGATCGCCCTTTTAAATGCCATGTGCATCCCGTACGTGACCAGCGTGTTCAGCACCGCAAAAATCCCGTACACCGAGCGCGAAAACGCATACGACTGCTGCGTGAGGTACAGGATCACGACCAGCCCCACCACAAGAATCAGCGTGTACCGCACCGTGTAGTAAAATTCCTGGTAATAGCCCCGTATAAAATAATTTCTGTTCGCGTCAAGGAACATGTTGTAGAGCAGACACAGGATCACAATGTATGCCCCGACCATGAGATGAAACTGTTTGGGGTAATTCTCGTAGTGAATGATGTTAAACCGAATGAACAATGACACTGCATAGGAGACGACAACGCACACAAGATCGATCACAAGGACACTGTACGTCTCTATCATTTTGTTTTTCCGCCTGATATTCTCCATCCTGTATTCTCCATCCTGTACGCTGCATCCTGCTCCCTCGACTTTTTGTCGAAATACGCTTCAATGCAGTATCCGGTTTCATATCTCACGCCATTATACCACGCTCTCTGTCGTCATGTAAAGCGCTATCGCCGGCATTATGATAAAAGCTTTTGGAGCTCACGGATTGTACGCCCCCAAGAAATTGAGAAACAGTATTTTCATCAGCTCGCTGTTTCCCTTGAGAAAGCTGATCTTTGTGGGTGTTTTGCCCCTCCTCGGGTACGCCCGCGTGACCGGGATCTCACACGCCCTGTAGCCGAGCTGCGTCGCCCTGACAGAGAGGTAGGCAAGCAGCTCGTACGTCATAAAAATGTCGCGCAGCGGCGCCACACGGTCGTCTGAGAGATACCGCGCGGAGTACGCCCTGTAAGCGTTGGTCGTGTCGGTGAAGCGCTGCCCCGCTGTCAGCGAGATCACCGGCGCGTGAATCAGACGCACCGCTATATTCCTGACAAACGGCGTGTTGACCGCCCTGCCTCCCCTGGCAAACCGAGAGCCCTGCACCAGGTCATACCCCTCCTCAAGCTTCCGGATGAAGCGCGGTATGTCCTCGATGCTGTCCTTGTGGTTGCCGTCTATGGTGATCACGCCCCTGTACCCCCTTCTGAGTGCCCAGTAGATCCCCATGCGCAGCTGTGCGCCCTGCTTTCCCTTGTCTTTCTTGACCAGCAGTGTGTTCACCGAAAGCTTTCTGAGCTTGCGCTCCTCGAGGCTCCCGTCCGTCGAACCGCCGTCGCAGATCACGATATCCGCGTGGTCTGCGATCTGATGTTTATATGCGCGGTAGAGTTCCTTTAAGATGCGCTCCCCCTCATTGATGACAGGTATCAGCACGACATACTCCTTACGCTTCTGTTCATACTCGTAATACGCGAAGGCAGGAACGCCCATTCTCCCTCCGTAGATCATCCAAACATCTCCCTTCCATACGCCAATATCTCGTCCAGCAAAGACAGCCTGCCGGACGCGTCCTCCGTCTTTGCCATCTCCACTGACACATACCCCTGATATCCGTTCTCCCGCAGGAAGGCCGCCAGCTCCGCGTGGAACTGCCTCCTGCCGCGGTCCATCGCGACCGGCTTCAAAAACGGCTCACTGATATGTACATGGCGGATCAGCTCCGCGCTTTTTTCCAGCGTCTCCACAGGCTCCCGGTTCTCGATCATGGTCCCGGTGTCGAGATTGAGCAGAAATCCCGGCGACGCGACCTCCCTGATCAGATCACATGCCTCCCGCGTCGTGTTGATATAGTTCGTGCCGTATATGGCAGGGTTCGCCTCCATGCCGACCGCCGTCTGTCCCGCGCACGCATAATCACCGATCTCCTTGAAGAAGCGGATCCCCTGCTGCCGCGCCTCCCTGCTGCCGTCGTCGGGGAGCACCCTGTTCTTTGGGCTGCCAAACACAAGGTTTGCACAGCCTGCTGCCACCGCGAAATCCACGGCTTTTTTCGTGTAGTCCAAAAGAGTCCGCCTCTGGGTGTCATCCGCGAACAGTTTCTCCGTCCTGCCAAACCAGATCGACTGCATCGACGGAACCGCAAAGCCTTCTCCCGCCGCAAACGCCTCCCGCCACCGTCCCACAGCCTCCAGATCCCCGTAGGGATCCGCCGCAAAAAAGCGCGTGGGCGCGATCTCCAGCCCCGTGTAGCCATATTTACGCATCAGGGCGTAAACGCCCGCGTCCTCACCGGCGTCCCACGCAATGTTTGATATCGCCATTTTCATGCGCACACCTCCCATCCCAACGTCTCCACACACCATTGAAATATACCACTAAAATGTATCACTGAATATATCACTGAAATACATCATTCAAGCGTGCAGTGCTAACTCCGCTCCCCCTCCGTGATCATATGCTTCACGAACAGCTTGATATCTGTCAGGATCTCGTCCTTGCTGCAGATATAGCCTCCCCTGCCGCCGAATTTTGACGCATATGTAGTCCTGAAATCATATTTTGCAGGTGTGCCTTTCAGCTCGTTCTTAAAGACATCGCCTGTGAGCGCCTTGTACAGTTCGGCTGCCGTGACCGGCTCGGTCGCCACATTCAGCAGCGTGATCCCCTCATTGAGCGCGATCTGGATATCTTCCCACAGCCGTCCGAGCGAGTAGAACTGAAACGAGCTGCGGCTGTCCGTGAAATTGAGCGCCGTAAAGCCCAGCCGCCTGAATTTCTTCTGCAGCAGATCCCTGCGCTCCTTGTCGAGCTTCACACATCGGTAAAATCCGTTGTTCGCCGGCTCATAGCAGGCATCCAGCATGACGGCATCGTCCGCCTTCTCAAGCACTTTCAGCTCCAGGTACTTTTCCTTTTTCAGCATATGCGGTATGACATTGATGTAGTCATAGATGAAATTTTTCTTGATATTGTACCCGTACAGCCCGGGAAGCCGCACGATCAGGGCATCCGGAAAATTTTTTCTCGCCCACGACTCAAGATAGTACCGGTTCAGCCCGTACGGCTGTATGCCGTTGCCGGCTCCGCCCTTTCCGCCCGACAGCACCGAATCCGTCTCGTCCACCCCCACAGGATTCTGGTACACGTCTATCGTGGAGATCAGCACAAGTCTCTGGGGGTTGATCGCTTTGATGTTTTTCTCCGCCTGCAGGATCAGCTCCATGTCCCGGTCCGGCTCACTGTTTGCGAGATATTTTTCTGCGCGCACGCCCGCATAGATCAGCACCTCGGGTTCTAATCCATATGCTTTCTCGACATTCTGCGAATTATACACTCCCTTGATGCGGTTTCTCGCCCGCGCGTAGAGATTGCTTCCCACGAATCCTGTATACCCTACCAATGCTACCATGTTAGTTTCCTCCCATTTTTTCAATACTCTCAAAACTGTATTTCCTGCGCCGGAACACCAGGTCGACCAGTATCTGCAGATACTTTATGATGACCGTGAGTATTCCAAACAATCCAAAAAAGGCAAAGGACATGAAAAAGATCGTCGTCGTCCAGCCTGCGACCGGCGTGCTGAACAGATACACCACCGCCGAGTACACCGCCACCGCCACCGCCACCACCATCATGAGTATCGTCATTGTGACGGCGAACCGATAGCCCAGCCCCGTGAACAGGATCATGCTGTTCACCGCAAGGTCCCTCCTGTACTTGCGCTGCGCCGCATCCTCCCTGACCGCCTGGCCGCCTGTGACCGGATACCGGATGTTCGCAGTCTTTAACCCGCAGTTTGCGTACACTGCCTTGCGGTACGGCACGGACTTGTTCATGCTGCTGATGCGGTTGATCACCCTGCGGCTCAGCACCCTGAACCGCTCTGTGCCTAACGGGTACGAATAGCCCGTGTACTTGTTGAACACCCTGTAAAACAGGTTCGACGTGAGCCGCTGTTTCTTGTCGGGAGAGGCGCTCACGATATCGAACCCATCCAGGGATCTTTGATACACGCGCATGATCTCCGCCGCTGCAAAATCAGGGACACACGCGTCAAACTCCAGCACGAAATCACCGATCGCCAGATCCATCCCGGCATTCATCGCCGCCTCTGTTCCGTGAAAGTAACTCATGTTCAGGACCGTGACCGTGGTGCTTTTTGCCTCCCTGCTGATCCCGCGCACGATATCCACACTGCCGTCCTGGGAATAGTCGTTCACACAGATGATCTCCGAGTGTTCGAAATGCGCTTCCAGCACCCCCATCACCATCCGCAGGAAACCGGCGACCACCGCCTCATCGTTGTGCACATAGAGCACCGCGGACATAAAATTTTTCTCCTTGTTCGTCATGTGTCACGCTCCTTCTAATATGTCATCCAGATCATAGACCGTGTTGATCTTTCCGGACAAAACGCCCACAAATGCAGGTTTTTGCGAGTAGACTCTCACCACAGTCGGTCTCGAGTCGTCGATTTCCGAGCTCATCAGGATCGGTTTCATCGAAAACAGGGAATCCCTGTACGCAAACCCGTACTCCTCCCGCAGATACTTGCGCGCCAGATTCGCCATGTACGGAAAGGCAGTCCCTGGCTTTGCCTTGCAGTCATTGCAGTTGCCAAGGTGCCTGCCGGAGCAGAAGCCGTCGCTGTCCGCCTGGCATGCAAACGTCGGAACGGCATCATAGCTTGTCGCATGCGGCGTGAACGTGACCGACGTGAGCGAGTGCAGCCCCGTCTTTCCAAACGGCATGATGGAAAAGAACGGGCCATCCATCACCGTAAAGCCGTACTCCCTGAGTTTGTCGTTGACATCACAGAGTATGATCTCACACAACTCATACTTTATACCAAACTTATCGAACCCCAGCAGATCGAGGATCTGGTTGGTGGAGGCGTACGTGGCGTTTAACACGAACCCGGAACGGTACTCCTGCAGCCGGTCCTTTTCTCTCACGTGCAGCACATAGGCATCCTGCGTCCTCTCGATCCGCTCGATATCCGCACCAAAGCGGATCTCCACCCGGCTGCCCATCTCCCGGAGCTTCTCCTCAAAATACGCTTTCAGGATCATGGCGTCATACGTGTACTCCCGCGTCAGAAACACCCCGTCGCACATGCCGTCCTTAAAAAATCTGCCCGGAGGAAGCTCCTCGCACGGTATGTCCGCCGCCTCGCAGAACTTCCGGAACTGGCTGCCGTCGGACCACGAGTACTCGCTGGAGGTGGCGTACACCTTCTGAAATTCCCTGTTGATACAAAAGCCGTAATCCTTGTTGAAACGCGCGAAATATCCCGCAGACTTCATCGCCGTCGACAGCGACCGCGGGTAATGATACCCCTGGTGCACCCTCGCCTGGTTGATGTAAGTCGCCCGCCGAAACGGCGCATCATCGCACTCGAGCACCAGCACACGCTGCCCGCGCCCCGCGCAGAAGTACGCGGAATAAAGTCCGTACAGCCCCGCGCCGATGATGATCTTGTCGTATTGCTCTTTATGCTTCATGGTCATTTTGCCCCTCATCCCTCGACAGGATCTCCCAGAAATAATATCTTGGTCTCTGCTTTGTCTCCATATAATTCCTGCCCACATACTCCCCTATGATGCCAAGAGACATCAGGACCGCTCCCCCCAGCACCCAGATCGACATCAGGATCGACGACCAGCCGCTGACCGTGTAGCCAAAATAGTGTTCATATATAATGTGGATGACCATGCCAAAGCCCACCAGCAGCGCCAGCACCCCCATCGCAAAGACCATCCGGATCGGCTTGATGCTAAACGAGGTGATCCCATCCGCCGCCAGCGTGAACATCTTTGTCAGCGAATACTTCGTCTTCCCCTGCATGCGCGGAAACACATCGAAGTGCACCACGGAGGACTTCAACCCGATATCCGGTATGATGCCCCGCAGGAACAGATTGACCTCCCTGTAGCCGGACAACGCCTCGAGCGCCTTCGCGCTCATGAGCCTGTAGTCCGCCGAATTTTCATAGATATCGCAGCCCATGCCCCGCATGGTCTTGTAGAACAGTGTCGCCGAGAGCTTTTTGAACAATCCGTCCGTGTTTCTGGAATTGCGCACGCCAAACACGATCTCGCTGCCGTCCTCATACGCCTTGATAAAGTCTTCCATCGCATTGATGTCCTGCTGCAGATCGGCATCGATGGTGATCGTGTAGTCACAATACGTTCTCGCGTACATCATGCCGGCGAGGATCGCGTTCTGGTGCCCCCTGTTGTGCGCAAACCGAAGCCCCTTGATCTCCTCATGGCTCCCGTACAGACCTTTGACGAGCTCCCATGTCCTGTCCTTCGACCCGTCATCCACGAACACGATCCTGCTCGCATCCGAAATGATCTCTCTTCTTTTCAGGTCATGGAGCTTTTCCATAAGCCTCCCCGCCGATATTTCCAAAGCTTCCTCTTCATTATAGCAGGGAACCACAATATAGAGTACACCTTTTTGTCTACTGTTGTCCATTTGATCGAATCCTTTCATTATAAATCACCGCAAAGAGCAGCGGTATCAGGCACATCACGGGCATCGCATACCGGATGCACGTGTTGACCGGCGAGATCAGACAGACCAGGATGTTCACGACCGCCGGAAGCGCCGCAGCCGTCTCGCGGTATCTTTTCCTGATCAGCAGATATCCCACGGCAAAGACCACGCACCATGTGTAGAACCCGCAGCGGTACAGCAGCCCGATCCCCGGCAGGTACTCAAACTTGCTGACCTGTTCGAGCAAAAAACGCAGCGGTGCGAACGCCTCGATCTGACGCGCCGGATGCATTCCCTCGGTAAACATGTTCCTGTCCATCTCGTAGAATCCGGTGCCCTCCTTGTACGGTCTCGCCTCCGGATAATAATAACCGTATGAGCACTCGAGAAACGTGTTCACATACGAGAGCGGATGCCGCATGAACTGGGCGAACCACACTTTGAAATACTCGTTCCTGATCCGGGCAAACTCGGCGTTCGTCCCGTCCGCCGAGGTCGCCTCGCAGATCCTGAGACAGTTCTTCACCCAGTCCGCAAGCTGGGGATTGTAGACCTTGACAAGCTCATCGTAGTCAAACATCCGGTCCAGAAAATCCCGCTCCTCCTGCGTCACATCCTCCGGGTGATCCTGACCGTACTTCGCCGTCTGCTGGAACAGGATGCAGTACGTGTCCTCCTTCACCTCCAGCCTCACCACGCCCAGCGCCGGGTAGACCGCGTTGTTCAGCAGGAATACCGACGCAAGCATCGCTGCCGCCGAGCCAAGATACCAGCCCCTCTTCTTTCCCGGTATCATGACAGCCAGAACCGGAACCGTGAACAGCAGTACGAAGATCCCGTTGTTGCGCGTCTGCGTCATGAGCACCCCGTACACGACCATCCGCAGAAGATGCCGCCTGCCCGCAAAGAACGCCTCCTGCCTGGCAATGCACCAGACCATCTCCACCGCGTACAGGAGGGAGAACTGCCAGTAGATCGAATCCTTGATATAGGTGACGTCAAAGATGCACCACACCGTAAACAGGCCATAATACGCCAGACCTGCCCACCGGATCCAGTAGGGCGTCCTAAATTCCCGAAACAGCACGCACACCTGCGCCGCCGCAAACGCCGAGAGGCACGTCTGCAAAAGCGGTATCACAAACATGCCGGCGTTTGGGATCCCCCACTCCCTGGAATACAGTGCCACCGCCCCGTACAAAAAACTCACCAGCGGCGGATGGTGGTCATAGAAAGCCCCCGAATCATACAGGCTGTAAAAATCGCAGATCTGCGCCCCTCCGTCCCACGACATGGAACACGGGTAAAACGCGGTAAGATACGGCAGCCTGCACAGGAACACCACAAGCATCACGCCGAATATCACGTGATCCTCAAACAGCCACCGCGTCAGCCCCGAGGGCGCCTTCCCCCCGCCCTGGCTGCCCGCTGTGTCCGCGAGCTTTCTGACGAGCAGGACAGTGACCGCATAGAACAGCGGCAGATAGCCCAGCAGCAGCAGAACCGCAAACAGCGGAAATTTCAGATACGCATCCGCCTCCTGCGCCTTTCCTATGATCATGGCGCAGGCAAACAAAAGGGCGATCACGCATGCCCCTGTCCGCTCTCTCCTGTCCGCACCGGAGCGCAGATCCCCCCTGATCCAGATGCGCCTGTACACGCAGACCAGCGCCGCCAGCGCGATCAGCTGCGGGATCCCGGCGCCGTTCAGCGCCATCGACAGATTCCCTGTGGACGCCACATCCCCAAACAGCGCGACTGTCGAGCACACTGCCGACAGCAATACTGCCATTTCCTTTATCACTGCTCTTCTCTTCGATCTCATACTCTTCCCCGCTCTAAGTCCATGATCATTCACACATTTTTACAACCCAGATATCATGGATCTTCTGCACGCAGCCCTCCTTCGGATAGACTGCCATGTTTTTGTACTCCTCTGTCTCCATGATGGCTTCCTTGTCCTCGAACCGCAGATCCGCCATATCATACCCGACAAACATTTTGATAAAGTTGTCCCGCACGCTCGTCGTGATCAGCCCGTTCTCGAGCGCCACCCCGTCAAGCTCCCTGAGGCTCTCGGAGTCCAGGATATCGACCTCGACCGTGCTCGGATTGTCCCTGTAATAAAACTCTCCAAGGATCTCGATGCTGTCGCCGTTCTCATACCCCTCCGTGCGCTCCACCATGGCGATCACCCTGTTAAAATACTGCTGTACCCGCTCTGTCGCAAAGTTTGTCCGCAGATAGGCGCGGTTCGTCAGGAGGTAATCCGTGTAGCTGCTCACAAACACCGTTGCCGCCGTCAGCGTCACAGCCGCATACCGCAGCCCGATTCTCCACCTGTCGGACACCGGATCGCGGTGCCAGTCCTCCACGCAGTACTCCAGCAGCGCGAGCACCGTCACATAGATCAGTGCGTACGCGTACAGCATCAGCATGGAGTACGTCGCCTCCGGCGCCATGAAATACACGAACGCCGCCGCAAGCGGGACAAAGCCGCACAGCGCCACCAGGATCAGAAAGGTCGGGACATCCCGGTACAGCCTCCTCGTGACCGCAAGATAGAGAAAGAGCGCCGCCGCAAGCACGCACACCATGATGTTTGCCGCCTGCGCCGTTCCGCTCACAAACGCGGGCGGCTTCCACAGAAAGTACTCGAGAAACCGCTTGTAGCACCTTCCGATCAGCGTCGGCATCTCGCCGAGTGCGATCTGCCCCATATTGCCTATCCCGCCGTAAGTCTCATTGTCCAGGGTCGGATAGATCACATGCGACAGCTTCATATAGATGAGCACACCCGCGCCGAGTACCAGGACACACAGGATCCCTCTCCTGAGTACGCCCGGGAATGTCTCCCCCCGGAAAATGTCCGCGATCATGCCGAGCAGCATCAGCGTTATCGCAAAACTGATGTACGTCTGATAGGTTCCGAGCACGCACACCAGCAGCGCCGTGCAGGGCAGCCACCCGTGCCGGTACTTTCTCATGAGATACACCGCGTACACCGCCATGAGAATACCGATCCCCGACGTGTGCGCCATGAACATAAATGTCATCGTGCTCACCACGCTCGGAAATGTCTGGAGGACAGCCGCCGTCAGGACAGCCGCCGTCATACTTTTTATCTGTAGTATCTCCAGTATCAGGCAGGCTGATACAGCGATGCAGACGATCAGCAGGAAGCCGTGTACTGCCGGGACGCTGTACTGCCCCCCGAGAGGATGGATATATTTCAGAAACCACCTGCCGAGATAGTCGCCGCTGCCAAAGGTCGTCATATTGTTGGCGTCATCCCAGTTCAGGAATTTGTGGGTGAGCATGTAAAAGTGGGTGATCCAGCCGACGATGATCCCCGCTGCAAAGCACACCTTCGTGTGTGTCGGTATCTTTTTGTAGTGTTGTAACAATAGATCAAATCTCATATCTGTCTTATCCATCATATCTTCCAGCCTCTCACTCCCATCTCTCCTGCGCCAGCTCAAACGTCGTTCCGACGATATATCCGTCCGCCTCATAAAGATGCAGCCCGCAGTCGAGGTAATCCGGCATCTCCTCCTCCTTGAAGACAAAGACACAGGAATCGTCAGGGTGGTGCACACTGTACTGCGTGTCCTCTATGACGCTCAACCCCCTCGCAAAATAAAAGATGTTCATCGTGAGCATGTTGTCGTACGCCCACTTTGCCATTTCCAGTATCTGGTGGTTCTCGTAACTGTTTGATACCCACACGAAATGTTCCAGCCCTTCCCGCTGTGCGAGCGCATCCCACACGGGATCCTGCAGGTCAGAAACATATGTTCTATCTTTTCCGAACCGCTCCCGCTGCTCGCCCAGCTTCCCGCTGATATCGGTAATCTGCAGGGCACAGCACACGCCCAGCAGCAGGACAGGGATCACAGCCTTTGCCCGGTTTTTGATATATCTGTCACACAGCCTGCAGCTGCAGACGATCGCTGCGATGTAGATGAGATAGCACACGGGCCACACGATCCTTCCCGACGAGCGGAAAATGCTCCAGTAATGCGTCAGCGTGCTGCTGTCTGTCAGGACGAAGAGCAGCCTGTCATTCCACGTCACCTCCGGGGAGGCTGCAAACAGGATCAGCCCCGCCGCGATCAGGATCCCTGTGCCGATCTCGAGCCCGTACTTTTTGATGCTTTTGCCATGGTTTCCCGCCAGTTCCAGCACGAGAAAGACCACCGTGACAGCCAGCAGCACAAATATACCGATCCCCAGATAGGCAAACCCCTCATACTGACCGTCCCGATACATCGGAAGCGCGTCCAGGAAACGCGAATATCCTTTTTCATTGAAGAAGCCGTTCAGGTTAAAACTCCACTCGCCAAGCCCGTCGCCCTCGGAAGCCGAGCGCGTCGAGAAGCCACCCAGAAGGTACGTGACGGCAGCGAGCGATCCCGCAAAAGAGATCCCCGGCAGCAGCCGCTGCCACCGGATCTTCCTGTCCCTCAGAAAGCTGCACAGGATATACCCGCACAAAAACGCACCGCACATCGGCAGAAAGTAGAGATGGACCGCCACGACCAGTCCCCCCACGATCCCCCAGCGCAGCACCGATCTCCCCGTATCCTGGTAATCCTTTGCGTGCCGTATGAACAGGTACACCGCCACGAGGATCAGCCAGTGCCCTCCCAGCGCCGTGTGCCGGAACATCCGCTCGATGACGATCGGCGATACGACAAAAAAGATACTGCCAATCAGTATCTGCACAGATCCAAGTGAAAATTCCCGCAGTATCCTGGCGGCGAAAAATCCCTGCAGGGCAAAACTCATGATCCCCCACCATCCAAAGTACTGGAACGTCTCAGGCAGAACAGGTGACAGAACCTTAAAAAATACGGCAAAAAGCGGTATCGAGTCCGTGAAGATCACGGAAGTGTACGACGGGTATGCCAGATTGTCCGTAAGCCCGATCGGAAATGTCCAGCTCCCGCGCCTGAAAAAACACCAGCCCAGATAGTGCTGTGTCAAGTCGCCCCGCCCCAGAAGCCAGTCGTCCCAGACAGGGTTCAGGACATTTACACCGTAGATCAGCATAAATGCCAAAGCGCCGGCTGCGGCAGCCAGTCCATATACTATCCTATCGTTCTCAGCGTTTCGCATACTCACTCCACCTCACATATATGTCGTGCAAAATCCCACAGATTTCTATACAGATGATCCCTGTACGTTTGCCGCAGTGTGTCCGGAACCGGATGTCCGCTCAGGACCAGCCCGTATTTGCACCCCGCATTGACTGCGGTCATGACATCCTTCTCATTGTCCCCCACCATGTACGAACACCGCAGGTCGATCCCCCACTCCGCCGCGGCGCGGCGGATCAGTCCCGGCTGCGGTTTCCTGCACGCACACCCGTCCTGCTCGAGGTGGGGACAGTAGTAAAACGCATCGATCGCGGCACCGTGCTCCTGCAGGATCCCGTTCATGTGCGCGTGCAGCCGCTCCACATCCTGTGCCCCGAAATATCCCCTGCCGATGCCGGACTGGTTGGATATCACGATCAGCCTGTACCCGTGTGCTCTGAGCAGCGCCAGCGCCTCAAACGTCTGGTCGACAAACTCCAGCTTATCCGTTTCATGCAGGTAATCGACGTCCACATTGATCGTGCCGTCCCTGTCCAAAAATATCGCTTTTTCCATATCTTACCACGTCCGACTGTCATCGGAACAATACCTCTCTGTACCGCTCTCCCGTGCGATCCCACGAAAAGCGCTTAATATTGTCAAATCCCTTTTCCCGCAGCTGTCCGCGCCTGGCATCGTCAGCCAGAAGATCAGCGAGCGCACGCGCTGCCGCGGCGTGTTCTCCCGGATCCACATACACGGCTGCGTCCCCTGCCACCTCCGGAAGGGAGCTCGCATCCGAACAGATCACCGCCGTCCCCAGCTGCATCGCCTCGATCGGCGGAAAGCCAAACCCCTCGATCAGGGACAGGAACAGAAACACCCTGGCGCCGTATATCAGCTGGTAAAAATCCTCATTTTTTTCGATAAACTTTATGCAGGTGATCCTCTGTGCCACCCCCGCATCCGACGTGAACGGACTGCTGTCGTCTATCCCGACGATCCTGAGCTCCAGCGGGTTGTCCACCGCGCGGCAGTACTGCTCATAACATTTGACGATGCCCGCCGCATTCTTGTGCGGAAGGGCGGACGTGACCGCCAGGATATACGCCTCCTCAGGCTCCCGGTAATCCTTCCCGGAAATGGGATTGTACCCGTTGTTGATCACCGTCACCCGCTCCGCAGGCACGCGCGCGTACTTCACGATATCGCGCCTTGACGCCTCCGAGATCGTGATCACGTCATCCGCCCTGCGCGCCGAGGCTTTCAGCCGCCACATGATGTAAAAATTCTCGAGCCTGTTAAAATACCCCGGATAATTCTCATGATAATAAAACGGGATCATGTCATGGATGATCACCGCCTCCCGCGTCAGGTGCAGCATCGACGCATAGCCTCGCGGGAACAGAACTTTGTCCGCCCCTAACCGCCTGGCATATACGCTCACCTCAAACAGCTCCCACAGAACACAGGTGATCCTGCTGAGCGGATCTTTGCGGATCTCGATAAACCGCACCCGGGGAATATCAAAATCTTTCCTGTTGCGGGCGTTTCCCAGGACGATCAGCTCATCCGTCTGCCGGCGGGAGGCCAGCTCCCTCACCAGGTTCAGTGCCAGATTGTAGATCCCGATGCTCTTCCCGGCACCCCTCACAAGCTTAAAACAGTCGATTGCCAGTCTCATCTTTTTGCTCCCACCCTTCCGATTTGTGCGGTGTCCTCTCTTACCAGCTTTCCGTTATCACTTCCTCATTATACCAATTCTGCTCCTGTTATTCAATTATTTCTTTCTACTTTCAGCCGCCCGGATGCCAAACAACGTTACTGTTCACGCCCCAGCTCATTCTGACACAATTTTATGTAATGAAGGCGTAAACAGTAACCAAACAACAGGTTGGCCAATTCTGGCTCTTGAAAAAAGCACCTGTCTTGGTTATATTTTAACTATCGTAACTATAACAACATATATACAATCTTCATAGTTACAAACCACTTTCTCCAAATTCTCATTGACTACGCATCTGCTGCGTAGTCAATTCTTATATAGTTATCTTATATAGTTATCTTATTATCTGCCGAGATGATACACCGTGCAGTACTGCTGCTCATAGACACGTTCCCACTGACTGTCTGACAATGCCGGAGCACTGTCAGAAACCCTCTGCAGGTGCTTCTCCTCATCCGCGCCCGACGCGATGTACACCACCAGGGAATCCGCATTCCGGATCCGCTCCTCATCGATCATCCCCTCGCCGTCCACCGCCGCAACATAAACCTGCGGGTAGGCAAGCAGCTCGTTCGCGACTGCCCAGACACACCATTCCTCCCCCGTGCGGTAGAAATAAATAACAGGTGTATCATCTGCCGCGCACTCCCGGGCATAGGCAGTCTGTCCGCGATCCTCGGGATACAGAAACAGAACCCCCTCGCGCCATGCCCTGGACAGCCCCGCCGCCAGAAAGAGCAGCACTGCCAGCACAGCCGCCCGGCTCGCCCACGCGCGGTCCGCCACTTTGTGCGCCTGCAGCGCCCGGCGCCAGAGCGCCCTGACCGCCCCGAAGACAAGCAGCACGGCGATGCCGTAGACCGGAAGCTGATAGCGGTTGGACGTCTCTCCCAGCAGCAGCGCTGTCTTGGACACGGTGAGGAAATACCCGGTTCCCGCAAAGAGCAGGATAAAATATCCGGATTGTTCTTTTATATCCTGTCTTTTTATATCCAGTTTTTTTATATCCTGCCTTTTTGTAACCAGACCTGCCGCCGCAAGCAGCAGGATCACCGCCAGCACGCCCCAGAACAGCTGGCCGAACACATAGCGGTCCAGCAGATCCCAGAAAAACCGGATCCGCTCGATCGTGTTGGTGATATCAAAGAAATTCTCTGTCGCCTGCGCCCCGCGCTGCCCCCGAAACATCTGCCCCAGACATGACGGGTACGTCAGGACGGCGAGCGCGAGCGCAGTCCCCTGGATGACAGCATACCAGACGCAGTTCCTGATATGCCTGTCCCGCCACAACTGCCACACGACAAAGGCCGCCCCCATATAAAACAGAAAAATAAAATAATAATAGTGCGTCAGAAACCCGACGTAAGTCACCGCCATCATCGCGACGGCACGCAAAACGCGGGACCGGCGAGATATCCCGCCCTCCGCCGCCCTGACGTGCAGCACCGCACACAGCAGCACAGAGGTTGTCAGCATCTCATACATCCTGATAAACACGACGCCGCTCACAACCGCAGGGCCAAGACCTGCAAACAGTGTGACAAGAAGCGCCAGCCGCCTGTCCCGTCCCCCCGCCAGATACGCCAGATACCACAGCAGCACAATATTGATCCCGTGGAAAAAGAGGTTCACCGACAGCCCGATCCACTTGGAAAACACATTGGGCACAAGCGACGCCACCGTGTGGAATATCCAGTAGTACATCGGCGGATGCACATCCCAGGACTGCACCAGCTTCACAAACCCATACTGGAACCGCTGCTCCGGGAGCACCACAAACTCCTTCCCGTATGCTTCCCTGTCCATCCACTGCCCGTCTGACACGTAAAATCCGTTCGTGCGCGCCGTGGAATAATACGTATAGTACTCATCCTCATGAAACCCCATCTTCTGCGTGCAGAAGTACACAGAGACCGCCATCAGCATCGCCCAGACCGCCAGAAAACATATGCGGTCCACCGCATCCTTTTTTGAATTGAAGCTCAGCATTTTCCCCTCCTGTTTAGCGCCAGCCGGAAGCTGTATACCGTGCACCCGCAAGCCCTGGCTGATCCGTTTGATATCCATTATACACAACAGTTGCTCTTTCCACAACCACATTTCCACATCCGCTGTGTGTCTATCCCTAGTACAGCATTGCGCAAATAACAGTGAATACAGCACCTGCTATTTGCACCAGTACTGCGTTGTCGTCAGTCAACAATGCCACCGCATTGCCTCCTTCCTCCGCCTTGCCCTGTCACAAATATCAGGCACTGTTTTTCACTGTTATTTAGGCAATGCTGTACTAGAGCGCGGGACAAAAAATCCGCACGGCATCCCACTCCAGTGGGCGCCGTGCGGACTCAGAACACAAGACAAATCTAAAATGAACAGCACACTATCCGCGCGAGCACAGAAACGGTGCTATTTTTTCTTCAATCTCCACATCAGCCGAATGATACCGCAGATGAAGGGGACCTGACAAATCCAACGCCATCACCCCAAGTATGGCTTTTGCATTGACAGACCTCTGCCCTGAGTCCAAGTCAAAGTCCGCATCAAATTGATCGATCATGTTCACAAACTGCCTTACCTGTTCTGCACTGTAGAATTGAATTTTCACCTGTTGCATAAAACCATCCCTTCCTTAATATTTGATCCTCACATTGAAGCTGATCGTGAAACGGATATGATCCTGCCATATGCGATCCGTTTCAGATATTTCATTATAATACAATCAGATCCACAAATTGTAAATAGTTACTTTTCATAATTTTTCCAGCTTTTTTTCGCAAAATTTTGTGAAAACGATTTCGCATAGAGTTGTAACACACCGCATCACAGCACTGTATTCCTGGTCACTGGAACATTTGAGATCTCGTCCCTGTCCCGGACATCACTGATGGATCAGCCAGACTTTCGGCGCGCGTGGGAACAGGGCATGACGACCAGATCCTGACCCTGCCCAGGTCACGGATCGGAAAGGACAGACCACTCATCCTGCAGTGCTGCGAGACTGTCGTCTGCTTCAAACACGCACAGCAGGCAGGTCTCGTCGAGACCTGCCTGCTGTTGAAGCCGCATTTCGGCGTATATCACATGAAAGCGATGGCGCTCACCGTCAGGATCGTCCCCGCACATACCCGGATCACGAAGGGGGCAATCATGCAGACGATCGAGTAAAGGCTCAGCCCTCCTTGCCCGCGAGTGCCTCCACCTCATCCTTTGCCGGCATCACGCGCAGCGCGCCCTTTCTGGTCGTGACGATGGACGCCGCCGCGTTGGCAAAGGTCAGCATCCGGGTCAGCTTCTGCTCGTCGAGCTCTTCCAGCCCGCACATCAGCACATGATGCAGGCAGCACGCCCCGAAGGTATCGCCCGCCCCCGTCGTCTCGATCGTATTTTCCTGCAGAAAAGGCTTTACCTCCACGCGCATGCCCTTATAGTACGCACGGCTCCCATCCCTGCCCATGGAGAGCATGATCAGCGGGATCCTGTACTGCTCATTGAGTCTGCGGATGCCGGCGTCAAAGTCCTCCTCGCCGGTGAACCACCGGATCTCATTGTCCGATATCTTCAATATGTCGCAGTTCGAAAGCCCGTAGGCAGTCTGTTCCTTCGCGTCCGCAAGCGACTTCCAGAGCGGCGGGCGCAGGTTCGGATCAAACGAGATCAGCGCACCGTTCTCCTTCGCGATCCTGACGGCTTTCTGCGTAGCCCTCCTCACACCTTCGTCTGTCATGGAGAGCGTGCCAAAATGAAAGATCCTCGTATCTTTCAGCAGCGCCTCGTCGATCTCATCCTCCCTCAGCATCATATCCGCACCGGGATTCCTGTAAAAGGAAAAGTCCCTGTCGCCGCCGGGATAGGTATGTACCAGCGCGAGCGTCGTGTGCACCTCCGCATCCATGTACAGATTGTCGGCATTGATGCCAACCTCCGTGATCGCCGCCCTCAGCTGCTCCCCAAAGAAATCCTTTCCGACCTTTCCGACAAAAGCAGTCCTGTGCCCCAGCTTCGCAAGCATTGCCAGCACGTTGCAGGGCGCACCGCCCGGGTTTGCCTCAAACAGGGGATTTCCCTGCCCGCTTATCCCGTTCTCCGTAAAATCGATCAACAGTTCTCCCAAAGCCACCACATCAAATCGTTTCATTTCACTTTTCCTCCTCACTATCCTGTTCTTCATCCACCGCTGTGTCCCCGCCCGCTCCCTCGTAGCTGGCAGTCTCCATCGGCAGCCCCTGCTGTCCCAGGGAATACTCAGCCAGCCGCTTGACAATGTAGTACATCGTGGCAAACAGCGGCACTCCGACGATCATTCCCACAAATCCCATAAGCTTTCCAAAGAGCAGCATCGCCACAGTCACATAGAGTGCCGACAGCCCTGTGGAATTTCCGAGGATGCGCGGACCGATGACGTTTCCGTCCAACTGCTGCAGTATGATGATAAACACCAAAAATGCCAGACATTTTGACGGTGATACCAGCAGGATCAAAAACGCGCTCGGGATCGCCCCGATAAAGGGCCCAAACATCGGAATGATATTGGTCACACCCACTATGACACTGACCAGCAGCGCATAGGGCATCTTCATGACGGTCAGGCACACAAAGCAGATAATGCCGACAATCAGGGAATCCAGAAGCTTCCCCGAGATAAATCCGCCAAAGATCCGGTCTGTCTGATGCAGGGTCTCCATGACGGCGCCGTTGAAGCGCTTGTTGCGGCTGACTGCGTAAAACAGCTTTTTGCACTGCGCCAGATAGCGCTCCCGATCCAGCAGCAGATACACCGTGACGACGACCGACACCACGAAATTCACGATCGCAGAACCGACTGACAGCACACTGCCTGCCACGTTCGATACCGTGGAGAACAGATTCTCCTTGATCCATGTCATCAAAAACGTCTCGACAGAGGTGATCATCTGCATCACCGTTGCCGCCGCATCGCTGTCGGATTCCAGGTATTTCCCCAGCCTTGTGAGCTGGATCTCCAGCATTCCCGGCAGATCCACCACGAGCGTCCTGATACTGTCCACCACCTGCGGCAGGACCAGCGCACAGAAAAGCACCAGGATCCCCATCGCAAAAATCAGCGTAAACAGGACCGAGAGCAGTCTCGCGGCACGGGCAGGCCCCCTCACCCTGCAGAACTGCCGCTCAAAAAACTTTGCGACAGGGCAGAGCACATAGGCGATCACGATACCTGCCATCACCGGCTGCAGCGCCATCGAGATGACATCCAGGTAGGACTTCACTCCCTGGTAGCGCAACAGCAGAAAGAAAAACGCGACAACCGCTGCAAGGCTGACAAAGATCGTGACCCCCATCCACAGATATTGTTTCTTATCCGATTTCATGCAGAAATCCTCCTCGTATTTTGTACAAGCATATCGCTATGCCTTGAATACACTATAATATACAATCGTCACATTTACAATAAACAATTTCTTATATTTTCCGCTGTCTGTGTGCCAAAAATACGCCGGGCAGACATTCAGACAGGCACCGGTGAACGGTGCCTGTCTGGATATGCCGCTTAAGTGCTGATTAATTTTCTGGTTCTATGAGCCCGTACGTATTTCCCTTGCGTTTATAGACGACATTCACCTCGTCCGTCTCCGCATTGCAGAATACATAGAAGTCATGCCCGAGAAGCTCCATCTGGACACATGCGTCCTCCGCATACATAGGCTTGATGTCAAACTTCTTGGTGCGGACGATCCGCACTTCCTCATCGTCCTCCTCGTAATTGTTCTCTATGAAGTCCGTTCTAAGGCTCGCCGCACCTGCCTGCTGGTCTGCCCTGAATTTGTTTCTGTATTTCTTGAGCTGACGCTCGATCACCTCCGCAGCAAGGTCGATCGATACATACATATCATTGCTCACCTGCTCGGATCGGATAATGTTTCCCTTCACAGGAATGGTGACTTCTATCTTCTGCCGCTCCTTCTCAACACTTAATGTCGCGTGTACCTCCGTTTCTGGCGTGAAATATTTCTCCAGCTTGCCAATCTTGTCCTCGACTGCCGCCTTTAATCCAGGCGTTACATCAATGTTTTTACCGCTGATAATAAACTTCATTCTGTCCACATCCCTTCGCACATAATCTCACGATCAAACATGTCCCTTGATCGCTGTAGTATGATTATATCATATTCCCGGATTTTTTCCAACATCTTTTGTTATTATTTCTAATATTTTTTGAAAAACACCCTCTATTTTTAGACAATTTTCTGTCCCTGTCCCTGTCCCATTCTGCCAGTGTCAATGCATTTGTGACAAGTTTTTTCGGAAATCACTATTTTCGTGCATTTTAACAAAACATGCTTTCGCTTATTCTCCTTATGTTTTCCACAAGAAAGCCCGTTCCTGTCTGTGGATAATGTGGACAACTCGGTGCATAAGTCGTTTTATAGCCACTTTTATCATTTTTTCATGTGGATAACTTGTGAACATATAAAAGAATGACTGTTGCTCTGCAAGATAATACCCGCACTTTTTTGTGCATATTTTTCCAGCCGTGATGCGCAAAGGGGCACGGGGCTGCGTCAAAAAAAGTGGGTGCCCGATGTCACCCACTTAAAACAATCTCTTAGAAAATCCTTCTCACTGACAGGATGTTGCGATATGTCGCGCTCGATACGATGATCCCCGTCTTTGATGTGCTGGCGTGAACGATCTGTCCGTTGCCGACATAAAGACCTACATGACCGGAGTAGCACACGATATCTCCCGGCTGTGCATTGCTGAGCCCTCCGACATCATAGCCCTGGCTTCTCAGCGCCGATGAGGAATGCGGCAGGCTCACACCAAAATTATCGTACACACTCATGACAAAACCGGAGCAGTCTGTTCCGTTTGTGAGACTTGAACCGCCCCACACATACGGATTGCCGACAAACTGTGTCGCGTAGTCGATGACCGACTTGCCCATCTCGCTCCCCTGTGATGCCGCCGCGGTGCTTCTCGCAGACTCGATCGTCGCCTGGTTTGCCGCAGATCTCTGTGCCTGTGCCTCCGCCTGTCTCTGCACTCTTGCCGCCTCTGTCGCAGCCGCAGCTGCCCTTGCCTCCTCGCGCGCCCGCGCTTCCTTTGCAAGACGGATCTCTTCCTCCTGCTTTGACTCGGCATGTACAAAATCGGTCCTCAGCTTTACATACTCTTTGGAAACATACCCGTCGCCCTCCTCAACGGCGATCTTGACCCATCCGTCAAGCTCCTCGAGGACCACCAGCTCCTCATCGATCGGCACCAGTCCGAGAACTGCCGAATCCGTGCTCGCATCCTGCCTTACCTTGAGCGTCGTGGTGTTGACGACAGCATAGGTCGTTCCGACCTCCTTTGCAAGCTCCTCCGCCTGCTCTCCTGCCGCACAGAAATCGCCCTTGACATACCCGGTACAATTTCCCGATACGATCTTATACCAGCCGTCCTTCTCCTCCACAAGCTCACCGACAGATTTGTCATAGAGCTTTCCGACGATCTCGCCGCTCTCGTCCGGCGTGCTCCTGACGTTCACGTAGTTGTCCACCTGGGCGATGACAAGACCTGAGAAGTCCTGCGACTCCTCCTTTGGCTCCTCCGGAACCGGTGCCTTCGCTGCGACCTCCACGTCATCATACGTGTCTGTCGCAGAAAAGCCTGCACTCGCCTGAAAATCGTCGTTCTCCCCGGTGCTGTCCGCTGCCTCCGTCGTCTCCTCGGTCGACACCTCTGTATCTGTTGTCTCCTCGGTTGTTGTCTCAGTTGTTATTTCTGTCGTTGTCTCGGTTGTTATTTCTGTATCTGTATCTGTCGCAGTTTCTGTCGTCTCAGCATCCGCCGTCTCCGTCTCGATCGTCTCTGTCGAGCTTGTCTCCTCGGTCGATGTCTCGCGCTCGGCAGGCTCCTCCGTCATGGATTCCTCCTCCGCAGTTTCCTGCGTGGAAGTGTTCTCACCGGAACTCTCCCCGCCTGCGGTTTCCTCATCCAGGATATTCCACTCTGTCCGCAGCTCTGTCGAGAGCTCCGCTTCCTCCTCCTGCTGTACCTCGCCGTCCGCTGCCGGAAGCTCCGACTCGGCTTCAACGATCGACTCGCTGAATGTCTCCGTGAACTCCGTCGATATCTTTGCAGTCGCCGTCCTTGTGTTTGCCCAGGCAACACTGCTCGGTGTATCTGCCAGTGTGACCTTCTCTGCTGCTTTTATAATATTAGGCTGTAAGCCTGATACGCTCTCAAGATAAGCTATGTTCTGAACAACCTCCACCTGAAGATCCTGTATCGTGCTGCCTTCATCCAGTACAACCGCAACCCCTGCTGCTGGTACGTCTGACGAATTGTGGATCTTTGCTTCAAGTGTCATCTGGTAGCCGGATAGCGAAAGTGTTCCGACAAGCGCACACGCTGCTGCCTTCACGCCATACTTGTTCATGTTCAATCCTCCATTGCGTGGTGTATGTGATGTTCCCGTAACTGTTTCATAATTTCGATAATTATTACGAAATTATTACACCCATGAAATAAATTATCACATTTCCCCGCAAATGTCAAGATATCTTTTTGCACCCTGATGCATTCCCCTTGCCAAAATTGCTGTTTTTCATCCAGGAATTTTGTGTACTTTCGCCATCTTATTCCATATTTTCTCGCATTCTTATCCTATTCGACCGTTTTTTTATCCTATTCGACCATTTATATATTTTTTAAATATTTCTGTAACTTTTACATTTTCTGCGAGCTCAGATACGCCTGCGCCGAGTGGACGGCATTTGCACCGTCCGCCACCGCCGTGATGATCTGGCGCAGCGCCTTCTTTCTGATATCCCCTGCGGCAAATATACCGCGCCCAGACGTCGCACAGGTCTCGTCCGCCATGACGTATCCCTTCTCATCCATTTCCACAAGATCCCTGAAAATGTCCGTGTCGGGCACGATGCCGACCGCTATGAACACGCCCTCGACATCAAGCTGGCTCTCCTCCCCGCTCTTGTTGTTGCGGACACGGACGCCCTCCACCGTCTCACTGCCCAGAATCTCCTTCACTTCGCTGTCCCAGCGCACCTCGACATTCCCGAGTGCGAACAGCTTCTTCTGCAGGCTGTCCGCAGCCCGCAGCTGATCCCTCCGGTGTATGAGCCAGACCTTTTTGCAGATGCCCGCCAGAAAGATCGCATCCTCCACCGCCACATCGCCGCCGCCGACCACCGCGACAGTCCTTCTTCTATAGAAAGCACCGTCACAGGTCGCACAGTACGATACCCCCATGCCTGAAAGCTCTTTCTCGCCCGGCACACCGAGCGGGGAGTGGGAGGCGCCGGTGGCAAGAATGACCGTCCGTGTCCGCAGATCCGACTGATCCGTGTGGACGGTGTACACTGCCTGCTGCCCGCCGCTCTGCTCGATCCCCCGCACGTCCGCAGTGATGAACGCTGCCCCCAGCCGGTCCGCGTGCTCCCTGAACCGCTCGGACAGATCCCCTCCGCTCATCCCCGGAAGTCCCAGATAATTGTCCACCTCATACGTGCTCAGCACCTGCCCGCCGCTGACGGGGCTCCTGTCGACAACCGCAGCTTTCAGCCCTGCCCTCACCGCATAGACCGCAGCGCCCAGCCCTGCCGGTCCCGAACCGATTATCAATAAATCATACACTTCATTTTCCATCATGTCCAACCTCCATCCAATGTTATGATCTGCCCTGTCAGATATTCATTGCCAGTGCACAAAAATTTCACGATCTCCGCCGCCTCCTCGGGTCGTCCGATCCGGTCAGCCGGTATCTCCTGTATCAGCATATTCATCTCATCCTCGCCAAAGCACCTGTTCATGTCCGTGTCGATCACGCCGCAGGCGACCGCATTGACCTGAATGTTGCTGGGCGCCAGCTCCTTGGCAAGCGCGCGCGTGAAAGCATTGACCCCGCCCTTTGACGCCGAGTACGCCACCTCCATCGACGCGCCTGTGTTTCCCCACACGGAGGATATATTGATGATCTTCCCCCGGCGGCGGCGCACCATCTGCGGCACCGCGCACCTGCATGTCAGGAAACACGCGCTCAGATTGGTGTCGATCACCTCCTGCCACTCCCGGTATGTCATGTCCGTCAACAGCCCGATATACGATATGCCCGCATTGTTGACGAGCACGTCCAGATAAGGGATATCCCGGAACATCTCCGCCACCTTCCCCTCATCATGGATCGGGAAGGTATAACAACTGCATTTTGTCCCGTACTGCACCCGGAGTTCCTCCGCCAGCCCCTCCAGCGCTCCCGTGTTCCTGCGGCAGGTCATATACAGATCATATCCGGATGCGGCGAGCGCCGACGCGACCGCCCTGCCGATCCCCCGCGACGCCCCTGTGACGAGCGCCTTTTTTCTGTCCGCTGCAGCCATTCCTATCGTCTCCCCTTTCCCGTGTTTCCATGCAGCAAAGGAAACAGCCGCAGATAACCGCGGCTTATCCCAAATATGCATCAATCCTGTGCTACGACTTCCTTGTAAAATTCAGCGTAGTCTTTTCTCTTATCCTTCGTGAACTGGATCGCCGTCCTCGGGTGCTGGTTCAGAAGCCCTGTCATCATATATTGAAGGTCAAACCCCCACACCACGCCGTCCTCCTTGAGCTTGTTCATATACTGCTCGATAAACTGGATCACATAGTAATTGTTGTACTTGGGGTTGTGCAGAAAGCCGAGCAGCAGCTCCATCGCACAGTTTCCCGCGCCCCGTCCCATGCCGGAGTACGTGGCGTCGAGCCAGTCCACACCGTCCCCGACAGCCTCGATCGTATTGGCAAAAGCAAGCTGCTGGTTGTTGTGCGCATGGATGCCGAGCTTTTTGCCGTACTTGCTCGCAAACTCCATGTAGGTGTCCGTGATCCGCGCGATCTGCTCCGGGTACAGCGAGCCGAAGCTGTCAACGATATAAAATACATCTGCCGACGTCTTCCCCAGAATGTCAAGCGCCACGCGCAGGTCGCTCTCCAACCCGCTCGATATCGCCATGATGTTACAGCTCACCTCATAGCCCTTTTTCTTGGCATCCTCGATCATGTCCGCCGCAGCCGGTATCGTGTTCAGATACGTAGCCACCCGGATCAGGTCGATCGGGCTCTCCGACCTGCTGACGATATCTTTCCTGTAGTCACATCTCCCCACGTCCGCCATGACTGCGATCTTGAGCCCCGTGTCATTGTCCCCGACGATCTCCCGGATATCATCGTCATCGCAGAATTTCCATTTCCCGAACCTGTTCTCGTCGAACATCTCCTTTGACGCCTTGTACCCCATCTCCATATAATCCACGCCAGCCCTGATATTTGCTATATATAACGCCTTGACAAACTCATCCGTAAAATAAAAGTCATTTACCAGCCCGCCATCTCTCAAAGTTGCATCAACCACCTTGATGCTCGAACGATAATCCATCAAACTAACAATCTCTTTCATATTCCTCTTCTCCCACATTGTTTCGGTTAACAGTGTCTGCCAGCATTCAGAATTTTAACACTTTAAAGTATAAAAGTCAATCCCCTTCGAGCGCTTTTACGATCTTAAATTTTTCATTTTTCCTCTTGCCGCCGTCCGGCAGATCATCCTGTTTATTCTGTTCGCAATCGCTCAACAATGCTTTGCTTTTCTATATTCTTAAAACACAGAAACGGGATAAGCACCGCAAAAGCCAGGAGAACGGGTGTACACATCATCAGCGGCATCAGTGTAAAATGGAACGTGCTGAACTCATTGGCTGTCATGACACGGACACCGATCCCAACGGCCAGAGCGCTTACAATATAAGAAACGATCAGCGTGATCGCCGCGTAATCCAGACCCTCACAAATCAGCATCTTCCGCAGCTGGCGCCTGGTCATGCCCACGGACTGGATCATGGCAAACTCTTTTTTGCGGGAAACAATGGCCGTAACCATGGAATTGATAAAGTTGAGCACACCCACCAGAGCAATGATTATGCTGATGGTATTTCCCATGACTGCCGACGCCCGTGTCTCTGCCTCATACTGCTCCGTCATAGTTTTGCGGGATGTCACAGGCAGACTGGTGTCCATGGTCCTGGCATACGCATCGAGCATCTCCTGTGCTGCGGGAATATGTTCATCATCCACATTGAAGAACAGTCTCCGCAGTGTATTCTCCGGCCACTGCTGCCGGAATACCGAAGCAGGAATAACAAAGCTCATGCAGTGCTGATTTCGTACACCGCTTTCATAAGCGCCTTCCTCCACAGCCTGCAGCGGATATACAATCGCCATTACCGTGTAGGTGCGATCTTCAAGCGCAATACTGCTTCCGACTGCAGGAACCGGCAATGCAGCATATCGCTCCGGGTCTGAGGCATCTATGGCAGGACCGACAGCCAGCACATAGTCGCCGCTGGCAAATTTCTCTGCATCATAGCTGCCGGAGAGCAAATACCGCTCCTGCACAATTGCATCCAGAGGGATCCCGTCCATGCCATACAGTACGCCGATCGCTTCACGGCTTTCCATGGCGTTTTTTATCTGAGCAGAACCGGACGGATCGTAAGCTGCCCAATCGTCCAGTATTTCCTGTGTATAAAAGGCATCGATATTCTGCACCGTCTCGTCATCCAGTGTCAGTTCAAATTGATGAGAGTATTGATGACCAATCGCTTCCAAACCAGCCAATCCTTCCACGGACTCCACCAGTTCGGCATTCAGTGTGGAACCATGAGGGTCATATCCGCCAATATAGTCTGCACTGCTGCTGTCATCCAGCCGGAAATCACTGATCGTCAGCTCAGACAGGTATTTCTCCATATCAAAAGCAGCATTCTTAGCGTAGAAACAGCTGAGCAAAACCAATCCCAGGGTCAGAGAGCAGATGACTGTCACTGTCCGTTTTTTGTTCCGCCCCAGATTTGCCCATGCCATACTGGTAATGGAAGCGCCATTCCGGGTGCGTTTGCTCTTCTTCCTGCCTGTGACGGCGGCATCACTCATCCGCAGCGCTTCGATCGGAGAAACCTTGCCAGCGAGCCTTGCCGGACGCAGGCAGGAGATCGTGACCGTCAACCATGCAAAAAGGGCAGACCCAAAAAAGATCACGGGACTGGCGGAAACCACGGCATTGCCCTCCAGCCGTCCCATCAGCACAGGAACCAGCACCATGCCCAGCAGCCAGCCCAGAAGAAGCCCCATCGGAATACCGATCACGCACAGCCGGTTTGCCTGACCATAAATGAGTTTCCTGATCTGCTTTGTGGTCGTTCCCAGTGTTTTCAGCTTTCCATAGAACTGGATGTCTGCAGTAACGCTGATCTGAAAGATATTGTAAATGATCAGATAGCCGGCAAGGAACACCAGCACCATACCCAAATACATGGGAATGCTTTCCTGCGCTGCAGTGGCATTCATCTCCGGTGAATATGCCAGATTCACGCCATATTTCAAGCCCGTCAGTCCGGTGTCTGCCAAAATATCCTCCATGGTGGCATCAATATTGCGGTCACTGTGCAGGATCACTTGTGCGGTATGTACGCCTAAAACGCTTGTTTTTCCGTCAGCAGCACAGTCACCGATCATCTCATCCGCAAATTCACGGCTTACCCAGGCCATGCTGGCATAGACTGATTCGTTGCCCTCCCAGAAACCACAGAGGGTAAAGGTGGAGGCAGTCACCTCATCCTTTGCAAGATCCTTGCGCCATTCCAGCGTTACAGTCTCCCCCAGCTGATGGGGAATACCCAGGCGATCAAGGACCAGTGTGTCCAGAGCGACCTCATCTGCTGCCGTTGGCATTGTTCCGGTGGTGGGCATAGCAAAGGAATGCCTGGCATTGATGTCACTGCTCCAACGGATCTCAACCTGTCTGCCACCCAGCTTTTTGTTTTGTGCCAGACCAAGAACAAGGCTTTCTCCGGCTTCTGCAACATCAGGGTGATTCGCGATCAACGAAAACTGCTCTGCGGTGATATTCTTAAAGGATGCCTGACCATCATATCCAGTCTGCCGGAACGTCATTTCCACCATGTTTTTGCTCATACTCTGTGCCAGGGTAAAGAGGGTGGTGAACATGATCGCAGTCATTAAGATGGCGATGACCGCCACCAGGTTCCGGCCTTTATTTTGCTTAAACGTACGCTGATTCAGTGTTTGAATTGGTTTGAATCCTATTTTCATCATGCATCCCTCCCTTATTGAGACACGATGCGGCCGTCCTCAATTCGGACAATGCGATCCGCCATCTGTGCAATTTCCGGGTTATGGGTGATCATCACGATCGTCTGGTTAAATTCTTTGCCGGTCATTTTCAGCAGACCGATCACATCGTCACTGGTTTTGGAATCCAGGTTGCCCGTGGGTTCATCCGCCAGGATAATGGCAGGCTTAGATGCCAGCGCGCGGGCGATCGCCACTCTCTGCTGCTGCCCGCCGGAAAGATTGTTCGGCAGGCTATCGAGCTTCTTCTCCAGACCAAGCAGACGGACGATCTCCATGATAAACGTTTCATCAGACTTGCGGCCATCCAGAGCAATGGGAAAAATAATATTTTCCCAGACACTGAGTACCGGCACCAGATTGTAATTTTGAAAGATAAAGCCGATATGATTGCGCCGGAAAATGGTAGCCTGTTCGCTGCCTAGCTTTGCCAGTTCCGTATTTCCGATTTGAATACTGCCCTCGCTGGGGGTATCGAGTCCGCCCAGCATATTTAACAGCGTAGATTTTCCGGAGCCGGAGGTGCCAATGATCGCCGTGAACTTGCCACGCTCGATCTCCAGATCTATACCATCCAATGCCTTGACCAAAGCTTCACCCTTGCCGTAATATTTTTTAAGACCGGCAGCCCTCAAAATTGCTTCCATAAGTATCTCCTCCTTGTAACCGGGAATCCGTTTCCCGTTTCTGACTATATTCTACCAGTTCAATGTCACAGAGAAGGTACAACAAAGGTACAGTTTTGTACCTTTTGAAAAAAGGCGGCTGTCTCTATCACACTACGATCCGCAAACGCTCCGTAATGCTTCCTTTCTCAATAAACCGGCAGCACATCAGGGGTACTGCCACTGCCAGAAACAGTATGAAAAGCAAGGCTACCCACAAAGGAGCCAGCGTATAATGATAGGTCATACACCAAGTATTAAGCTGTGAAAAAACTGCCGGCATCCCAAACCAGGTCACAAAGAAGGTCACTGGCAGCAAAATCACGATCAAAAGAGTCCCATGAAGCAAGCCTTCTGTCAGCAAAAGCCATTGCAGCTGTCTGCCTGTCATACCAAGACTCTGATAGACCGCAAATTCTTTTTTTCGGACCATCGTCTTTGTAACCAGCATATTGGCAAAGTTCAAAAGGCCAATGATCATCAACACGATCCCGACGATCAGCTCGGGCAGGCATTTATTCAACCTGGCGCTCTGGAAAGCTTCCTGATAATCGCTGCGCATCCAAACACCGATCCCGCGATTCACCCCCTGCTCATATGAGCTGAGATAGTGTTCAAATTCCTCCTGCCCGCTGCGATCAATGTTGACCGCCAGCTGACGGATCCCCTCATCAGGGAACAGCCGGTCAAATAAGGACAGCGGCACAAAATAAGCCAGATGAAAGCTGGACTCTAAACTGTTACGTCCGCTTAAAAATGAGGTATCTCCCATAACAGAAGCCAGCACGGTAAGCTGCTCTCCCCCCAGCTCTACAGTTTCTCCGGCGGCAGGCGAGGACACGCCCTCCGCATAAGCGCCTGCCGCTACAACATACCGCCCGTCAGCAAACTGTTCCGCATCAAAATCACCGCTGGTGACTGGACAGTTGTGCAGTACATACCGCAGGTAGGCGTCCTCCAGCGCGATCACTATGCCGTAGTAGCTGCCCGTCTGTTCCAGGCAGTCCAAACCGGCACACCAATCGGGGTAGGCAGCCTGACTCTCTCTACGGGTCATGGTCTCATCATAAGGTTCATTGTAAAAGTCCACGATCCGCCGGCGCAGCTCGTCAGAAGCCGTCAGAACCACTTCCTTCGATTTCAGGACACTGACTTCCAAAACTTCGCTGCGTCCACGCAGATCGCCTACGATCTGTTCCGTGATCGCCCGATTGTTGGGGTTATACCGCTGTACAGTGGAGGCAGCAGAGCCATCCTCGATGGTGTAGTCCCACGGAGACATCCCGTTTAAATACAGTCCTTCGTCGTAACTGGTGTAACAAATCCAGGTAAAACAGAGCAACAGAAGGGAGAACAGCAATGACAGCAATGAGAGAAGTGTACGCCTTTTATTTCTCCACAGGGAGCGAAGAGCCAGACGAAGAACACTGACTTTCCCTGTACCGCTGCGCCTCCGTCCTCTCGGCACCCGTCCATCCAGATTCCGCAGCATCTGAGTCGGCATCATTGCACCTGTCCTGGCAGCAGGCAGAAAATACGCCAGTAAAACGGTTCCGAAGGTACTGAGTGCTGCCAGCGCGAACGGCTCCCAGGACAGGAAGTAGGTTCCCGGGTTTTGCTCCATGCCAGTCACGATCCGCGGTGTGACCAGATATTGTATACCAAATCCCATCAGCCAGCCGGGGAGCAAGCCAATAAGAGAGAGCAGCGCGGCCTTTTCCAACAGAAACCATCGGATCTGCCGCGGTGTCATGCCCAAAGTTTTCAAACCCGCAAAAAAGCGGCTATCCTGATCCATTGCCACATGAATGATACTGTAGATCATCAAAAAACCACACAAAAGCACCACCAAGGCAGGAATGTAGAACGGTGTTGCATGCTGACTTGCCATTTCCATTCTGGCTTCGTTATATGCCAGATTGGTCGTGTAAAGAACCTGATTTACGCCCTGATCTGTCATGATCTGCTGCGCCTGCTGCTCCAATTCCTTTGGCTGATGGAGATCGACCCCCATCGTGACGGATGCCGTATCCGGGTAGCCGGTCAGAAGTCCGGCAGCACACTCCGCTGTCACCCAGGCACAGGCTTCTGAGAAATTTGTGGGGCTTGCCCACCATCCGCAGAGGGTAAAGTCATTACTGTGCTGTCCTCCCTTGCTGTCTGTCCACTGAATAGACACCGGAGCACCCAGTTCATGAAGACCCCCCAGAGAGTCCATGGTAAATTCATCCAGAGCGATTTCTCCCGCTTTCTCTGGCAAACGCCCCGTTGTAGGAACAGAGAGGATGCTCTCGGCATAGTCCTGATCGGTTACAGCCAGCTTGACACTGCGAACACCCATCATCTCATCGGAGAGCTGGCCCAAAGCGCTGATCCGGACCGTGCTTTTTACATAGGGATGCTGCGCTAATTTATCTGCCTGATGTGCGGTCAATCCGTGGTAGAGGATGTGGCTGGTGGAGCCGTATTGGTACTTATAATTGAGCAGAAACCCATTTTCTACTGCGCTGCCCAGAAGAAAAGTGAACGTATACAATCCTGTGATCAAAACGATCGCTAAAACCAGCAGTAAATTTTTTACTTTGTGAAATTCAAAGTCCCGCCACGCAAGTGTGTGACATATTTTCAGGTTGTTATTTGCAAGCATGACAACCTCCTTACGCTTTCAGGCGGCCATCTTCTATGCGAAGCACACGGTCAGCCATCTGTGCGATCTCAAGGTTGTGGGTGATCATAATGAGTGTCTGGTGATACGTTTCTACGGACAGTTTCAAAAGTCCCAACACATTCTGTCCACTTTTTACATCCAGGTTTCCGGTAGGTTCATCGGCGAGAAGAATGGCTGGCCTGGCAATCAGAGCCCTGGCGATGGCTGCCCGCTGCTGCCCGCCGCCGGAAAGCTCGTGTGGATAGGCATTCAGCCGGTTCTCCAGCCGAAGCTGCCGCATGACATCCGCAAAGAAACACTGATCCGGCGTACTGCCAGCCAGACTAAGGGGGAACAGAATGTTTTCTTTTACGGTCAGTGTTGGAACCAGATTAAAATTCTGATACACAAAACCTGCTTTGCGGCGGCGAAACACAGCCAGCTCTTTTTCCTTCAAACCAGCCAGATTGACACCATCTACGATCACTTCCCCCTCATCAGGGGTGTCCAGCCCGCCGATCATGTTCAGCAAAGTGGTTTTGCCGGAGCCGGATGCACCAATAATGGCGGTAAATTTACCCTTCTCAATAGAAAGGTCGATACCATCCAGGGCTTTGACTTGTGCCTCTCCCTTTCCAAAGTATTTCTTTAATTGATGTACCGTTACAATTTCCATCGCTTCGTATTTCCTTTCTCCCTTTTCCTATACGCTGTCTGCTCAACTCAGCAAATAGACAGAGAAGGTGCTGCCTTCTCCATCATTTGATTTTACGCTGATATAGCCTTTCTGCCGCGTAATGATCCCGTTGGCAAGATACAGCCCCAGACCAACGCCCTCTTCGGCAGCTGTTTCCTGCGCCCGATAAAAACGCTGGAAAATATCGTGATAATGCTCCTCATGGATGCCAATACCGGTATCGGATATATCAATTCGCGTATAGAATTGCCACGGGCGGACAGACACACAAATGCTGCCGCCTTCCGGGGTGTATTTTACCCCGTTGTCCAGGATATTGCCCAGAGCCTCCGCTGTCCACTTAGGGTCATGCTGCGCAGTGATCGACGACGCGCATTCCACCGACAACTGGATGTTTTTTTGGTCCGCTTTCGCCCATACGGTACTGATCGCCTGGGCAATGGTCTTATCAAGAGGTGCCTCTTCCATGTGTAGAACAAAAGTTCCCGTTTCCAGCCGGGACATTTTGATCAAAGACTGCATCAGAAAATCCAGTTTATTGATCTGTGACGCCATGGTTTCCAGAAACTCCGCCCGCTTTTCCTCTGTCAGCTGATGCTGTTTCAGGATGCCGGTAAACATCTGAAGATTGGCAACAGGGGTTTTCACCTGATGGGAAATATCGCTGACCAGCTCCTGAATGGTCTGCTTATCCCGCTGGCTCTGCACCTTGCCTTCGTTCATGATGTCATAGTATTGCAGGAGTTTTCCCTGTAACCTGGCTGTCACGCTGTCCTCAAAAGGCCGCTCCATCTCCGGCTGTCTCCCGGAAATCAAGGCATCCAGCGTGTCACATATTTCGTCTGCAAAGTGAAAGACCTGTCTCTGCCAAAACCATATCCCCAGACCGGCCAATACAAAAATACCACCTGTCACAGCCAAGAGGCTGTAACGAACACTGGAACGGGGAACAAATGCCCACAATAACCAGCACAGCAAAGAAAAAAGCACCGCAGCTGCCAAAACCATCAAAATTTTCAAAGTTTTCGTGTGCTTCTTCATTGTCTGCCTCCTGTCCAGATATACCCCATACCCCGGATAGTCTTGATATAGGTATGATCGTCATACTCGATCTTCGCACGAAGCCGATTCATCGTCACCGTAAGTGTGTGGTCATCAATGAAGTTCCCATCACAATCCCACAGCCGTTCCAGCAAAAGCTGTCGGGTAATGATGTTGCCCGCATGCTCTGTCAGTGCTTTCAGCAGCTTATATTCGTTGGGCGTGATCGACAGCTTTTCCCCGCCCCGCACGGCAGTCAGCGCACCAAAATCAATCAGAAGAAACCCGTCCGTCCAGCGATCCGCAAGGGGCACAGTCGCTTTGTTTCCTCTTCGGATGGCGACCTCTACCCGCCGCAAAAAAATCTGCATATGAAACGGCTTTGTAATATAATCCTCGGCGCCCAGATCAAATCCGTTCAGCACATCCTGATCCAGATCATTTGCTGTCAAAAAAATCACGGGGAGTTCCGGTTTGATCGCTTTCGCTTCCCGGCAGAGATCAAAGCCGTCGCCATCCGGCAGATTCACATCCATGATCGCAAGGTCAAATGGATCCTCCTGCAAAAGCTGTCTGGCTTTCCGGCAGTTATATGCTGCCACCGTCAGATAGCCGTTACTGTCCAGTTCAAAACACAGTCCGGCACTTAATGCCAGATCATCTTCTATGACTAAAATCCTCATCGCTTATCACCTTCTCGATTCATGACGCTCAGAGAGGCTTTTCACCAGCCTCTCTGAGTGTCCTATGATCCATATTCATATCTCCGACAATCCACTCTATTATATTTCATTTGCCCGAAGAATACAAGTGCGTAGGCAGGGCGCAAGATCCTGTGCCGGAAGCACTATGAAACCTTGCGATCTTTATGCCTCTGTTCTAAAAATACTTTGCCGGCTGCTTCAAACCGCGATGGATACTGTCGCGGACACAGGGAAATGTGCAGCCTATGTACTTACACTCCTGTATTATCAGAAAGTCCGATTAAAAAAAGCGGGGCAGCACACGCCGCCCCGCCGATTCCATACGGTTATTCCATCGCCCGCATTTGTTCAATCAGGGATTGTTTTTTCTGTCTGCGAATTGTCCATACAGACAAGATTATCTCCATTCCGAACAACACCAGAATGAACAGGCCCATTTCCAAAACAGGGAATTTGTAAGGTACTACATTTCCTGCAAAAGCACCTATACTCATTTTTCTGCAAGCAAAGATGGAAGCCGGAAGCCCAACGATCAGCGTCGCCAATGTTGCAAAGAACGCATAGCACAGCCCCTCGCAGATGTTCATTTTACATAGCTGCTTTTGGGTCAGACCGATGGAACGCAAAACACTGTTTTCTTGCTTTCGGGCTATCTGGTTAGAGAGTGTCGTATTGATAAGGTTGATAACGCCAAAGAGGAACACCATCCATGAAAGTACCTCCATACTGCCAAATGCAAAGGAATTTGTCATTTCTTCATATTCAATCACTGTATTGATTTCATCTAAGGCAATATTACTATGGCTGGCAACAATATTTTTCAGGCCAGATTTTACAGCTTCCGCTTTTTTCGGGTCGTTCACAATGCTCCATGAATAATCGAAAGAGGTGATTTCCGGGTGTAATTCATGGAACAATGCTTCTGGCGCAAAAAGGAGCGCTCCATCGAGGTGCATTTTTCCATGTCCTGAATATACCTTGCTTGAATCATACAATCCCGATATAGTAACAAAAACAGGCGGTTGTCCATCTCCAAAATAAAAGTCAACTGTCGAACCAACTCCTATATCTTCATTGCGATTTAGTACATAATAATCAAGTACAATACTGTGGGAATCTTTTGGCATCGTTCCATCCATCAGAGCTGCTTCAACGGTCGCATAATTCTGGTCAGTCAGCATATCACACATACCACTGCTTTGAAAAATGTCTGTCTTAAAAGTTGCATGGAGAGATTTTCTGCTTGGAATTATATCTGTAACGCCATCAATAGATAAGATTTCCTGCTTTAATTCCTCATTCAGTGGATTTCCCGCTGCCATAACCTTTTCTTCTGCCACTTCGGAATCCAAATAAATTTTATAGTCGCCGTCCGGGAAAAACTGTCTTGCAAGTGCCTCTGGTGAGCGCAGCAAAACAATGGATGATACCACAAGCAGAATAATTCCGCCCAAACTCAATGAGGCTACAATGGCAACGGTCTTTTTTCGGTCACGCTTAAAATTCGCAATTCCCATTGAAACAGGATTGAGCTTGATATTCT
>CAJUES010000004.1:78385-112341 GCA_910585765.1 uncultured Lachnospiraceae bacterium | reverse complement strand
GAGGTTAGAAAAAGAATAGCAAATGTTTGTTATGATCGGATGATTAATCCTGGGATATATCGTGGAAGAGAGGCAAATCAAGTTATTCGTATTATGCAAAAAGCAGTTATTGAAGATTTCGAGAGAGAAGTTTCAAAATATTCTTGGAACGCATTGCATGTTGCAATGTTGGATTATCATTCAACATTGCTGCATGATATATATATTAATCAGAAAAGATATGGTTCATATTCAGGCTTGGATGAAGAAAAGGATAAAGAGGTTAGAGATAGAATTATAGATCAAAGAGAAAAGGCAAAGCATGATGATAGAAACGTTCTTTATTTGATAGAAACCAATCTGTTTTTGCATTGTGAAACAAACCTACACGCAACGAAAGAAAATATAAATTTTTTGTTAGCATATGCAAATTGGCTAGTGGTATTAAATGATGTTGCTGATATGTGTTATTTCGCAGACACAGAAGCTTATATAGAAATAACAAGCGAGTATGTAGTTGATACCGTATCTGATGCGCAACAATCAGAAAAAATAGATAACCTACATCATAGGGTGTATTCATATTCAGACGGATTAAAGAGAAATGCGGATATTGATGGTAAATACTTAGAAAAAGTTAAGGAAACTATCAAGGAAGACATAGGATTAGATTTCCAGAGCTTCATAGATGTGTTATCGTATTTTAGTTATTCGTTTTCAGATGAGATAGTTAATAAAATAGGTAGTAATGTGTTCAGAGGAACTTGGAATGAGCTATTAAATGATTTTTTAGTACAAATGAATGGAGCTATTACAAAAGAAGAGGCTATAGGAATTTTCAACTATCTTGTAGTAGCTTTTGAAAATCTTAAAACTGAAAATGAAAAGACGGATTTTTATCTACCAATTGGCAAAAGAAGAACACGGGATACACGATTTGAATTAAAGCCTCTTGTAAAGATTGAGGATAATATTGTATTTTCGCCAATTACTATGAATCAGCTGAAAAGGGAATGGCTTAATGGAATAATAGAATTTGTCTTGCCATATGAAATTGGTATGAAAAAAACGAAACAATTGTTGCAAGAGTGGAAAAATTCATATGAGAAACAGATTGTATATGATATTGAAAATGTTTTTAAACAAGAAAAATATGATATTGTAAAACATAATTTCGAATTGAAAAAATTAAACAAAGAGCATCCGCAGTGGCTTGGTGATTATGACGTATTTGCAGTAGATATCAATAAGAGAGAAATATGGATTGTGGAATGTAAAGTAATAGAAAAAGTAGCAACCTTTTATGATATGTATCGCCAACAGAATAGATTTTTTAATGAACATAAGGAAGATGAAAAGTTTCAAAGGAGAATAGATTATTTGTGTGAAAATGCAGATAAGGTTATTCAAGAGTTGGGATGTGAGGAATATATAGGGTACAAAGTAATACCGTATATGTGTATGAATAAGGTTATGGTTTCAAGATATAAAGAGATTGGTTTTCCTATTGTGTCATATTCAGAACTGGTTGAGATAATTTCGGAAAGTGGAACAAAAAATCAATGTATGCAATAAAATTTATTTTTTGATTATTGGTTGATTAATTAAAAGGTAGAAAGGCTCTGCATACTGCAGGGCTTTTCTTAGCTACATTTTCAGATAAATGGATAGAATAAATGGGGCCGGCATTATCGGCATTGTGGAATGTCGTATAACGGGCTGTTTTATGGAGTTATCCATGACGGAATAACCAGTTATGTACATTTCCATGATGCTTGTTTAAATGCTTGAAACTATTCGCTTGAACGCATATAATTATAGCTGATAAAGTTTTCAGAGAGGTTGTTTAAAATGTTTGAGTATATTTCTGCCCAAGAAGCGGCGAAAAGTAGGGTATTGCAGTAAGACGAGTATAGAAGCTATGTGAAGAAAACTGAATATTCGGCGTGGCAAAGTTCAGTCGTATGTGGCTGATACCAAAGGAGGCAGAGAAATTCATTGATGACAGGTATAGAAAAAGTGGTGATGTAGATGAATTATAAATATGAAAAAAAGCAAAGGTTAAAATTTGCACTTATTGTAGCGTTTTTGGCATCAGTTATTGGTTTGATAATAGCAAATTTTTTATCTTTCAGTTCGTATCAGAATATGGGAGTTTTAACAATTATTCCTTTTGACAGCCTGCTTTTTCTGAATGTGGGAATCATCTTATTAGGGATAGCCTGCTTTTCTATATTACAGCTACATCAATATAAAATTGGCAAATTGTTTGCAATGTATGCGCTTCTGTTGGGGTTGTCACTCTCACTTGCTCCATGCAATCGGTTGAATGAGTTTACCCTTTCCTTTGTTTGTGCTATTTTTACATTGGGCAGCAGCATGCTTCTTTTTCAAGTAGTCGGATATTTAACCTTATTACGAAGCAGAATGTTATTCAAAATCCTTCAGGTAATGTTAATCTGCGTTGCCACCTTTAGCCTGATAATACAAATTTTAGCTTTTTTTCCGATAGAACAATTATGGATATACATTTTTGCGGATGAAAGCGTTAATAGCTGCGTTGTATTATCAGCATTTTTTTCTATGGCTCTTATGATAGTAAATTATAAGAAAAGCAATTCCTACACCAGAAAACAGAGCAAAACTCTAATTTTGGGAATTGGAGCGGGAATTTTACTGTTTATTGCCATGTCTGTTATTCCCAATATATATTTCGTGCAAAACGGGCAGACAGAAAGGGAAGCCTTTGTGGAGGTTTCAATGTCGCCGACAGAAACAATGCTTGGTTCTCTGCCATTATTACTTTTTTCGGGGATTAGTATTGCAATTATATTTGCATTATTGCACAGGGCTTTTTCTGTTGATGATATTCGTTTGAAATCTCGTTGGTTTATCATTACTCCATTGTATTTGGGATTGATAAATGTTCTGCTGTTCTTGTATGCAAACGCATCGGCATGGATTTTGGTAATTACAAATATTTTGCTTCTTATGCCGTTCTTAACAGGATTATGGAAGTTTTTTACCCATAAAAGCAGCGAGGAAGAAACCTATGAATGGCGGCTTATGCAGGAGGTTGAAAAGGAAAAGCAGGAATTATCGGCTTATCTCCATGATGATGTGCTGCAATCTCTGATTGCCTTTTACAGAAAAATACAGTCAGATGAAAGCGAGCGGTACAGCGATATGAAACAGCCTTTGTCGGACCTGATTGCCCAGATACGGAGTGTTAGCCATAATCTTTACCCGACAATGGTAGAAGATTTAGGGTTAGAGCAAAGTCTGTATATTTTTACAGATGAACTTCAGAAGAACTATCCTGCTGTAAACATACTGTTCCATTACAAATTTACAGAGGGAATATTACCCAAAGCATATGCTCTTGCTATTTATCGCATTTCAAAAGAACTGGTTACAAATGCGGCAAAACATTCTGGCAGTATGCAAATTGACTTGTTGCTTGTAGGTTTAGAAGAAAATGCCAGAGAAAGCCTGCTTTTCAGATGGCATATAATGAGGACATTATCCGCAGAAATCCATTTGATTTTAAGCTGGTTGATGTCGTGCCAAACGATTCACAAAAACGTATCGCCATGACAGAGGAACAGCAGGAAATTTGGATGGGGTTTATCCGAAATGATAAAACCTATGCAAAGTATTATGATGAATTTGTCGTGCTGTTGGGAACGGGAATGCGTGTCAGTGAATTTTGTGGCTTGACAAAAAGTGATTTGGATTTTGAAAGCCGGAAAATCCGTGTAGATCATCAGCTTGTCAGGGAACGGGGCGGAAAATATTATGTTGAGAAAACAAAGACCGAGTGCGGATGCCGCTTTATTCCCATGACAGAAGAAGTCTATCGAAGTCTGAAAAATATCCTTGTCAATCGTAAGAAGTTGAAAACAGAAATGATTGTTGACGGATACAGCAGCTTTCTTCTGCTGGACAAGGATGATAAGCCAAAAGTAGCGTTACATATTAAAAATGAAATGCGTTGGGCAATGAAGAAATACAAGAAGCTTTATCCTGATAAACCATTGCCACACATCACGTCTCATGTGTTTCGTCATACATTTTGTACCAACATGGCAAATGCAGGTATGGACATTAAGACCTTGCAGTATGTAATGGGTCATTCCGATGTAGGTGTTACGCTGAATGTCTATACTCATGCCAGCTATGACCGTGCGGCGGAACAGATGGCAAAAATTTGGGACTTCAAAGCTGATGCGCAAGGAAAACAGAGAAAATCAGGTTGAAAAATGCACCAATCTACTACACCAATTACTACACCATTTGCCCGTAAATTTGCGTAGATTTATAACGGATTACACAGATTAAGGGTAAAAAACAAAAAATGAAAAAAGCGCCGGAGAGCTTGAAATATCAAGGTTTGAAGGCTTATGAAGGGATATAAAAGATATGATAAAAATATTATTTGTCTGCCACGGCAATATCTGCCGCAGCACCATGGCGGAAAGCGTCATGACACACCTCGTAAAACAGCAAAAACTGGAGGATTCATTTTATATCAATTCTGCCGCTACCAGCAGGGAAGAGATCGGCAATCCTCCCCACCACGGCACTGTCAATAAGCTGCGCGAGGTCAGGATCCCATTGATCCCGCACCGCGCAGTACAGATGACTGCACAGGATTATGCACACTATGACTATCTGATCGGCATGGATAGCGCCAATATCAGGAATATGACGCGCATCGCAGGCGGTGACCCTGACGGCAGGATCTATAAGCTCCTCACCTTCGCCGGCTCCGGAAGGGATGTCGCCGATCCATGGTATACAGGGGATTTTGATACGACTTACGCAGATGTGACCGAGGGCTGCAGCGGACTCCTCAGACACATCATCGAAAATGACCGTGACAGGCTATAGCGCAGTGCGGGAAGAAGCCTACACTGCGTAGTGCAGGCTTTTTTCCCGCACTTTGCGGATCTCCAGACGATCTATGATCAGATTCTTGACCTTCCTGACCTGCTCTTCCTCATAGTCCTCATCGTAAGTAATCCTCAGTTTCTCAGCCCCAACCACCGCACAGTTATTTTTGAAATCATACGCGCTGTCGGCTATCCAAAATCCCACTGTCAGGATTTCATTGTAATCATCCTCGGCAAAACAGATGACGATCTCCTCGCCGCTAAAAAAATCGACATTCCTGTTCTTCACATACATCGGGGAACCATTTTTGAAATGAACGGTAAAATTGTATCGCTCCTGCGACAGATTGATGATATTCAGATCCTCGATCGCACTGCGAAAGCTCTCTCCGCTGTTCAATTCAAAGACAATGGCGCGGAGGCAGTCATAATTAAGATCCACTTTTCGCGAAAATGCAACGATCCGTTCAATCTCGTGATAATACTCCCCGCCCAGCTTGTCATACAGATATGTTCTTATCTCGTCCGCCGACGGATAATCAAACCGAAAGTGATAGTGGAACCGCCCCGGACGGTTTACTATGAAATCATTCAGTTTCCGAATGTCATTGCAGGTAATGACAAACAGCTTTTTCCCCTGTGCGATTCCGTCAAACAGGCTCAGCAGCGCTGCCTGCGGCTCGATCTCCCCCTCCGGCGGCTTGACATCGCCAAAAGTCTTGTCAAATTCATCAAAGAGCACCATGACCCTCTGATCGATCGCTTCTATATAGGATGCGATTCCCGGAATGTACTGATCCACTACAATGATCGGAATGCCATCCTGTATCGCCTTCACCGACAAGAGCTTTGCGAACAATGATTTTCCTATCCCCTTATACCCGCTCAGTATCACGCCCAGATTCCTGTCAAAACTCTCGTACGCCCGCAAAACCTTCTGCACCTTTTTCATGTGCTCGCCATAGATCTTTTCCTCTTTGATCTGGAAGTCCATGTATTCGTCCAGATAAAATCCTGTCATTTTCGCAAACCTTACGATATATGCCCTGGCAGGCAGCTCATTGTAGGTCATCACCGTGTCGTTATAAATCTCAACCTTTGTCCCTATTTTGATCGCTTTCATATTCTCCTCCTTCATCCGGCAATCAAGTCGGGGTATGACCGGGCACCCGCCAGTTTTGCGGCATATTTCCTTCGGGCAGCCATTTGCATGAAAAATCCCCCAACTGGTACATATCTTGTATCAATTAGAGGATATCTCTTTTTTCCTGTTTTGTCATTGGACGTTTAATCCAACGTGACGATCTTTCCTGCCACGGCACAGGCAGCGGCTGATCTGGGGGAAGCCAGATAGATGTTGACTTTCGATGTCCCCATACGCCCCAGGAAATTTCTGTTGTTCGTCGCGATGACTGTCTCGCCGTCCGTCAGAATGCCTCCGGTCCTGCCGCAGCACAGACCGCAGCTGGGATGCGTGATGATGGCTCCTGCCTCCGCAAGCACTGCCATCGTGCCGTTTGCAGCTGCCTCCCTGTAGATCTTGCGGCTTGCCGGCGTGACGATGAGTTTCACAAAAGGCGCCACGTGCTTTCCTTTCAGCACCTCTGCCGCCGCCATCAAGTCCTCAAGCCTTCCGTTCGTGCAGGAACCGATGAACACCTGGTCGATCGGCTTCCCCGCAAGTTCTGAGACCGGCTTCACATTGTCCACATTGGAGGGGCACGCCATCACTGGCACAAAATCCTCCGCCTTGTATTCGATCACCTGGCAGTACTGCGCATCCGCGTCTCCTGTCAGATCCCGCTCCCTGTCCGTGAGCGCTATCCCGCAGTACTGTGCAGTCTTCTCATCCGGTGTAAAAAGCGCACATTTTGCCCCCGCCTCGATCGCCATGTTCGACATGGACATTCTCGATGCCACAGTCATATTTTCAACCGTATCTCCCGTGAACTCCAGCGCTTTGTAGGTGGCGCCGTCCGCCCCCAGATCACCGATCAGTCTCAATATGATGTCCTTCGCCATGACATTCTCCGGCAGCTTTCCTGTGATGTTCACCCTGATCGTCTCCGGCACGCGGATCCAGAGTGTGCCGGTGCCGAGTATGCTTGCCATCTCCGTATACCCGATACCCGATGAAAATGCGCCGACACAGCCGTATGTCGTCGTGTGGCTGTCTGTGCCAAACACGATATCGCCCGGCTTGACATAACCTGCCTCTGTCATCAGCTGGTGACAGATCCCGTCGGAGCGGTGGACATGTTTCATGCCGTACTTTTCCACGAACGCATCGCCGACACGGAAATGTCTGGTGTCATCCACCTGGCTCGCCGGCACCAAATGATCATAGATCAGCACTGCCTTGTCCGCATCCCACAATTTTGTAAATCCCATCTCCTCGAATTTCGATGCCACGAACGGGATAAAGATGTCGTGTATCATCACGCGGTCGACGTTGACGGTCACGATCTCGCCCGCTTTCACATCCGCATTAATATTATTTCGAATTATTTTTTCAATAATTGTCATTCCCATAGCTAATCCTTGCCTTCCTTTATCTCACTAACTTCTGTGGAGCCAAACAATGCCAGCGCCGCCCTGATCGCCTTACAGCCCATTTCGTTTCTGCATCGCCTTCACCAGGCCGCCCGCATTGAGGATATCCACCAGATTCTGCGGAAGCGACGTGATCGCATACTGTTTTCCATGACATTCTATGGACTCGTTGATGGCAACCGTGATCTCGTCCCCCTCCTTCACATCACACTGGAGCTTGTCATTTTCGATCAGCAGCAGCCCATTGTTGATGGCGTTGCGGAAGAAGATGCGCGCGAAGGACTTCGCGATCACACACTTGACGCCGAGCGCCTTGATGATCTCCGGTGCCTGCTCTCTTGACGACCCGCAGCCGAAGTTCTTCCCCGCGACGATCATATCGCCTTCCCTGATCTGTCCCGCAAGCTCCGGGCGCAATGGTGAAAATGCGTACGGCGCCATGTCCTGCACCGTCTTTAACGCAAGGTACTCTGTCGGAATGATGATGTCCGTGTCGATATCATCGCCCAAAACCCATATCTTTCCTGTAAATCTATCCATGTTTTATTCTAACTCCTTTATATAGCACGTTAACTACAGCACATTAACTGTATCACATTCAATCATATCCGCCGTCACGATCTCGCCCTTTATCGCGGATGCCGTCACTGTCGCCGCCGACGCAAGATACACGAACGAGTCCTTGTGTCCCGCGCGTCCCTTGAAATTGCGCGTTCCGGTGCTGATCAGCACTTCCCCCTCGCCGATCACGCCCTGGCAGCTTCCCCAGCACACACTGCAGTTTGCGTTCATGACGATCGCGCCTGCCTCCATAAACGTGTCGATAATCCCCTCCGCGAGCGCCTGCCTGTACACTTCCGCACTCGCCGGAACCACCAGAAATCTCACATGCGGATGTACCTTTCTGCCCTTGATCAGCGCCGCGCCGACTCTCAGATCCTCAATGCGCCCATTGTTGCAGGAGCCGAGAAACGCCTCGTCAATATGCGTCCCCACACACTCCTTTGCATCGACAACGCTGTCGACAAAGTGCGGCTTCGCCACGATCGGCTTGATCGTTGACAGGTCAATGTCATACACCTTTGCAAAGCAGGCGTCCGCATCGCTCTTAAAACTATGTTTCGGCTCTCTGCCGTGTGATCTCAGATAATCAAGCGTGATCTCGTCGACCTCCATCAGCGCCGTCTTCGCCCCCGCCTCCACGCAGAGATTGCAGATGGCGATCCTGTCGCTCATATTCAGGGTTTTCAGACCGTCGCCGCCAAACTCCATCGCCATATAATTTGCGCCGTTTGCACCGATCATGCCTATGATCGAAAGGATCAGATCCCTCGCGTACACACCGTCATTCAGCTTTCCCCTCAGATTGAATTTCAGGGTTTCAGGCACCAGCAGCCACGATTTCCCCGTCACCATCGCATAGAGATAATCCGTACAGCCGACACCTGTTCCGAACGCACCGACCGCACCGTATGCACAGGTATGACTGTCCGCACCGAATATCAGTTCCCCGCTCGTGACATGGTTCTCCATCATCACCTGATGGCACACGCCTGCCCCCTCATAGAATGTGATGCCGTGCTCCCTCGCAAAATCGCGCATCTTCTTGTGTGAAGCCGCTGTCTTCACGCTGTCGCAGGGCACATTGTGATCCACGATCCACACTAATTTGCCGACGTCCGCGATGCGCGGGTTTTTGAGATCATTGTACATATCGATCGTCAGATGTGTCGTCCCGTCGTTGCTCATCAATCTGTCAAGTTCCACTGTATGGATATCCCCCGGCTTCACAGACGCCGCGCCTGCCGCTGCCGCGATGATTTTTTCTGCCATTGTCATTCCCATGTCTCATACTCCCCCTATTCCCTGTTCAACGATGCGATCAGTCCGCCCTGATCCAGGATCCCCTGCATATACGCGGGCAGCTTCGTGCACTCGTATTCTCTTTCACCCACGCGCACCACGCCCTCCTGCATGGATAGCTCCATATCATCACCTGCATTTACATTGTCATGCAGATCCTTGCAGACAATGACCGGAAGTCCGATATTGATCGCATTTCTATAGAAAATACGCGCAAAGGACTTCGCTACAACAGCTTTGACGCCAAGCGCCTTGAGCACGGTCGGCGCCTGCTCTCTCGAGGAACCGCATCCGAAATTCTCCGACGCCACCACATAGTCCCCCGGCTGCACTTTTGACGCAAAGTCCGTGTCCAGAGACTCGAAAGTATGTACTTTCATCTCATCGATCGTAGGGTATATGATATACTGCGACGCGATGATCTGATCGGTGTCCACATCCTGTCCAAACTTAAATATTTTTCCCATTGTACCATCCTGTCCTTTCCTGTATTGAAAATCTCGCATTCCTTTCATGCTTTTTATAGTGTAGCAAATTTCTTTCCAAAAAACTAGGATTATTTTTATCATACCATGCTGTTTTTTTGTCACTGATGTGGTATAGTTATTATATAATGAAGGGATTGTTTGTCATATTACTGTTTACCGAGTCTTGCGGAGATGCATGAAAAATGAGCATATTTTTTAAAAATATACTCTGCAGAATTTGCAATTCAGCTATTTTAGCGGGAGTTATCATTTTTTTCATCGGTGCATACTACTGTGTGATCAAAGCAGGAATCCCCTTTCAGGATCCGCCGCTGGAGCTGCAGATCCAATATGCAGTCCATATGGGCGTCGGAGAAACCTTGATAAAGACCGGTTTTGTGACTGCATCATGCAGCAGCCTTGTCCGTCTGATCCTGTGGGCGGTTTTCAGATAAAATAAAAATCATGGAAGGAATGAATTGGATAAAGAGACAAAGGAACTGTATAATACACAAAAAATAAGAACAAGGGAGCACAAACTATGGAAAAACAGATTTTTACAAATGAGATCATTTTGAGCTGGCTGCAGTACTACTCGCAGAACACACCGATCGACCTTGAACATGTCAAGATCATCGATATCACCAAGAAGAACAAGAACGTGATCCCCACAGTGGAGGCACACAAGACCACACTGGTGTTCACCAACGCCGGGATCGACGATATCTTCTACCGCCTGTGGAACGCTGGTCTGGGCGAGTGCGAGGTCTGGTACAACGAAGGTTCCGACCCGAGCGGCGAGATCCTGCACAACCAGATCAAGGATATGATCAACCGCGGTATCAACGCCTCCGCGGGCATGCTCATCATCAACCCGAACGCCAGAAATTCCTCCCGCATCGGACTGAGCAATGAGAAGCTCCAGCGCGGCTCGATCCACTATGTGGGCAGCGAGATCCGCTCGATCATCCTCAGCAAGATGATGGTCGACCCGCAGGACGATATCTGTGTGATCGGCGGCGAGAGCATCGCGATCGAGGCAGCGCTCATCGCCGCAGAAGGCTCTGTCATCGCAGTTGAGTACAGCAAAGCGGACCGCTCCACACTCGAGGACAATGTGTCACACTTTGATCTCCACAACATCAGGATCATCGACCATGTGGACGAGGAGACCATGGCGGAGTGTCCCGTCCCCTCGCTGGTATTCCTGGTCGCGTCGGCAAGCACGGAACAGGAGCTTGAATGCCTCACAAAGCTCAACCCGAACATCAACGTAGTCATCTACACACTTGACTTCAAGACTGCCGCCGGATTGCCGGACACACTGCATGAGCTCGGACTCGCCGACGTGGAGACGATACAGGTGTCTGTGACAAAGCTGCGCAGCAACAACACCTTCAAGTCGGATCCCGCACCGTGGATCATCACCGCGCGGAGCCGCGAGGACTAAAGCCAAACTAAAAATCAAGGGGGCTGCTTGCCCCCTAACCCCCCTTACAGATTCTTCACCTTAAACTCGCGCTCCGTCTCGCGCCGCGCGTCCTTCTTCGCGATGTCATCGCGCTTGTCATACAGTTTCTTGCCGCGCGCAAGCCCGATCTCCACCTTCGCCCTGCCGTTGGAAAAGTACACCTGCAGCGGCACCAGCGTATATCCCTTTTCCTTGATCTTTCCCAGAAGCTTGTTGATCTCCTGCTTGTGCAGCAGCAGCTTTTTCACGCGCAGCGGATCCTTATTAAAGATATTTCCCTTCTCGTACGGGGAGATGTGCATGCCATACACGAAAACCTCCGCATTCTCGATGCGGACGAACGCCTCCTTGATGCTGCACCTCCCCATGCGCAGGGACTTCACTTCCGTGCCGTGGAGCGCGATACCGCACTCATACTTCTCCTCTATAAAATAGTCATGATATGCCTTCTTGTTGTTGGCAACCAGCTTCATTGCCTCATTCTTTGCCATTATAATTCCCTCTCTTCGTCATTTTCCAGCGGAATGTCAAAATCGATCGTCCTGAGGAGCCTGTCTGTCGCGTTGACTCTGACCAGTATCTTCTGTCCGAGCTTATACCGGATATCCGTAGCCTGCCCCACCATCTCGTAAGTCTCCTCATCGTAGTAGAAATAATCTCCCGGCAGCATGGACACATGGATCATGCCCTCGATCGTGTTGGGCAGCTCCACATACACGCCCCACGTTGTGATCGAGGAGATCACACCCTCGTAGATCTCGCCGATATGCTGCTCCATGAACTCGACTTTCTTGAGCTTGTCAGTCTCGCGCTCCGCCTCGTCCGCGCGCCGTTCCATCTCAGACGAGTGCTTTGCCACCTCCGGCAGGATCTCACGGTAATGTTCGATGCGCTTCTCGTTCAGCCTTCCGCGGATCTGCTCTTTGATGATGCGGTGGATCTGCAGATCAGGATAGCGCCGGATCGGCGAGGTGAAGTGACAGTAATACTGGCACGCCAGCCCGAAATGCCCCGTGCAGTCTATCGTGTACTTTGCCTGCTTCATACTTCTCAGCGTCAGTCTGCTGATCAGCGCCTCCTCCGGTGTGTCCTCGATCTTCGCGAGCAGTTTCTGCAATTCCTTGGGATGGATCTCCTCCTGCCTGCTCTTGATCGAATATCCGAAATTCCGGATAAACGTGCCAAGTTTGCTGATCTTTTCCGGATCGGGATTGTCGTGCGTCCTGTACACGAACGGCAGCTCCATCCAGTGAAAGTGCTCTGCGACAGTCTCGTTGGCGATCAGCATGAAATCCTCGATGATCTTGGTCGCCACATTCCGCTCATACGGCTTGATCTCGACCGGATGCCCCTGTCCGTCCAGGATGATCCTGCTCTCCGGGAAATCAAAATCGATAGACCCTCTCTTTTTGCGCTTCTCGCGCAGTATTCCGGCAAGCTCCCGCATCAATTCAAACATCGGCACCAGCTCTTCGTACTCCCTGCACGTCTCCTCATCTTTGTCGTCCAGAATCTTTTTCACACTCGTGTAGGACATGCGCCGGTCCACTCTGATGACGGACTCCACGATCTCATGGCTCACCACCTCGCCCTTCTGATCGATCGTCATGAGACAGCTCAGCGCCAGCCTGTTCTCCCCCGCATTCAGGGAACAGATACCGTTGGAGAGCTTATGCGGCAGCATGGGGATCACCCTGTCCACCAGATAGACACTCGTTCCGCGCTCTCTCGCCTCCCAGTCCAGCGCAGAGTTCTCCTGCACATAGTTGGTCACATCCGCGATGTGCACACCCAGCTGGTACAGCGCGCCGTCTCTGGTGAGGCTGACCGCATCGTCGAGGTCCTTCGCATCCTCGCCGTCGATCGTCACCATCTGTACAGCGCGCAGGTCACGACGCCCTGCCATATCCGCCTCGGACACTTCATTTGCCACCCGCTCCACCTGGTGCATGATCTTCTCGGAAAATTCGGTCGGCAGCTCATATCCCTTCACGATCGACATGATATCCACGCCGGGGTCGTTGACATGCCCCAGGATCTCCGTTATCTTTCCCTCCGGCTTCCGGTTGTTTTTGCCGTAATCCGTGATCTCGCAGACGACCTTGTGCCCTGACACAGCCCCTTTGGAGCGCTCCGCGGACACGAAGACATCCTCGCAGATCTTCGTGTTGTCCGGGATGACAAAGCCGTAGTTCTTATTGCTCTTGTCATAGATCCCCACGATCTGCTTCATGCCCCTTGCCAGGATCTCCACGACCTGTGCCTCCTGGCGCCTGCCATTCTGCCCCGCGCTGTTTCCTGACAGCAGCGACACCCTGACTGTATCCTTGTGGAAAGCCCCGTTCACGAAATTCTCGGGAATATACAGATCCTCATCCCTTCCGTCGATCTCCACAAATCCAAAGCCCTTCGGATGACTGATGAATGTACCGATAAGCTCCCTGTCTGAATGTTTCGCCTTGATAAACTTCCCTTTCCTGGTGAGCGAGAGCTTTCCCTCCGCCAGCAGTTCGTTTAAGATCCGGTTCAGTTCTCCCCTGTCGTCCCTGGACACCTGCAGCATGACCGCAAGCTCCTTCTCCTTCATTGGCACGTAAAACTCTGCCGACACCAGATCCATGATCACCTTTTTCCTCTTATCAGACATTCCAATCCCTCCTTTTTGTTTTGAACAGCCTCCCGGAGTCTCTTTTGACAGTCTCCGAAATCTCTCCTCGAACGCTTATTGTGAAAAGTCCTGTGTCAATTACGAAAAAACACTCTTGTTACAAGAGTGTTTCATCGTTTTATCTTAAATATAATCATCTACTAAAAATTGATATTTAAAACAATTGCGAGCAACATGAATGCAATGCCCAAAAACTTGGTAATCTTGACAAGCGCCCCCTCCATGGAACGGCCTTTGTTCTTGCCCCAGTAAGTCTCAGCTGCACCGCTGATCGCTCCAAGTCCCGCGGATTTGCCTTCCTGCATCAAAACGATCACCGTAAAAACGATAGAAACCAATATTAAAATAATCATTAAAACGATTCTCAACGCTGCCATCTTCACACCTCCCCGCTGACAACATGCAGACTGCCCTGTCGCACGGTCAAGCCTGCTATCGAGAAATAGTTTATCATACCTCCATGTACATTTCAACTGTTTTTTTGTTTTTCAGTATTTTCAGTCAGCCCGCATCCAAAATCCAAACCAGAAAATCAAAATAGGGTATCTAATATTCTGAATACTCATCCAGACCATTAGACACCCTATCTTGAAAATATTTCATTCAAACAGTGATAAGATCCGTTTTTGGCATATTAGGGTATTGTTATACATCTCTCACCACTGTTTTCACTCATATTTAGCTGCGCATTATATATATCGGTGAATTTTTGGTATTTTTTATATTATTTGAAAAATTTATGTAAATTTCGCATATTGTCTATATTTGTCAGACAATTCTTGTGAAATATTGACTATCTTTTTGTGCGATCAGGTACACCAAACCACGCAGAAACCGTTTTTTGCCTGGTTTGGTGTACCTAACCTGCATCAGATCTTATCAAAAGGATTCAAATATCTGGAAACAACATCGATCTCCTCCTCGATGCGCAGCAGCTGGTTGTATTTTGCCACCCGGTCACTTCTGCACGGTGCTCCGGTCTTGATCTGCCCGGCGTTCATCGCCACTGCCAGATCCGCGATAAAGGAGTCCTCCGTCTCGCCGCTCCTGTGACTGATCACAGCCTTGTATGCATTGTGCTGTGCCATCTCCACCGCCTCGACCGCCTCGCTCACCGTGCCGATCTGGTTGACCTTTACGAGGATCGCGTTTGCCACCCTCTTCTTGATACCGGCGTCAAGGCGCTTTGTGTTGGTGACGAACAGATCATCCCCCACGAGCTGTACCTTGTCACCGATGCGTCTGGTGAGTTCTGCCCAGCCGTCCCAGTCGTCCTCCGCCAGACCATCCTCGATCGATATGATCGGATAGCGCTCAATCAGCCGCTCATAGTAGACGATCATCTCCTCCGTAGTGCGTCGGATCACATGATCGTCATCCACACAGCCCGGCACGTCCCCCGCCTCATAGCATGCGCACGCCACATTGTCTGCCGAAGCCTGCCTGCGCTTCAACTCTGTCTCGCCGCTGAAATGATATGTGCCATCCTGCTCGTTGTACAGTTCGGATGCCGCCACGTCGAGCGCGATCCGGATATCCTGTCCCGGCACATAGCCAGCCGCCTTGACTGCCTCCACGATCAGGTCGAGAACGGCAAATGCGTCGGGAAGATCCGGCGCAAATCCGCCCTCATCGCCCACACCTGTCGACAGCCCCTTCCTGTGGCATATTTTCCTGAGATTGTGATAGATCTCCGCACAGATCCTCAGCGCCTCGCGGAAGTTTGCCGCGGAGACCGGCATGATCATAAATTCCTGAAAATCCACCGTGTTCGTCGCGTGTCTGCCGCCGTTTAAGATGTTCATCATCGGCACCGGAAGCCTGTCCGGTTTCACGCCCCCCAGATACCTGTACAGCGTCATTCCCAAGGCATCTGCGGCTGCGCGCGCGGCTGCCATCGACACGCTCAGTGTGGCGTTTGCCCCCAGATTCCCCTTGTTGTCTGTCCCGTCAGTGTCCACCAGAATGTGGTCGATCAATTTCTGGTCGCACACATCGATGCCCACCAGCTTATCCCTGATCTTTGTGTTTACATTGTTGACTGCCTTCTCCACGCCAAGCCCCATGTATCGCATCTCACCGTCTCTCAACTCGACTGCCTCGAACTTTCCGGTACTCGCCCCTGACGGCACGCTCGCCCGTCCTTCCCAGCTGTCATTGACCGTGACCACTGCCTCCACAGTCGGATTTCCCCTGGAATCCAGCACTTCCCTCGCGTGAACATCCGTAATCTTATAATGCGTTGCTCTCATAACTGCCCTCCTAAACTTTACCATAGCCTCTCGAAGTAAGATCTTCTCCTCAACAGTATTTCCCGAACACGCAAAAAAATGCAGGAGATCCTTCACAATCTCCTGCATTTTTCTATTTTATGATACTTTATGATACGCTTCCGTTCACTGTACTTTGATCGGGAAGCCTTCGTAGATCCTTCGCAACCGTCGCGCCTACCTGCGCACCAGCAGCGACTTGCCTGTCATCTCCTCCGGCTGCTGCATCCCCATCGTCTCGATCAGCGTGGGCACGATATCCGCAAGGCAGCCGCCCTCGCGCAATGTGTACGCCGGATCATAGTTCACGAGGATGAACGGAACCGGGTTCGTCGTGTGCGCCGTGAACGGAGCGCCTGTCTCATAGTCCACAAGCTGTTCCGCATTGCCGTGATCCGCGCAGATGAACATTGTGCCGTTCACTTCCAGGATCGCATCGACTGCCTTTCCGACACACTCGTCAACTGCCTCGACCGCCTTGATCGCAGCCTCCTCAACGCCTGTATGTCCCACCATGTCGGGATTTGCAAAATTGATGATGATGACATCATACTTGCCGGACCGGATCGCTTCCGTGAGTTTGTCGCAGACTGTGTAAGCACTCATCTCCGGTTTCAGGTCATAGGTCGCCACCTCCTTCGGAGAAGGCACGAGCACCCTGTCCTCACCCTCGTTCGGCTCCTCCACGCCGCCGTTAAAGAAGAAGGTGACATGGGCGTATTTCTCCGTCTCTGCGATCCTTGCCTGCGTCATCTTGTTCGCCGCAAGCCACTCGCCAAAGGTATTCGTCACCGAAATCTTGTGGAATGCGACAGACTTGTTCGGGATCGTCGGGTCATAGTCTGAGAAGCAGACGTATTTCAGATCCAGGCGCTTTCTGTCAAAGCCCTTGAAATCATCATCGCAGAACGCCCTTGTGATCTCCCTTGCGCGGTCTGGTCTGAAATTGAAGAAAATGACTGAGTCGCCGTCCTTGATCGTCGCGATCGCCCTGCCGTTCTCCGCCACCACAGTCGGAAGTACAAACTCGTCTGTCTTGTCATTGTCGTAGGACTGCTGTATTCCAGCCGGACCGGACGCTGCCTGCTCGCCGATGCCCGCTGTCATGGCCTCGTATGCTTTCTGCACACGGTCATAGTTGTTGTCCCTGTCCATCGCGTAGTAACGCCCCATGACAGACGCGATCCTGCCTACGCCGATCTCTGCCATCTTCGCCTCAAGCGCCTCCGCAAAGCCTTTTCCCGATGCAGGCGGCGTGTCGCGTCCGTCGAGGAAACAGTGTACGTAGACATCCGAGAGTCCGCTGCGCTTTGCCAGCTCCAGCAGACCGTACAGATGCGTATTGTGGCTGTGGACGCCGCCGTCCGACAGGAGTCCGAACAGATGCAGCGCGGAACCCTTCGCTTTGCAGTTTTCCACAGCCTCCATGAGCGCCGGATTCTCAAAGAAAGTCCCATCCTGGATCTCCTTCGTGATTCTGGTAAGCTCCTGGTAGACGATCCTCCCCGCGCCCATGTTTAAGTGTCCCACCTCAGAGTTGCCCATCTGTCCGTCAGGAAGTCCCACTGCCATACCGCTCGCATTCCCCCTCGCGAACGGATACTCCTTCATCAGCCTGTCCATGACAGGCGTCCTGCCGAGTGCCACTGCATTGTGCTCTGTCTGTTCATTCAATCCATAACCGTCAAGGATCATTAGTACCGTCGTTTTCTTGCTCATGATTTACTTTACTCTCCTTTTCTATTTTTTTATCTGCATCATATTTGAAGTAATTGAAAAAATGTGATCTCACACTCCTCTCAAGTATACACTTTTTTCCGCATATGCGCAATCATTTCATGGAAGAATATCGCGGTAATGCAAACAAAAAGCTTCGCGGTTGGCCTGATGCCTTCCAGCCACTATGCTTTCTCACGGGCTTCGCAGCGCAGTGCAAAGTCCTAAGGAACTGTTCAGAAATTCATGCAAACCGCAAATAAGTAGTTGACAACCGTCTGAAATGAGAGTATGTTATATGAAGTAACCATTTATAGCATTTGTTGGAAAAACAGCAGATGCCGCACAGGAAAGGAGATAGTACTATGTTTAACAAGTCTTTCACTGCAGCAGCGGATCATTCCATAACAACATACAGCATACGCAATAGTAAAATTATCTCCGGGGGATATTGTATCTGATAAACTGTACTTTATCAACGATGATCACACTGTCATCTGACCTCATGGTGATTTTACCATGAGGTTTTTTTGTATCTTTTTATCACTTTATCACCGGAGACTACCGGAGGGAGGGAGCTATTTTTTATGAGAAAGAAACTATCAACTTACATCTGGGAATACAAATGGCATTACGCCTTTGCCATCGCTTCACTGCTCGTCAGTGTTTCCCTTGATATGCTGGCGCCGATGCTCACCATGCACATCATCGACGACGTGATCCTGGGCGGCAATCTCACGATCCTGCCCTATCTGCTCGGCGGCATCCTGCTCGTCGGCGTGGGGCGCTGTATTTTTCAGTACACCAAGGAATATATTTTTGACAAAGTGGGCTCGTCCATCGGCTCGGATATGCGGAAGAATCTGTTTGACCACATCCAGAGCCTGAGCTGCAGCTTCTTTGACAAGACAAACACCGGAGAACTCATGGCGCGCGTCAAGGACGATATCGACAGGATCTGGAACACCCTGTCCTACGTGAGCATGCTGATCTTAGAGGTCATCTTCCACACCTGTGTGGTGCTCTTCTGTATGTACCGGCTTCACGCACCGCTCGCCATCATACCGACAGTCGCGATGTTCCTGTCCGCACTGATCGCCGTCAGCATGGAACGCCATCTCGGTACGATCTACGAGGATATCAGCGAGGAAAACGCGATCCTCAACACTGTGGCGGAAGAAAATCTTGCCGGGGTGCGCACCGTGAAGGCATTTGCGCGGGAAAAGTTTGAGATCGGCAAATTCCTGTCGCACAACCAGCGCTACTACGAGCTCAACATGCGGCAGTCCAAAGTGTTTGTGCGCTACTATCCGTACCTGCAGATCATCACAAAGCTTCTGCCTATGGTCATCCTCCTGCTCGGCGGACGCCTTGTCATTCAGGGGACGATCACCCTGGGTGTGCTCGGTGCTTTCCTCGAGTACTCCAACAATATCGTATGGCCCATGGAGATGCTCGGCTGGCTGTCAAACGACTTCTCCGCCGGCATCGCCTCGAACAAGAAGATCGTCAAGATCTATGAACAGACACCTGCCATCACAGAGGTTGAAAATCCGGTCACGCTGGACAACGTGCAGGGAAAGATTGAATTTTCCCACGTTTCCTTTCACAAGGAAGATATGCATGAAATCCTGCACGACATCACTTTTGAGGCAGCGGCAGGCTCCACGATCGGCATCATGGGTGCTACCGGCGCAGGCAAAACCTCAGTGATCCAGTTGCTCCAGAGACAGTACGATGCCACCGACGGCTGTATCCGCCTTGACGGTGTGGACATCAGGGAGCTTTCGCTAAAGCAGCTCCGGGGAAGCATCTCCATCGTGATGCAGGACGTATTCCTGTTCTCAGACACGATCAATGAAAATGTAAAGCTCGGCAAAAAGAAGTACATTGACGAGCCAGTCGTGCGGAAGGCTTCCAGAGACGCACAGGCGAGCAGTTTCATCGAAAAGATGCCCGATGAATATGAAACCGTCATCGGCGAGCGCGGCGTCGGACTCTCGGGCGGTCAGAAGCAGCGCATCAGCATCGCGCGGGCGTTTGCAAAACACACGCCGATCCTGATCATGGACGACTCGACATCCGCGCTGGACATGGAGACGGAGCACGAGATACAAAAGACGCTGAAAGCGCTGCCCGACACCACGAAACTCATCATCGCCCACCGCATCAGCGCCGTGCGCCACGCGGACGAGATCATCGTCCTCGAGAACGGCTCGATCGCCGAGCGCGGGACGCACGACGCGCTTCTCGCAAAAAAGGGCTTATACTATACCACCTATGTATCGCAGTACGGTGAGCCGGCTGCAGTCAGGAAAGGAGGTGCATACCATGGCAATTAATTCCTACAAGGAAGACGAAAACCTGAAAGAAGTGGGCAAACTAAAAACGCTGGGCAGGCTTTTTTCCTATCTGCTCACACACAAGGCTCCCATCTTCGCAGTGCTGCTGATCATGGCATACTGCGTGTGCGTGAGCCTCATCAACCCGCTGATCATAGAGTCCGCCATTGACAGACATATTTCAGTCGGCGATTACGCCGGTCTGTACCGGCTTGCAGCGATCGCACTGCTGCTCAATGCGATCCTGATCATCCTCGTGAAAGCCCGCATGTATATCATGGCAAAAGTGTGCAACAAGGTGCTGGTCACGATCCGGCAGCAGCTCTACACCCATATTCAGACCCTCGACTTTAAATTTTTTGACAGCCGTCCGACCGGAAAGATCCTCGCGCGTATCATAGGGGACATCAACTCGCTGAAAGACGTGCTGTCAAACAGTGTCACAACCCTGATCCCGGACTTTATCACGATCTGTGCGGTGGTGGGCATCATGTTTGTCAAAAACGCGAAGCTTGCCGCTGCCGCGCTGATCAGCATTCCGCTCATGATCGTCGGGGTATGGTTCATACAAGTGCGCTCCCACAAGCGGTGGCAGATTTTCCGAAAAAAATCTTCCAATTTGAACGCCTTTGTGCATGAGGATATGTCCGGCATCCGCATCATCCAGAGCTTTACCGCCGAGAAAGAGACAAAGGAGACTTTCCGCACCCTGGTCGATGAACATCAGCGCTCTTTTATGGATGCGGTGCTGTACGCGGACGCTTTCGGCTCTGTCATCGATTTCTGCTGGGGACTCGGCAACGTATCGCTGTGGTTTACGGGCATCATGATCCTCGGCATCGACAATGTATCTGTGGGAACACTGATCGCGTTCGGCACATATATATCCATGTTCTGGCAGCCGATCATGAACCTGAGCAACTTTTACAACCAGCTGATCACCAACATCTCCGGCGCGGAGCGGATCTTTGAGATACTCGATACCGACGCGGAGATCGTGGATGCGGAGGGCGTGACACAGATGCCCGAGATCGTCGGTGCCGTTGATTTTGAGCATGTCGGATTCTCCTACGAGGAGGGCATCAATGTCCTTGACGATGTGAGCTTCCACATCAATCCCGGCGAGACGATCGCCCTCGTGGGACCTACCGGTGCCGGAAAAACGACCATCGTGAACCTGATCAGCCGCTTCTACGACATCCAGAAGGGCATGATCAAGGTCGACGGACATGATATCAAGAAAGTCAGCATCGAGAGTCTCCGGCAGCAGATGGGCATCATGACGCAGGACAATTTCCTGTTCACAGGAACGATCCGCGAAAATATCGCATACGGGAAGTTAGACGCGACGGACGAAGAAATTATCGCGGCGGCAAAAGCTGTTCACGCCCATGATTTTATCGCCAAACTCCCCGACGGCTACAACACCAGGCTCGAGGAGCGCGGCGGCGGCCTGTCTGTCGGGCAAAAACAGCTGCTCGCCTTCGCCCGGACGATGGTCAGCATGCCAAAGATACTGATCCTGGACGAGGCTACCTCTAGTATCGACACCAAGACAGAGCTGTTGGTCCAGGACGGCATCGAAGCCCTGTTGAAAGGGCGCACATCATTTGTCATCGCACACCGCCTGTCCACAATCCAGAAAGCTGACCGCATCTTTGTCATCGACAACGGCGGCATCGTGGAGGAGGGGAACGCAAGTGAGCTGATGGCGAAAAAGGGCGCTTACTACAAGCTCTACACGGCACAGCTTCAGGATGTCGTATAAAACAAAAAGATCGTGTGAAGGTACCCAGACCTTCACGCGATCTTTTTTAATAGATTCATGGCTGGACAGACAGTGACGCCGCCAGCACGTTCCTGAGCTTTCTTGTGAGGGTGAACGTCCCGGCATCCCGCAGCTGTACCATCATCAGGAACGTCGTCTCCTCCCCTGGCATGTTTGCAAAGTACGGTCCAAGCCATCCGTCCCAGCCGTACTCTCCCTGCGAACCGTTGATCACTGCCAGGGACGGATCTGTCATCACGCGCATCAGATTGCTGTAGCTGTAGCCTGCCAGACTCTCCCAGCCCGCCATCATAGCCTGCTGGTGCGGATACAGACGGCAGCCCGTCATGTATGCGACTGTCGCCGGCGCCAGATATGTCCTGCCCTGATACGTCCCCCGGTTCATGAGCATCTGTGCAAAATGCCTGTAGTCGGCGATCGTGGACACCAGCCCCGCTCCGCCCGACTCAAACCGGATGTCGGCATCCATGTGATTGCAGATCCCCAGGTGGTTTCCATGGTACTCAGCCAGCCCGCCTGCCGTCTTCTCATACACTTTCGTCAGCCTGTCCCTCCCTGCCGCGTCAAGGCTGAAACCAGTATCGTTCATATTTAACGGCTCAAAAAATTCTCTCCGCAAAAAATCCCCGAAACGGACACCCGACGCCGACTCCACCACTGCGCCGAGGATATCAGCGCTCGTCCCGTACCGCCAGCACTCCCCCGGCTGGAAGGCAAGCCGTCCCTGCCCCAGCTTTGACGCCATCTCCATGGTCGTCATCGGATCGTCGGAGTACAGCCTCCTGTCCAGCTCGTCATAGACCAGCGCGGCAGCGCGGCTTGCAGGATCCGGGTCACAGTTGTACGCCAGCCCCGACGTCATGGACAGACAGTCCTTGATCGTCACCTGCCTGGCGGCTGCCACATCCCCCTCCGAAGACGCCACCTTTATATCCCTGAAAGTCGGTATGTACTTTGACACAGGATCGAGCAGATCGATGACACCGCGCTCCATCAGCAGCATCACCGCCGCCGATGTGACGGGCTTTGTCATGGAATACAGACGGAAAATGCTGTCTCTTGTTATTTTCTTCTGGTTCGCGATGTCCGCATACCCCGCCTCCGCGTAGTACACTTCCTCTCCCCTGTGAAGGACACAGAGATTGCCGCCCGCGACCTGCCCTGCCCTGACGCTCTCCTCAAGCACCTCGCCCAACCTGGCCAATCCGTTACGATCAATCACGCTCATAATCTTCCCCTTTCGTTTTCGCTCATTCATCCTCTGATCCGCTGCAGGAACCTGCCGCGCTTATCCTTTGCAGCATGCAGGCGCTCCCCACTATTATCTATTGATCCGCGTCTTCCTCCGCAAATTCCACAAATCTTGAAAATGCTTCCTCGTGCATCCTCGACACCGCGCGCGGGTTACGCTTTAACAGCGAGTTCATACGGCCGTACTCTTTCCTGGACCTTGCGCTGTTCACCTTCTGCATGAACGCCGCCCTGGACATCCGGCTGCTCTCCCCCAGCCTGTCGTACATTTCCTTCCCGGACTCCAGCGCGGAATTGATCTTTCTCAGCCCCGCCTCCGATCTCTCCTTTAACTCGCCGCCATAAAATGCGGACGCGATCTCGATGTGCTTTTGAAGCCTCCGGAACTCCTCGTTGTTCTCCTCCAGGCTCAGCAGCACTTCCTTGAGGTTGATCGCCTCGCGGACACTCTCCGCCATATCGATCGATATATAGACCGTCAGCACAAAGACTATGACCTCCAAGACATTGATGCTCATGCAGGAGACAAGCCGCTCCACCGGCGTGTGGCCGTACAGCGTGAGGATCACCGAGAACATCCCCCACGCAAGCGAGGATGTCACGCAGATATGACCGTTCAGGTTCAGGCGCTGATTGCTGTAATCCCAGTACCGCACATGAAACATCTGCTCCATCGCCGCCCCGGTAAAATACTCCAGTATCGTGGCGCTCGCCATCCCCACGACAAACACCAGCCCGGGGTTGGTGCGGAACGGCAGCGTAAAGATCAGCACGACGATCGCGCCGGAGCCATAGATCGGCAGAAAGGGACCTCTCATAAAGCCCCTGTTGACCCACTTCGCCTTCAGAACGGACACATAGCAAGTCTCCCAGATCCAGCCCAAAAAACAATAGAAATAGAAAAAGAAAAGCCATGTCGAAAAAGTGTAAATCATCAAAATCCCTCCAAACAGATCAAGAGCATGCCATCCTCCACCGTGATCTCGGCATCTTCTCCTAGAAATTCATTGCTCACACCAACCGGAAACTCCTGTTTTACTGTAACATGATCCAATAAATACTTCAATCCCTTTTCTGACACCCCGTGTGCATCTGCACCGAACGCAAATACGGAGATGCGTTTTCCCTTGCAGGCGCTGTCCGCATCAAAAGTAATACTTTCATTCCTGATCAGTGTCAGCGTGACATCGTCACCCACGATCGTACCTTTCGCACCCCGATTTGACAGATACAGCAGGCACTGGATATTTGCAAGCGTATGGTCGATCCGCCCGCCAAGTGCCCCGTAAAGCTCAAACTGCCGATACCCTGCTGCCAGTCCCTCCTTGATCGCCGCGAGCATGTCCGTATCATCCTTCTCGGCAGGGAGCCTCTTCACACAAAAATCTGCACGCTGAGAACGGATCACATCCTCGTTTTCCAGCGAGTCCATATCGCCTAACACGATATCCGGTGTCAATCCGATCTCAGACAGATGATCCATCCCTCCGTCCGCGGCGATGCACAGATCCCCGTCATTGACCGCCAGCCGTTCCCTGAGTCTCTGCGTGTCACACGCCCCTGCTCCGATTATCACACACTTTCCCATACGTTCTATCCTGTCCTCTCATCACTGTCTGCCAGATCTTATCATCCTATATTATGTCCGCCGGCTTTCTGACCGCCTGCGGACACGCCCTATCGTAATCATAGAACAAAAGTCCGCCAAAGTCAAGTCTTTGGCGAACTTTTGTTCTATGATAATTTTAAAATCATCAGAAATTCTTGAACACGTCGGTTTCCTTCTGGAGCGCTGCCGCGATCTGCTGGTTCTCTTCCATTCTATTGCTGATATTCTCCATATCCCCGACAAGTACCTGCGTGCTCTCCGCTGCGCCCGTCACGCCCCTTGCCCCCTCCTCGATCGCATCCGTGATCGTCTCGATCGATGTGGCGATCTCGTCGACAGCGCGTTTGAGGTCGTCCGTCTTTGCCGTGAACTCGTTCATGACGCCCTCTATGTATGTGGCATTGTCCCTGTACTGCTCCCCGCTGCTGACGAAGTTCTCAAACTCCGGCAGGATCGAGTTGGTCATATACTCCACCAGATTGTTGGAATGCCCTGCAAGATTCTGCACCGCATTCGTGACAACACCGTTGATCTCCTGGATGCGGTTCGCCGTCGCGCGGCTTGAGTCCGCAAGCTGTCTGATCTCATCCGCCACGACCGCAAAGCCTTTTCCCGCGTCTCCTGCCCTTGCCGCCTCGATCGAAGCATTCAGCGCAAGGAGGTTTGTCTGGCTGGATATGCTCAGGATATCGTTGGTCAGCCCGTTCACCTGCTCGACGCTCCTGCTCTCCTCGATCGCCTGGTTCAGAACTTCGAGGATCTCCTGCACCTTTGTGCTCGTCTCCTGCATGTTTAATTTTGCGTTCGACTCCATCGTGTCCGCATTTTCCTTCATCTTCCTGGAGTAGTCATTGATGCTGTTCGACTTGTCCGCAATGATCTCAACCTCGCTGCGCACAGACTCCGCGTTCTGATTGATGATCGTCGCGGAATGCCCGACCTCCTGCATCGTGGCTGACAGCTCCTGCGTGACTGCCGACAGATCTGACGCGCTGTCGTTGGAAGTGCGCACGCTCTCCTGCACCTCGCTGACAACCTCCTCGAGCTTTCTGGAATTTTCGATGATCATCTTCATGATGCTCTGCAGTTTTCCCATGAACGTGTTGATACCGTTTCCGAGATCTGCGATCTCGTCATTGGACAAAATGCTGATCCGCTTTGTCAAGTCGCCCTGGCTCTGGTCGATACCGTTGATGATATCATTGATCTCGCGGTTGGCTACGATCAGTTTTCTGATGATCAGCACGAACACGCTGTACAAGGTGATGAGCAGCGCGGTCACGCTGAGGCCGACAATGATCATATTCTTGAGCACTGCCCCGTTGTACTCAGCCGTCAGCGCATCACTTGCCTGCGACGCGCTCTCCTGTGCGCTCTCCATCATGATCTCGACCTGGCGCTGCATCTCGTCGCTGCACTGCTTGATCGTTCCGTTCGCCAGAGCAAAAGCTTGTTCTTTCTCCGCGTTCCCGCTGAACGCCATCAGGTTTGCGATCTCGTACTTCATCGTCTCATAATTGGACACGAGCGTATCATACGCAGATGCATCCGCCTCGATCAGGCTGTCCTTGTACTCCACCAGATACTTGTCAAGCACTTCCTCCTCGGCGCGCACCTCCGCCACTGTCGCGATCAGTGTGTCAAGATCCGTCGCGATGATATGTGAGAGCGCCTTCTTGTGGATCTCCTGCAGTTCCTTCTCAATGTCGCTGAGCTGTGAAATATTGACCATGTGCTCATCTGATATCGTCACCGCGGTCATATTGACTCTTTTCAGGTTGCTGATCGCCGTAATGTTGGAAAAGATCGCCAGCACCCCGAGGATGAAGACCGGAACTAAAATGACTACCGTGATGCTCAAACGTTTCTTACCATTCATTTCGTTCCCTCCTCATTGTACTACCGAAGCCGTTATACCGCTCACAAGCCTGTCCACCAGATCCTGAAGCGACACATTGTCGGGATTTCCGGCGGCGATCGCGTCCGCAAAGCCCGTACATGCTGTCCAGTAACTGTTTCCTACCCGCTGCAGCACGCCGTACTGTGACTGTTCGATGACGGCGGCGATCGCCGGAACTTTACCGACCTCATCGGAGGACGCCGCAACGATGTTGGCTGGTCCCTGGCTTCTCTCCTGGAATCGAAGGATCTGGTTCTCCTCGTTTGTGATCCAGTCCGCAAGCTTATGCGCCCACGCGAGATGATCCGAATACGAGTTCACACCGAACATTTTATATCCTTTGAAGGATGACATCTGTATCTGCTGCCCTTTGCAGGTGTAGGTCGGAAGCTTGCATGCCCCGTAGCTCTTTCCCCATGCCTCCTGCACCGCGACCGCATTCCACACGCCGCTGATCCCCGCGATGCATGTGCCGTCCTGTATGCCTTCCACAAAGCTTGCATCGGGCTGTGCGATAAAGCCCGGGTGTGTTGCGATGTCGATCAGCGCCTGTGCCACATCGACGCCCTTGATACTTCCCTCGGTGGCATTCCATGTACAGTAGTTGGTCACACCGTCCGCGTTGATGCCGAAATCAAGACCTGTATTTCCATAAAAAGAATACAGATACCAGCCCGAATTGAATTCCATGGAGAATTTCTTTTCGTTTTCCGCTGCCACCTCGAGGATCCTGTCCAATGTCTGCACATCCGACTCGGAAAAATATTCCTTATTGTAATACAGGAAATAGCCATTGTCGGCAGTGTAAGGATACGCGTACACTGTCCCGTTGTAAGATGCCGCGTCAACCGCATCAGTCAGATTTGCTGTCTTTACTTCGTCCTGATTTGCTACTGGCGACAGTGCACCGCCTGCAATCAGACTGTAGAGCTGGTCATCCGGCATGGAGAAGATATCGGCGGCATTGTGGATATCGCCAAGCACATTCGCCCTGGTATCTGCATCGCCGGACACTTCGATCGTGATATCAAAATCAGCCTGTCCGGCGTACTTCTGCTTGAAGCTGTCGATCATCTTCTGCAGGTTAGGGATATTGGCCTCCTCAACCCAGACCCTCAACGCCACTTTACCTGATTCGAGCTGTTCGCCCTCATCAGCCTGTTTTGTTTCCACACCTGCTGTCCGGGTGTCAGTCTGACCGCTGGCATCCTTATCCGCGCAGCCTGCAAACACCGCCGTCAGCAAAGAGACTGACAGCACCGCCACTAATAATCTCTTCTTCACAGTATCTCCCCTTTCATATGGTATTTTCCGACAATTCCTTACTTTTTATTGTATACTATCCACACGCTTTTTTCAATGTCTGTATTTTACTCTTTTTTAGCTGATTTTGCATAAAATATGCCTGTCAATCTTGTCGATATTTCCTCTCATCCACGATCGTTACTCTTTTTTCTATGGAGTCCTTCCTGTACGCTTCACCGAAGTCATCACTGAATACTTCCCCATGAGTTCCGCACAACGCCCCTGATTTGGCGATCCTGGCATAATAGACAGCAGGCTGCGTGCCAATGACAGCAGCTACCGCGTCCGCCACCGCGCGCCGCCGGTCCTCCCCGCGCGCCGCCGCGCCATTTTTTTCAGTGCAGACTATATAGACATCCACCACATCATAGTTATGTTCTTTCCTGACATATAGGATATAGGAAGCCTCCCTGTCCTGGACCGCAGAAAGTGCCGCATCGATCTGCGATACCGGCACATCGTTGCCTCTGATCTGCAGCACATCGTTCTCCCCGTAAAAAACCTTGTCCATCCTCGCCATCGTCCTGCCGCACTCGCATTTCTCATAGTTGATCTTTGTATGGCTCATCGTGCGGTATCTGATCAGCGGGATCCCTTCCTTCTGGAGCGTGGTAAATACCAGCTCTCCTCTGACCCCGCCAGGAAGGACAAGCAGTTTATGGGCATCCACGACTTCCGCCAGGAAGTAATCCTCCTGAATGTGCAGCCCGTTTTGGCACGCACACTCACACGCCACGCCAAGTCCTGTCAGTTCGTCCAGACCAAAAATGTCATAGACTTTGATCCCGAGCCTGTCCTGTATCCTTTTCTGTACACTTTCTGTCCCGGACCCGCCGCCGCACACTGCCGCCTTTAACCGGAGCATGTTTTTCATCCCTCTTTTTTCGACGAACTTCGCCACGCGCATCAGATACGAATACGGGCTGACGATCCCCGTCACACGCAGCCTCCGCATCAATGCCCCCAGCATCGCCGGTTTGTAGTCGGACGCCGGTATCACTGTCGCCCCAACTTCCTGCGCCCCGCCGTGTACGCCAATACCGTCCCCGAACACCCCGTAGCTGCACCCGACCTGTATGACATCCTCCTCCCCCAGGCCTGCCATGCTGATCGAGCGCGCCATGCACTCCTTCCAGATATCCATGTCATGCTGTGTATACCCCGCCAACGTTTCCCTCCCGGCAAAGCCGGTATTGTGATCCGACCCGTAATAGTGGACGATCCTGCTGTTTGACATGACAAGCAAACCCGCCGGATAAGCTTCTATCAGATCCTCTCTCGTCGTAAACGGGAGCTTCGGCAGATCCCCGATCTCCCGGATATCTCCCGGTTCAAGCCCTATCTTCCGCATTTTCTTCATATAATACCCTGCGTTATCATACATATACTTCACAAGCTCCACAAGACGTCTTCCCTGCAGCACAGCCAGCTCATCCCGGCTCATACACTCTCTTGCCTCATTCCATATCATATAATGATCCCTCCGCGAATATAACATTTTATTTATTATCGCCTATTTATTTTCGTATTGCAAGAAATTTTCGCCGGGCACCCGTCAGCTTCTGCTGACATGCTTCCCTGAGGTGCCGTGCGCATAAAAAAATAACTGCCAGAAATGACAGCTATTTTTTCTATCGCTTTATATTCATCTGTCAGTCATTTTCACGCAGCCTGATCCGTGAGCCGTCTACACCGTCTCTGTCTCCCCGACGTCCCCGATGCCTTCGATGTCCTCCTCTTCTTCGTCCTCCTCCGGCTCTGCAATCTTCTCATTGCTCCAGTTCAGCCTTCCATACCGCTTGCAGATCTCATGGATCTCCTTCTGCAATTGGTCTGTCAGCTCTCCTCCCTTCAGGCGCCATTTCCAGTTTTCTCCCACTGTGGACGGCTTGTTGATACGGCAGGTATTGTCAAATCCCAGATAATCCTGCATCGGGATGATGCAAAGCTTCGCGCAGCTGCGCATCGCCATGCTGATCAGCGACTTGTACAGCAGTTTTTTCGGCGTATGCTGATCACACAGGTAGTCTCTCACTGCCTGTACATCTTCTTTTGGTATACTGTCAAGCCAGCCTGCGATCGTCTCATTGTCATGCGTTCCCGTGTAGACGACACAGTTCTCTATGTAGTTATGCGGCAGGTAATCGTTGGCACTTCCCGAGTCGCGCGTGTCAAATGCAAACTCGAGTACCTTCATCCCCGGGAACCCGCTCTCCTGCACCATCCTGCGCACAGAGTCCGTCACAAAGCCCAGATCCTCCGCGATGACTTCCTTCCAGCCAAGCGCGCGCTCCATGTGGCGGAACAGGTCGATCCCCGGTCCCTTCTCCCAGTGGCCGTTCACTGCCGTCTCCTCCCCGTAAGGAATAGAATAGTACTCATCAAACCCGCGGAAATGGTCGATCCTCAGCACATCGCACAGCCGGAAACTGTACTCCAGCCTTGAGATCCACCACTGATATCCCGTCTGTCTGTGGTAATCCCAGCGATACAGCGGGTTGCCCCACAGCTGGCCCGTCGCAGAAAACCCGTCGGGCGGGCACCCTGCCACAGCCACCGGCAGATTCTCCCCGTCGAGCTGGAACAGTTCGGGATGCGCCCAGACGTCCGCGCTGTCCATGGACACATAGATCGGAATATCGCCGACCAGCAGGATCCCGTTCTCATTGGCGTAAGATTTCAGCGCGCGCCACTGTTTCTGGAACATAAACTGCAGGTACTGCTGAAACTCGATATCAAAATAGAGCTCTCTCCGGTAATAGTCCATGGCATTTCCCCACCGGAAACGGATATCCTCCGCCCACTCTGTCCACGGGACACCGTCAAACCGGTCCTTCACTGCCATGAACAGCGCATAGTCCGAGAGCCACCAGCGATTCTCCTCCACAAACCTGAGATACTCCGGGTTATGGCTGACATCGCTCCGCTCATACGCTTTGCGCAGCAGCGGATAGCGGCTCTCATACATCTTTCCGTAGTCGATCGTTCCCGGCTTTTCCCCGAAATCCGCCTCACCGCACTCTTCCTCAGTCAGCACGCCCTCCTCGATCAGGGCTTCCAGGCTGATGAAATAGGGGTTGCCCGCATAAGTCGAAAAGGACTGATACGGCGAGTCCCCATAGCTGGTAGGTCCGAGCGGCAGTATCTGCCAGTAACTCTGCCCCGCCTCCTTCAGCCAGTCCACAAAATCATACGCGCTTTTTGAAAAACACCCGATACCGTATTTCGACGGCAGACTGGTGATCGGCAATAAAATTCCTGCTCCTCTGTCCATTATTACAATTCTCCTTTACATAACAGAATGATTACGTTCATACAAGTATATTGTAACAACACAGTCCGGAAAATGCAATGATTAAACCAGGATTCCTTTCACCCTGTACTGCCTGATCTTATCGCAAAGCTCCTGTGTCCGCCTCTTGTTGAGATCCTGCTTCTCGTTGAGATCATCGAGCAGCAGGTCGATATTTTTCTGCATCACGGTGATCGTTTGCCCCATATTGCGCATGATGTCGATGATATTGCGGGGATTGTTCTTGATAAACTCCTCCAGAAAATCCTTCGTGATCCGCACGAGCAGGACATCGTCGTAGGCGACCACCGTGTAGACGCTCGGCTGTTCTGATATCACGCTCATCTCCCCAAAACAACGCGACTTTGAATAGATTCCAATCAGGTGTTCGTCCTCCTCCCCGTAGCGCACATAGACTGCCACGGAGCCTGACAGTATCTTGTACATCGCATCGCAGACCTCTCCCTCCCGCACGATCACCTCATCCGCGTGGAATGTCTGCATTCTCTTTCGATCTGTCCCATCCTGCTGCTGTACACCCATAATCTTTCCCTCCTGTTATAAAAATCATATGTTCTTCTTGATCCGCAGTATGTTCTGCCCGTCCTGATACACATACGTGATCTCATCCATGCTCTTCTTGACCATGTAGATGCCGAGCCCGCCAATCTCCCGCTCCTCGGCAGACAATGCCGTGTCCGGATCGTTCCTGGCAAGCGGATCATACTGCACGCCGTTGTCAATAAAGGTGATGACGACCGCGAGCGGATTTTCGATCACCTCCACACGCACTGTTGCCGGTCCGACATCGGGATTGTAGGCATAGTGCGCGATGTTGCCAAAGAGCTCATCGATCGCAACGGCGATCTGCATCTGCGCTTTCATCGGACAGTCCAGCGCTTCGAGCTCCTGCTCCACAAAAGAAGTCACTTTTATAATATTTTCAACAGTTGCATCAATCGTCATTTCATTCATACTGATCTCCCCTCCGTTCCCCCTGTGAACCACATCAACTTCTGACAGCGGGCGAACCGTTTCCCCTGTACTCCATGCAGAGCATCGTGATATCGTCAAACTGCGGCGCATCTCCCACAAACGCATCGATGTCCGCCTTGATCTTCGACAGCAGCTCCGACGGTGCCAGGGAAACGTTCTCGCAGAGCACCGTCTGCAGCCGCTCCATACCGTAGAGTTCATTTGCCTTGTTGGTCGCCTCCGTGACGCCGTCCGTGTACTGGAAGATCCGGTCCCCCGGCTCGAGCTGCATGGAACCGCACCGGTATCGGATCCCCTCCATCCCCGCAAGGACAAACCCCGCCTTGATCTTGTACGGTTCAAACACCCCGCCCTTTTTGCACCAAAACGGTATCTCGTGTCCCGCATTGACATAACGGAACTCTCCCGTCACCAGGTCGAGCACCCCCTCAAAGGCGGTGATGAACAGCCCTTCACTGTTGGATTCGCACAGCAGGTTGTTCACCTGTGTGAACACCTCACCCAGGTCCCTCCCCGGCTGTGTGTGATCCTTGATGAGTGTCTTCCCGATCACCATAAAGAGCGCCGCGGGGACACCTTTGCCCGAGACATCCGCGACCACGATGGCAAGATGGCTGTCGTCCACCATAAAAAAGTCATAGAAATCACCGCCGACTTCCTTTGCCGGATCCATCGAGGCAAAGACATCGAACTCCTCGCGCTCCGGAAATGCCGGAAAGATGCAGGGCAGCATGGATTTCTGGATATTGGTGGCGACATTCAGCTCCGCTGTCGTCTTCATCGTCCGCGCACTCTGGTCGATCGAATAGAAGATCATCCAGAACTCCACGACAAAGATCACGCAGATCGTCAGATACAGCGGAAAGAACCAGAAGCTGTCCGGATAGATGCCGACACTGTTCGACACCAGATTGATAATGTAAAAGCCGACCACCGAGATCACAAGCGCCGGTATAAAGACCATCATTTTCCCGCCCACAGCCTCGATCGTGCGGTGCAGCGTCCTCTTCAGATAACGCATATACAGGACGGAAAGCCCCGCGTACACCACGAGCTTGATGCCGATGAAAAAGATCAGGTTCGCCGTCTCATAGGGGCTTTCCTCGATCAAGCCAAGGCGTGTTCCCAGCAGATTGTCCGTCGTCCCGCACAGCATGAACGTGCTGACATTCGCGATCAGACACGCCATCAGGGCGATCGCCAGCTTGGTCGACCAGCTGTCCTTGTACAGAAGCTGTGAAAAGATGCACACAAGCGCGGAGAGCCCCAGGATTCCCACCGCGTCGTTGTACAGGTCGATGCTGTAGCTGACAAACGCCATGCCGTAGCCGAGCGCCGCCCCTGCTGTCCACACGGTAGCCCGGATCGTTCCTTTATACTTGGGCGTGAGCGTGATCCCCGTGAGCAGTCCTGCGAACACCGACGCCAGAAAAACCGCAAAGCTCCAAAGTGCTATGGATGCCATCGCATTACCTCCATGTTAAAAATAACCCATTCCGTCCAACGCGGACAGATACCTGTTGATATACTCCTCCGTAACCTCACTCCAGCCTTCTGACAGATCTTTCAGATACTGGTCCGTATACCGCT
>CAJUES010000004.1:0-78375 GCA_910585765.1 uncultured Lachnospiraceae bacterium | reverse complement strand
GGACGAGGTGCGCTATGCAGATCTGTTCCGGGGGATCTCGCGGTACGCGCCCGCCGACTCCTTCGTGAACAGCCCTTCGAGCTTCGCCCTGCCCTCCTCTGTCCGTTTCAGTTTCTGTGTGAGTGCATCAAACTTCTCATCCGGCAGCACAGCAGTCTGATAGCCCAGCCGCTCCATCCCCCGGAACAGATCTGCATAGCGCACCTCATCCGGCGGGTAGACATGGAATGCAGCCGCCTTGGGAACAGCCGTCAGCGAGACGATGTTGTGCGCTGTCTCGTCGACCGGGGAGAAATTGACCCCCGCCTCATAGACAGACTGCGGCACCGCTCCGATCTTGATGTAAGAGGAAAACTGGCGCGTGAACGCGTTGGAATGCATATTCATCTGAAACTCCCCGTCGCTGATGCGCCCCTGCAGGTTTCCGACACGCATCAGCTTTACCCGCAGTCCCTCGTCCACAGCCGCACGCAGGAGTGCGTACTCCGCCATGTATTTCGAGTAGATATATTTGTTCTGTATCTCCTGTCCGATGTAGAAGTCCGCCTCGCTGAAAGATTCCTGCAAGGCATTTCCCGCTGTCATGCCCGCAACGCTGATCGTGGAGATCTGGCAGAGCATGGCATTCTCATGCAGGGCATAGCGGATCAGATTCTTCACGCCGTCCGTGTTGATCTTCTCCAGGGCATTCCCATAGGAAAAGTGCGCGACGTTCGCCGCGGAATTGATGATGGTGTCGATCCTGCCTGTCCTGACCCTGGGATCCGCCGCACTGAGCGCCGTATCTCCCTGCAAAAACAGACCAGGCTGCGTGATATCCCCCTCGACAACCTCCCACTTGTGCCCGTACTCCTGCGAGAAGTCCTCCTCCGCATAGTAAAACAGCGCTGACCGCACACGCTTCTTTGCACTGAGTGTCTTTTTGGACCGCGCCAGGCAGATGATCCTGCCGCACAGCTCCGGCCGTCTCAGCAGATCGATCAGGATATGTGCCCCCAGATATCCCGTCGCCCCTGTCAGGAGCACGTTGCCGAGATATCCGCGGCTGGCCTTGTTTTGGGTGTGCGCCCCCAGATACTCGGCAAATCCCCTGTAATCCAGCGTGCTGATATCATACTCATCGCGGCTCTCCGCGTTTTTGTACAGCTTGTCGAGCAAAAGCGCAGGTGTCGGATACTGGTACACATCGCCAAATTCCAGCTGGTCCTTCCGAAGCGACAGCGCCTCCTCCACATGCAGCACCAGCGCGACTGCGCTGAGGGAATCACCGCCCAGCTCAAAAAAGTTGTCATCAAGCCCTACCTGCGTCAGCTCCAGCGTTTCTTCAAAGGCTCTGCACATCCGTTTTTCCCTTGCCGTCACCGGCTCACGGTACGCGTGCTGATATTCAACCGGCTCCGCCATCAGCGCCTTCTGATCCGTCTTGCCGTTAGGCGTCTGCGGCATCGCGGCAAGCTCTTTTAAGACATCCGGTACCATATAGGAGGTCAGATGTGACTTCATGTGCTCCCTCAGCTTCTCGCCCTCGACCTGTGCCCGCTCCGAAACAGTATAAAATCCCACCAGATGATCCGTCTTGTCGATCTTGCGCACAATACAGCTGCACGCCGCCACGCCCGGAAACGCTCCCATGACATTCTCGATCTCCGAGAGCTCGATCCGCAGACCGCGCAGCTTGACCTGCCTGTCATTCCGCCCGCGGTAAACCAGCCTGCCGTCTTCCATGAAACAGCCCAGATCGCCCGTTCGATACAGCCGCATGCCGTTCCACTCAATGTATTTTGCCGCCGTCTCATCCGGTCTGGCATGATAACCGATCCCCACACCATTCCCGTACACACAGATCTCACCGGACGCCCCGTACGGAACCGGTCTGCGATCCCTGTTTAGCAGGACGATCCCCATATTCGCGATCGGACTGCCGATGCTCAGGTCATCGCCCGCCTCCGTGATCGTCGCGCCGATCGTCGTCTCCGTGGGCCCGTAGCCGTTGTAAATGCGGATGCCATATGTATTGTTTAGCTGATTTACCAGACTGCCCGGAAGCACCTCCCCAGCAGCGAGCACCGCCCTGACATGCCCCAGCGCATCCGCAAATGCAGTGTTTGCAAGATATGCCGTGATGCGCGACGGCGTGCAGTGCAGCACATCCGCGCCGTGACGCCGGATCGCTGCCGCCAGCTCCCCGGCGTCGACCATCGCCTTCTCACTGCCAAGCTCGACAAACAGCCCGTTCATCAGCGGGACAAAGATCTCAAAGAGCGAAATATCAAAACAGATCGACCCGATCGCCACGATCCCGCGGCAGTTCTGTGTGATGTCCCGGTTAAACGGGTTATTGTCCGGGTGGACGATGTTGGCAATCCCCCTGTGCGAGAGCATCACGCCCTTTGGCCTGCCCGTCGTCCCCGATGTGTAGATCATATATGCGGGCTGCTCCTGCCGGATCGCTGGCAGCAGGTCACATGCCGCCTCCTGGCGCATCAGCTGATCGATGTCCACATAATCGTAATTTCCTGCCATCGCGATCTCCGGTGACGAGATCAGACAGGAAGCACAGCTGTTTTCCATGATGTACGCAATCCGCTCTGTCGGATATGCCGGGTCGATCGGGATAAAAGCCGCTCCCGACTTGGATATGCCAAGGATCGTCGGGATCAGCCGGATGTCACGCGTTAGCATGAATGCAACATAGTCTCCCGACTTCACACCCCTGCGGACGAGCGCGCAGGCGATCCTGTCGCTGAGCATGTCAAGCTGCGCAAAAGTGAGCACGTTGTCCCCCGCATACACCGCCGGTCTTGCCCTGTAGCAATCCGCAGCCAGGCGAAACAGCGATGGTATCGTCAGATCGTTCCTGATATCGATCTGTTTTCCCACAACCGAAGTAACCTTTCGAAATTCCGCTTCCCCGACCGACCGGGACAGCACATTATCCCGCACGCCATCACACAGGATCGCACAGAGGGCATCCGCAAGATACGATGCCCGCTCTTTTGTATAATACTGACTGTTGTAATCAAACTGCATGTTCAGCCCGCCATCCCTGTCGTAAAACAGACTGAACGTCATATGATTGCTCATATCGCCCGCGACGCTGAACCGGACGCGGTAATCCAGCGCTGTCTGATACTGAAAGCGGTAAAAATTGAACACATACTCGGCAAGTGCCTCCGATATCGTATTGTCCTCCCGCAGGACAGAGAGGATCCTGTCAAATCCCATATGCTTGTGCGCCGAAGCCTCCCGCGCGGCACGCGCTGCTGCCCGGCACAGCGCTGCAAAAGAACCCGCGCCTTCGCCCGCACACTCTGTCCTGACTCGAACAGGGACGAGCAGCGTAAAGCATCCAAGCGTATCCATCTGTTCCGGCGTGCGCCCCAGACGCGGCATCAGAAATACGGCATCCGGCTTTCCGGATGCCTGTGCGAGATAGTACGCATATGCCGCTGCCACAATATACGGCACAGTGACCTGTTCCCGCCTGCCAAACTCCTCGATCCCGCGCATGAGCGCATCCGGTATGCGCCGCGTGATACTGTCAAAGCCGGCTGTCTTCTCTGAACGTGCCTGCGGCGTCTCGTGCGCGCCCGTCTCTGTCCCGGTCTTCATTTCCGCGAAAATGGCAGGCTCGAAATCCGCATCTCTGAAATACTCCCGCCAAAATCCGTCATCATCACTGTTCTGCGGCACCTCTGCTGCGTCCGACGCGGCATAAACGAATTCTGCAGCCGCCTTTCCGCCGAGCACATCCAGCACCCGCTGCACAAAGAGACTCATGCCGTAGCCGTCAATGATGACATGGTGAAAGCGCACATACAAATAGACGCCGCCTCCTGAGAGCGGCATCACAACTGCATGGTACAACTGCTTCTCCATATCCATAGGGATCCTGTCCAGCGCTGCCATCTGATTTTCAACCTGTTCCGCGGTGTATGCCTCCCACACACTGCACGCGTACAGCTTTTCCTCCCCGTATACCATCTGCCACGCACGTCCGCCCTGCGGTAAAGCGTCATGGCGCAACGAAGCGGCAAAGATATCAGCGCTGTCAAGCACCTGATCCGCCGCCTCCTTCACCGCCTGCGGTTCGCAGTCTGGCAGATATAATTTCAGTGAGATCGTATTCTGGGCGCTCTGGGGACGAACCTGCTGTGCCATCGCGATCTCCCTCTGCGAGAGACTCAGCGCCCTGATTTTCTGTCCATCTGCCATCATTTCTATACCACCGTCAAAATATCCACAAAGCCTGTCACTTCAAAGATCTCCATGATCGTGTCATTTACATTTGTCACTTTCATGCTGCCCTGCTTGTTCATCGTCTTCTGCGCGCCCAGCAGAATGCGCAGTCCCGCAGACGACAGGTAGTCGAGCGCCGCCATGTCGATCGTCAGTTCCGTGATCCCGTCGAGAGAATTTTTGAGTACATTCTCAAGCTCCGGTGCCGTGTTTGTATCAAGCCGTCCCTCCAGTGCCACTGTAAGATTATTTCCATTTTGTGATTTTGTGATCTTCATATATCCTTTCCCTCCGTCAAAAATTACTTCCGTTCCAGCCCCACTTGTCAACCTCCTCGTACTTGACGTAGACGTGATACAAATGCAGAGGGCTGTGTCTGCTCGCCCTGCCGAGCTTCCCCTTCACGGACGAACGCTGTGATGCTGTCATCACAGTGCTCACTCTCGAGCTAATAAATGGCATATCCGTTCCCCCCTCGCTCAGGATCAGTCCCCGATATCCGTGTGTCCCTGCTCAAACTCCCACTGCAGACCATACTTGTCGATGAAATAAAAATATTTGGTGTTTCCAAGAATGTCAGCCGCCGCCTGCTTCGCCTGCGCATCGTTTTCCTTCGCCTCGTCAAAATAATAAAAATCCGAAGGTTCTGTCTTGCTGATCTGGTATACCCTGTAATCGTCCGTCGTGTTGATGAGTGTGACATCCGGCTGTGCCTTGATGTACGCAAACGCCTCCTCAATGTTCGTCACCTTCAGCGCGACATGGCGCGCGCCGCTGATATCGTTTGCCTTGAAAATGATCGGCTCTTTGCGCCCCTCAGGCTTGTGATAGCACATCAGTTCGATCGTGAACTTTGTGCCCGGCACATCCATAAATCCAATGGAGACCTCCGCCTCCTTCGCCTCCTCAATAAAACCGCCCGCCTGGAAAAATCCCACGTTTTTCCAATGCGGAATATGCTGGTTGGGCACTGCCCCCAGAATCCGTTCATAGTACGCAAACGCGTCCTTGACATCGTCCACAAAAATACATACGTGTGATAATCCTGTAAAATTTGGCTTCTCCATCTCTCAGTCCTCCTATAAGATTCCTCTGTCGCGACACAATGCCTCTATGCTCCTGTCGTAGGTTGCCTCCGCCTCCGCAGAGAAAAAGCACCCTGGAACGCCCTCGTTGTTGTCTCTGTGATGCGCCACACATTCACAGCACCTGCCATGCCTCGGGCAGTCAAATGTACAGGGACATGGTCTGTTGTTACTGCAAGCTGCCATAAGAATGAACTCCTTTTCTGTTGTAATACATTTTTTGTCACTTTTTTATGATAACATACCTTCCGATCCATTTGTGCGTTCAGGTATCATTCGCACTTTTTTCGGTATCGATTGCAGTGCAGGCACACTGACACACTATATCCCCCAAAACAGTATTCCCCAAACAGATAACGCGCCGCAGGATCCACGTTCTGGCGGACTTCGATCTGCTCATGTTTTCCGCCGCTCTCACCTGCCATGATCACGATCTCAAATGCGTCCAGCGGCAGTGCAAGCCCTGCCCCGATCGTCTTCACAAAGCTCTCCTTCAAGGTCCACAGCCGGTAAAAGGCTGCGTCCCGCTGCTGTCCTGCCGGAAGTCCGGCGAGATATCGATACTCTCCCTCCGAGAAAAACTGCCTGGCAAGCGGCAGATCGGCAGCCTCGATCCGTTCGACATCACATCCGACCGCAGTGTCCGCAAACACGGCGACTGCCATCCCGCCGGAATGGGACAGATTAAAATGGACATCCGGATAATCCGGCAGATACGGCTTGCCGTTCTCCCCGTACGCGATCACGGCTTCCTGCTCGTCGATCCCATGTGCCGCCAGCCCCTGGCGCAGCAACAATCCCGCCCCCAGCGAGAGCTTTTTATCCTTCATAAACAGAAAGGCGTCAACCTTTCTCTGCCGTCCGCGCGACAAGGACCGGTACGCGCATGCAAAATGCGCTGCATCCTCCAGCACGCCCGTGTCCATCCAGTACAGTTCCACCGTACTGCCGCCAACCGCAAGCGACACCCTCTCTCCTACTAATCTCATACGCTAATACTTTCCCATTGTATTCATCCTTTTCATCCTCTGTGATCCCGTCATACCTGCTGCTTCCCGTAATCGATCGCCAGCGTGATGACCGTATTGTTCATATTCAGCACCCGCGTGTACTGGAAATCCGACATGATCCTGCGGATCAGCGCGATACCGCCGACCACAGGTCCCTCCCTGGACACCTTCTGTTCCAGCGGGTTAAACGGCACACCATCGTCGCGGATCCGCAGGATATAGCTGCCATCCTGGATCGTAAAGCTGATATCGATATAGTTCTTCTGCCCGCTCCGATAGCCGTACTGAACAATGTTGGCAGTCATCTCCTCCAGCGCGAGCGCCAGATGATTCGCATCCTTCCCTCCGATACCGTTATGCGCACAGAATTCCAGCAGCTGATCCCGCAGCGTTACCACATCCTCAATCTGGTTTCTCACGGAAAAATCCAGACTGACCTCGTTTGTGACCTGCGGGAGCATATACCGCCCGCCCGACGGAAAACGCCCTGTCCGCTGCCCGCGCACGCGGTACAATACACTACATACAATGGTCAGAATCTCCCCCGCCAACGCAGCCAGGCAGACACCGTAGAACCCAGACCAGAACATTCCCGCCAGCGTGAGCGGCACGATCACTGCAAATCCCTGCAGGACCGTGATGACCGTGGAAAGTTTTGGCTGTAATATTGTCTGATAGTATGACATCAGAAATTTGTTATATACATAAAACGGAAACGAGCACGCAAAGATGCGCAGCGCCGTCTTGCACAGCGCGAGCATCTCCCCGTCCGCGATGCCAAACAATCCCGCGATCGCCTGCGGAAACACAAGAAAGACGGCCAGCAGCGCCGCGATCGCCAGATAGCTGTAGGCGAGCACCCGCTTAGAGAGCGCCCGGATCCCGTAATAATCCCGCTCCCCATAAAGAATCCCCGCGATGCTGGGAACAAGCCCGATGACGCCGCCCACGCACAGCTCCGCGATCAGTACCGCGTTGGCACAGACAGAGTACACCGCCATCGGATCGTTGCCCAGGAAACGTACGATCGCCGAGTTGATGATGACGGATCTGAGCGCCGACATCAGCGTGAAGGCAGCGCTCGGAATCCCTGCCGCCGCCGACATCCGGACATATGCTGCCAGCCTGCCCCCAGGCTTCGTGAGCCGAAGCATTCTGTGCTCTGAGCGCATATAAAACAGCACCGTCACCATGCCGGTCAGATAACCGATCACCGTCGAGAGCGCACTCCCCGCCATTCCCAGATCAAACACCTTCAAAAACACGAAATCCAGCACCAGATTGACCACGTTGGCAATGATGAACAGCGCGCTTCCCAGCTGTGGGTGATTGTCGGTATTCATAAAATAACAGCAGATGATCGCCGCTGTCAGAATCGGTATTCCGCCGAAATTCACTGCGATGTAAGGTCTCACCAGCGCCGCCATCCGCTCGTTGCCGGCAAGCGCTTGTGCCAGGACACCTGGCAGAACCGGCGTCATCAACGCAAAGACAAGCGCCAGACCGACGCCGGCAAGGAGAGAGGCGGTGAAAATACCGCCCGCCTTCTCTGTCTCCCGCCTCCCGAGCAGCACTGCTGCCTCAGCAGCGCCGCCCATCGCGAGCATCATCGCCGGCATCTGCAAGAGCAGCAGAACCGGCATAGACAGCTCGATCGCCGCCATCGCCTCCGGTTCCAGCAGGTTGCCCACGATCATGCCGTCAACCACATTTCCCAGCTGCATCGCAACCGTCATCAGCACCCCCGGCAGGATATACTGATGAATCTTTTTATTGATCAAAAATGCATTTCTCTCCATCATTTCAACACTCTCCATAACCTGACGGGAAGTTCTTCTCACACGATCATGCCGTCAAAGAATCCCAGCGTTGCCAGCGCTTTCAGCGCACTGCGCAGATACGCTCCGTCAGGCATCGGCCACTTGAATCCGAGCCGGTACAGCGCCTTTGTCGTGAAGCTGTTGTCCGCGTCGATATAGGCGCTTGCCTCCTCCACATCGCTCGACAGGTAGGCGATCAGTCCGGATATCAGCTCATTTTTCTCCTCATTTTCGAGCGCACTCAACAGTGCAGTCTCAAACGCCTCATCGCTGACGATATCCACCCAGATCCCCAGTGCGTTCATCTGCTCGATGACGTCCGCCATCTGGATCACATAGCTGCTGTACGCGTGAAATACACTGAAATCCCCCTCTGATGCGGCAAGTTTCACGATCGCTTCCGCCGTTGCGTCGATCGGTGAAAATTCTGCCGGCATGTCCATCAGGGAGACCGGGAACTTTCCTAGCGCCACATATCCCCGCAGGGTGCGCATAAATCCGTTTGTGACAGAATTGATCTGGAACTCCCCGTCGCTGACGCGGCTCATCAGGTTGCCGACACGGACGATCCTGCCCTTCATGCCCTTTGAGGCTGCCGCCAGGACCGCCATCTCCGCACGGAACTTCGTGTCGATATACTTGTTTGAAATGCTCTGTCCGAAGGACAGTTCATTTTCATGCAGCTTCTTTTCAGCCGGAAATCTGCCCCCGACATTCTCCCCCGCGACGCTCACTGTCGAAATATGGATCAGCTCCCTCTCGCTCCTGGTGCACAGGCTGATCAGATTCAATACTCCCTGGTAGTTTACCCGTTCCAGAATATCGTCCGCCGCAAAATGCTTGACACACGCCGCACAGTTGATGACCTGCTCAAAATCATACTCCCGCAGCGCCGCCACGCTGTCCGCGTCCGTGATGTCCCCCTCGAGGACAAAGATCCTGTCGCCGAAAAGCTCCTCATAAGGATTGCTGAAATAGTAGACCAGCATGCTCTTTAGCCGTTTCTCCAGCGACGGCGCATTCCCCTTCCGCAGCAGGCAGTAGATCCGGTTGTCGCACTGCTCGATCATCGTCTTGAGGATATGTGCACCGAGGAACCCAGTCGCCCCCGTCAATAGCACATTCTTCATTGCGGCTGTCCTGATCTCATCGACGCGCTCTACCGTATTCCGGCTCAGTATGTCCTTGATGAAATCCTCCGCGCTGTCTCCGCCGCCATTGGCTTTCTCTGTGCGCTCTGCATCTTCCGCTTTTTTCTCGTGCTTTCGCGCAAGGATAAACTGCTCGAGCGCGAGCGGCGTCTTGTATGTAAACAGATCCGCGTAAGCCACCTCGATCCCTGCACTCATGCACTTCATCGCCACCTTGGATGCGGAGAGCGACGTCCCGCCGTTTTCAAAGAAGTCATCCTCAATGCCGATCCGCTTCACACCGAGCGCCATCGCAAAGATGTCACACAGACTGCGCTGCAGTTTTGTGCGCGGCTCCACATAATCCCGTTCGTCCGTCAGATACTCCGGCTCCGGCAGCGCCCGCTTGTCCACCTTCCCATTGTTTGTGAGCGGCAGCTCCGGGAGCTGTATCAGCACGCTCGGAACCATGTAGGGCGTCAGGTACTTCTGCAGGAAACAGGTCAGATTCTGTTTCTCGATCTGCTCCTTCGCCACAAAATAACCGCACAGAAACTGGATGGAATCCTTCTCTTTCACAAGGACAACGCTCGACTTCACTGTCGGGTAGCGGTTGATGACATTCTCGATCTCATCGAGCTCGACGCGCAGTCCGCGCAGCTTGACCTGATTGTCCATGCGCCCCATAAACTCGATTCTGCCGTGGTGGTTCCACCGCGCGAGATCACCACTGCGGTACGCTTTCTTTCCCTCAAATTCGATGAACTTGTCCGCTGTCATCTCCGGCTTGCCGACATATCCTCTGCCCACTCCGTTTCCGATGATCAGCAGTTCGCCCGGCACGCCCGCGGGAAGCAGGTTGCGGTACTTGTCCAGCATCATCATCTGGATATTTGCCATCGGCTTTCCGATCGTGACCGCCCCGCCCGTTACCAGCTCAAATGCACAGCCGATCGTCGTTTCAGTCGGTCCGTATCCGTTAAACACCCTGGCGTCCGTCCCGAGTGCCATGATCTTATCATACAGCGCATCCGGAAATGCCTCCGCACCGACGTTGAACACCTTGATCCGGGACAGCGCATCCCTCATTTCCGGCATGTCGATAATATTGATCAGATAGGATGGCGTGCAGGTCAGCATATCCACCCCGTGCGCCAGGATCAGCTTGGACAGCGCAAGCGGATTGTGGATCTCCTCCTCGTTTGCCATGCAGACTGTGATGCCGTGGTACAGCGGTATGCATTCCTCCAGGATCGAAACGTCGAACGTGATCGCCGCAAACGCGAGCGATACAGACGCATTCTGTACATAGGACTGCGCCTCGACATTGAACGGATTGTCGTCCACATAATTCACCAGGTTTCGGTGCTCAATCATCACGCCCTTCGGCTTTCCGGTAGAACCCGAGGTGTAGATACAGTAACACAGGTTTTCCGGTCTGATGTCCACCTGCGGGTTGTGCGTGTCGCCGCCGTCCGCCAGAAGTTCTTCCAGGATCAGTGTCTGCACGGGCAGTGTCCTGGCAAACAGACTGCGCTCCCTGGCCAGCTGCTGCGGCATGATGACAAACTTTGCTCCCGAATCCTCGAGAATGTAGGAGACACGCTCGTCGGGGTACTCAGGGTCGATCGGCAGAAATGCACCGCCTGCCTTCATGATACCCTGCCGCACTGCGTACACATCCACTGTCCGCGGCATCATCACGCCAACCATCTGTTCTATCGAGAGTCCCATCTCCAGCAGGCGGTTTGCGATCTTGTTGGCATTCGCGTTCAACTCGGAGAACGTCCGTTTTTCCCCGTTCGCGATCACCGCGGTCTTATCCGGAAAACGCACCGCCTGCCGCTCAAACAGGATATTCGCCGTCGTCTGCTCCACCGGGTATGTTGTCACGTTGTAACTGTCAAGCTCTTCCCGCGCTGCACCGCTCACCATGCAGATCTGTCTTATGTACTGCTTCTCCTGCATCTCTGCAATGACGGTGACAAGACTGTCGATCAGTCCGGCGATCGTACATTCTTCATAGAAATCACTGCGGTACTCCACCTGATAGCGGACTTCACTGTCCGCCACAGCTACATCCACCGAGAGCGGCGCCTTCGCCGTGTCAAGCCGCAGCTGCTCCATGACAGCCGGTTTTCCTGCGATCTCTGCAAACTCGAACTGATCGCCCTGGAAGGCAAACATGATGTCCGCCTTGATCCCATATGCCCTGCTGATCTCCGCAAAGGAATAAATGTCGGCGTTCATGCTGTCCACCAGCTGCGTGCCGATCTCCCGCAGATATTCCCCGATCTCCCGATCCCCGTCAATATTGCAGTAGACCGGAAGCGTCTTGACAAACATGCCGACTGCCGACGACAGGCGCGAGTCATTCCTTCCATTATAGATTGTCGTAAACACCGCCTCATCCTTGTAGACATAGCGCCCTGTCACAAAGCCAAACGCCGCGGTAAACAGCGCGTTCATGGTAATCCGGTTCTCGGCACAGAACTCCTGCAGCGCCTTTAGATCCGCCGGCACACTCCTGTTATAGATGCCGACAGCAGGCTTTTCACCCTCACTCTGCACACCGGCTCTCGTTTGCCCGCTCACATTGTCCTTCGCCGGGAGGAACTCCGTGTCACAGTTCTTAAAGACGGAATCGTAATATGCTTTTGCGCTCACATACTCCTCCCCCTGCAGCGCCTTCTGCTCCACAAGAGCCGCCTCATAACCGGAAAACGACTCGCACTGTGGCTGCTCTCCCGCATACGCGCGGTTGATATCCCTGATAAAGATACCGCACGAGGTTCCGTCACTGATGATGTGATGAAACTCCATAAAGAGATACTTGCCGCCCGGCGTATCATACAGTTCGATGCGAAACAGCCTTCCGTCCATCAGCTCATAGGGCATGACCAATGTTTCCTCATCAAGCAAATCCCTGACCACCACCTCGAACGGTGCATCATCGTTGCGTTTCTGCCAGATGTCGCCGTTTTCGTCCATGTGCAGTGTCGTCTTGATGTACGGGTGCGCTTCGACCGTCATCTCAACCGCCTTTTTGAGCCGCTGCAGATCGACTGTCTCATCCAGCCGGAACAAAAACGGAATGTTGTAGATCGTGCTCTTCGGGTTTGCCGCGCACTCCACAAAGATACCGCCCTGCGTCTGTGTCAGCGGGTACGCGTCCTGTTTTTCAAACACTTCCTTCGCGATACCCTGCCCGAAAAAACGCTCCAGCTTTTCAACCGTATTGTTTTCTTTCAGATCCTTATTGCGGACGACCGCCCCGTCAAATGCCGCAGACAGCGTTACCGTGAACTTCACGGCGCCGATCGAGGTCAGCCCTGCACGGTAGAGATCCGTGTTGATGCCAAACTCCCTGTGCCCGATCACATCCGCCGCACAGTCAAATATTTTCTGCTGTACGGCATTCTTCGGCGCTGTCAGCTCCTCCTGTTTCCGCTCCGGTCTGGGCAGCGCGCGTTTGTCTACCTTCTGATTCTGGTTCAGCGGGATCTTATCAATCTGCATCGTCACTGCCGGAACCATGTAGGGCGGCTTGCACTCCTCGATAAACAGGTTCATCGCCGCAATGTCCACCGTCTCATCCGACACGACATAGGCTGCAATATACTTTCCGCCAGCCGGCTCGTCAAACGCTGCCACCGCCGCGTCCTTAACACCCGGAAATCTGCGGATAACTTCCTCCACCTCTGTCAGCTCGATGCGGAATCCCCTGATCTTGACCTGTCCGTCGCGCCGTCCGATAAACTGTATGTTCCCATCGGGCAGAAAACGCACGATATCCCCTGTATGGTACATCCTGCGGTAATCGTCGTGCGCGCAGAACGGATTCTCGGAATACACCTCCGCCGTCTTCTCCGGGCGGTTCAGATAGCCCCTGGACACCTGCACACCTGCAATGCACAGCTCGCCCGGCACGCCCGCCGGAACACGCCTGCCAAAAGCGTCGAGCACATAGAGCCTGATATTGGAGATCGCCTTCCCGATCGGCACATCCTCCTCAAACGCCGCCATTTCATAGGCCGTGGCATTCACGGTGCACTCTGTAGGTCCATAGATATTGTAATAAACCGTGCTGCCCTCAGGCGCAAACGGTGTGAGTGCCTCACCGCCCATGGACAGATGCTTCAATGTACGGCTGCGCATTGCGGTCGCAAATGCCCTGCCGATCTGTGTCGTCATAAACGCGTGCGTGACGTTCTGCGATTCCATATAGCGGTTGAGCTCGCCCAGATCCAGACGCAGCGCCTCCTCGATGATGCAGGATGAGGCGCCTGTCGTCAGCGCCGGGTACAGATCCATCATATGTGCGTCAAAACCGTAGCTTGCGTACGCCGCGACACAGCTCTCCGGCTGCAGGTCATAATATGTTCGATACCAGTGACAGAATGCCGCGATATTTCTATGTTCGAGCATGCATCCCTTCGGCAGTCCGGTAGACCCTGACGTGTACAGCAGTATAAACAGATCCTTCGGTTCCGGCGGCTGTGGCAGCCGTGACACCTGCGGCAGATTCTGAATATCCTTTGTCAGAAGGACATAACCGCGATAATCCGGCACAAGCGGCAAAAGAGATTCATCCGCGATCAATAACTGCGCTTCCGCGTCCGCGAGCATGAACGCCAGACGCTCCCTGGGGTAAGTCGGATCGAGCGGCTGATAGGCAGCCCCCGCCTTCAGGACGCCCAGCGAGGCGATCGCCATATACTCGCTGCGCGGTATCAGCACGGACACCGCCTGTTCCCTGCCGATACCAAAACCAGCGATGTATGCGGCAAGACGGTCTGTCAGGTCATCCAGCTGCGCGTAGGTGTATGTGTGATCCTTATAGATCACCGCCCTGTTCTCCGGTGTCCGCTTTACCTGCTCCCGAAACAGATCGACCACTGTCTTCGACTTGTCATACCAAAGCTCCTCCCCATGAAAACTCTCGAGCAGGCGCAGGTCAGACTCTGACACCAGTGTCATTTCTCTCAGCGTGGCACAGGTCAGCATTCCGCCCAGCACCTGCACGAACATTCTCTGCAGCCCACGCGCGGTCTCCGCACGGTAGAGATCCGTGCGGTAATCCAGCGTGATCTCATAGCCGCCCTGTCCCTTCATCACCATGACCGAGATATCCGCCTGCACATCCCTTGGCGGAACCGGGCACGCCGGGTACTGTTTTTTGTCGATCGACAGCCCGCTCAGCATCTCCCCCTGGTAGACAAACAGAATGTCCGAGGCGATCCCGTACTCCCGCGCAAGCTCCCCAAATGAAATGCAGTCGTGCTCCATCGTCTCATAAAAATGCCGCTGAAATTCCTGCAGGTAGGCACATACCGCGGAAGTCTCGTCCCACGACTGCGCCATCGGAAGCGTCCTGACAAACATGCCGACAGAATTGGCAAGCTCAGCCGCGTGCCGCCCGTTGTTCACCGTGCAGAACAGGCTTCTGTTCTCCCCCGTATATTTGCCCAGCGCATAGGCAAACGCGCCGAGAAACAGCGTGTTCTCGGAAATCCCGTTCTGGCGCACAAACTGCTCTACCGCAAGGACAGGCACCGTCTCTCCCAGCGATACCCGAACAGAGGCACACGCGGTGCTGACAGTCTTTGGTCTGTAATCCTTGATCAGACTGTCCCCGGCTTCCACGTCCGCCAGTTTCTTTTGAAAATATTCCTGCGCCGCCCGGTATTGCGGCGTCATTTTCAGGGACGTCTCTCTGAGCGCCATGTCCAGCAGGGAACACGTCTCCGGTCTAAGTTCCCGGCCCTCCCCCGCAAATAAAAGCGAGATCTCTTCCAGAAACACTTTCACGGATGTTCCGTCAAAGATCAGATGATGCACGTCAAACAGGAAATAGTTTCTGTGCTGCTGCCTGTATACTGCCATGCGGTAGAGCGGTTCCTCCCCGATGCGGAACGGACGCACAAACGCTGTTTTCGTCTCCTCAATGTCGTCTGTCTCACGTATCTCCACAGACGCCGCAGCATATTCCGGACACACACGCATGACAGGAATCCCCTCCCGCTGCACGATCGTGACACCAAACGCGGCATGCCTGGAAAGCACTGTCTCCACCGTCTCGCAGAATCGGTTCAGATCCATATCACTCGGCAGTTCACAGCACATCGGAATGTTGTACATCGTTGTGTCCGGCTCATTTGCGCACTCCAGATAGACTCCCATCTGGGAATCTGTGAGCGGGTACTCTGTCTTTATCTCTATCTCTGTTCTCTGTTCCTGTGTCTCCTGCCGCTGTACACTTGTCTCCCGCAGCCCCGCCTGTGACTGCGCATCCTGCTGCATCAGTACCGAGATCTGCTCCGGTGTCCTGCCCCCGAGCACCAGCTGGGGCGTCAGTGCGGCATCCGCCAGACATTCCGCCAGTTTCAGGACATTGATGGAATCGCCGCCCAGCCGGAAAAAGTCGTCGTCGATCCCCACCGTCCCACAGTCCAGAACACGCTCAAAGGCATCGCAGATCCTGCGCTGCATCTCGTTCTCCGGCGCCCTGTACTCCGCTTTGTACTCCGAGACACCCGGTGCCTGCAGCGCAGTCCTGTCCAGTTTTCCGTTCACATTTTTCGGAAGCTCGTCGAGTCTCTTGAGAAAACGCGGGATCATATAATCCGGCAGTGAATTTTTCAGCAGTGCGCGGATATCCTCCGGCACGACTTCCGCACCTGCCACATAATACCCGCACAGGTAATTCTGCCCGTTCTCATCTTCAAAAGCCTTCACCGCGGCATTTTTCACCCCCGGCACTGCCGCCAGGCGCATTTCGATCTCTCCTGTTTCCACACGCTGTCCGTTGATCTTTACCATCCAGTCCCGGCGGTTTACATACACATAATTTCCATCCGGCAGTCTTCTCCCCAAATCCCCGGTGTGCAGCAGGATCCTTCCATCCTCCTGAACCTGGAATGTCCGAGCGCTCTGCTCTTCCATGTTCAGGTAACACTCACCCAGAATACCACGAGCACAGATCTCCCCTATCTCGCCGTCAGGAACTTCCTCTCCCTGCTCATCCAGCAGGCGTATCTCCACTCCCTGCACAGGCTTTCCGATGGGCGTATTTTCCATAGGTTCCTCCACCCGAAAAGCTGATATCAAAAGCCCTGCCTCGCTGCAGCCATAAAGGTTGTACAGCTCATAGCCGTCTCCGCTCAACATGGATACCCGCTCGCTTCCGGTCATGACCAGTTTCAACGCCTTCCCTTTGTTCTTAAAATAGCGCAGCATCTGGGGACTGATGAAGCCGCAGGTGATGTCCTTTTCCGCATAGTATACCTCCAGCAGGCGCACATCCCTGCGAACCTCCTCAGAAAGCATGTGGACACAGCCGCCGCAGCTCAACACCGCATGATACTCCATCAGCGTCACCACAAACGACAGCGGGGCAGCCGCCGCAAGACAGGTCTGCTCATCATACCCAAGTGTCTGCACAATGCACATAATACCGTCAAACAGCCCCTCATGGTTGTGCGCGATACCCTTGGGCAAACCGGTGGAACCCGACGTGTAGACGATCAGCGCCCTATTTTTACTGTATTTACTGTATCCGCCTTCCTCAAGGTCCCATTCGCACCCTGCCGCTTTCCCAAGCGCTTCCATCCACGCAGCGTCAATACAGCACACCGCATCACAATCCTTTCGGATATAGTCCACCCTGTCCTGCGGGTACTCCGGGATCAGCGGCACATACGCCGCACCTGCCATCATAATGCCGATCTCCGCCGCCACATACTCCATCCGCCTGTCCATGCAGACCAGAACCGACCTCCCGTCGATCCCGCTTACCGCACCGGACTTGCCCTGCGCGCAGAGCTTTGCCGCAACCCTTCGGCTCAGTTCGCCGAGTTCACGGTAGGTAGTGCTCCTCGCCCCATCCATATCCACGATCGCTGTCCTGTCTGGGTACTGACTCACAATATCCTGAAACTTGTCCAAAAAATTTGTGGGAAAATCCATCTGTTATGCCTCCTTTATATGATTCATAAATCGCTGATCCTTTTTTTCTACTCTTAATGATAGCATATCCCGTGATCCATTTGATCGTTCGAGTACCATTCGCACTTTTTTTGGTATCGATTGCAAGGAACTGTTCCCAAAAGAAAAACGTCCATTGGTATCTGCCAATAAACGTTTTAAAAAACAGCATTATTGCCGCTCACAGCTTTCCTAACTCGTCCAGAAATGCCGGTCTGTTTTTGTACTGCTTCCGCCACTGCTCCGACATCTCTTCTACCACTTTCCTGCCGCCTTGCAGCTGCTGTATGCTGCGAAGCCTCGCCACTGCCTCCCTATACCGCTTTCGGTCTGTGGCACCGGAAGCCAGGCGATCCACTTCCTCCCTGTATTTTTGCAAAATCTGCTCAGGATATTTTTCCTTCAAAATATCCGCGTATTGACTCAGGGTGCTCAAACCTGAACTTTTCAACACACACTCGAGCAGTCTGTTATACAGCTTTTCCTCTTTGTAGAATTCTGTCAACCTTACATTATTCGATAGTTCTGTGAATATGCGCTCTCTCTGCTCCCGCCATTCCTCCTCAGAATACTGTCCTCTCAGCTCCCTGTAAATCTCAAGATCCCCGATTTTGTGCTCGAGCAGCAACGCCCAGAGCTGCTCCACATATGCCTTCTGGTTGCCCTGCTGCAGATAAATCTCTTTTTTCTGTTCACTGTACCTGGCGATCAGCTGTCTGGACGTTCTGTCCAGCGAAATGCTCTCCTCGAGTGTTTTCAATGCCATATCATAATTCTGATCCCGAATGCACCTGTCAATATAGTACTTCCGCACTGAGGTATTTTTCCAGTGCTTTCTACAAAAATCCTCTATTTTGTCTCTGCCGCAATCCTGCTCCTCAAGCAGACTCAGATACCATGCAGACCATTTTCCGACATCGTGATCCCTGCTCCATTCTGAGTCCTTTTTCTCTGAACTTTGGATCATTTTCTCGGCAAATTCCATTTTCTGCGCTGTGTAAGTTTCGCCGGTAAATTCCTCCATGATGATTCGCTCTATGTACTCTTCCATATAGTCAACGACAGAACCGTCCATGTGTGTCGTAAACCATTGAAACATCTCCTGTTTCCCGCCCGCATCAACCTGCCCTAGAATCTCTGCCCAGAGCTCATAGATGCCTTCTGCCATACTCCCCGTATGTCCGTCGGAATCGTCCACATCCACAGTGCCAAGCAGTACAAAAATGTAATTTATCAGCTCAAACGCACTCATGTATTGTCCATCGCCAATCATGCGCTCTGCATCATGATATAAGACCTCTCCCAAATCGGACACAAAACCGTAGGCTGCCTGATAACTGATAAAGCGATCCCGCCCCAGATAGCGTCGGGCGATCATGTCCACCTGGCGCTTATAGCACTTTATATCCTCTCTCCCCGCCGGTTTTTTAACCATTCTGTGAAAGCGGATCAACAGCTTTTCATCCTCCTCCAATATCGAGGCAAGACAGGAACGTACCACGGATAGATCCGCCTCATCGACGAGCTTACGGACAGCCTCCGACTTTCTCCTGCGGCTCTCGTCAGTTCTGGGTCTGATAAACAGATCTTTGTCCGCATCATCACTGATCTTTGGCGCTTCCCCAGAGGCACAGCGATCCGACCACACATACAGAACCGCCGCCATATGTTTACACCGCCTGCCGTCCGCCGCATAAGGGCAGGAACAACGCATGCCGCCGATTTTGCCATCGTTCAGTGTGATCTCCACCTCATAGCTCTGCGTGCCGACCACATCCGCCCTGATGCTGTCGTTGAAAATGTCCATGTCCTCCACTGCCCCATCGCAATAATAATCATAACCTTTGACCAGTGTTTTTGTATCAAATTGTTTCTTCCACTCCACTTTCTTTTCCTCTTTTTCCTGTTTTTTCATGTTTTTCCATGTTTTCCCATGCGGCGCCAAGACCACTCCTCCTACAAAGCAGGATATCACGATATATGGCTATTATCAACCTTTTTGCATCCCTTTTTCCCGTTGGGATCATCTATTGAAAAAAGATTTCAGGATATGATATAATCTCACTATCCGTTAACGCGAGCAGAAAACTGTTTATGCGATCCGCAAAATAATATACCAGAAATGACCGTGAGAGGCTGCAGAAATGCAGCCTCTTATTATTCGCAGTCCCGCGCAAAACACAGTCAGCAAGTATTTGAATATTGCCCTTTGGTGAAAAGCTTCTGTCTGAAAGGAATATATTTCTCCCAGCAATCGTCTGAGACTTTCGTTTCTCCGATATACTCGTTAATATAGCTATCATAGTCTGGAAAATGGCATGTCTTTATTTGACAGGTGCATTTCTGTCAAAATCCATGTAGGATATATCTTGAAATACAAACGATAAGGAGATTTTGATCATGAATGATTTACAGACACATGTAACCAACTACCTGGGCTACTGTCAGAATCAAAAGAGGCTGGATGCAAAAACACTGCGGGCGTACAGAATTGACCTGTCCCAGTTTTGCAGCCATGTCCAGCCAGCTGATATTTTGGAAATTTCTCCAAAACTGCTGGAAGATTTCATTATCGGGCTTCACCAGAAATACAAGCCCAGGACAGTAAAAAGAAAAATCGCTTCCTTAAAAGCCCTTTTTCACTACTTCGAATACAGGGATCTGATCGAACGAAATCCTTTTAGTAAAATACAAGTGAAATTTCGTGAACCTGTGCTCCTGCCTAAAACGATCCCGCTCCATACGATCGAAACATTTTTGTCCATCATCTACAAACAACTGTCAGATGCCAAAACAGCTTATAAGAAACGCAATGCCTTGAGAGATGCCGCCGTGATAGAACTGCTATTTGCTACTGGAATGCGGATTTCTGAGCTCTGTTCCCTGAATGTGGAAAGTGTAAATCTGTATGACCGAACGATCTTAATCTATGGAAAGGGTTCTAAAGAACGGAAGGTGCAGATTGGAAATGATGATGTTGTCAGTATTCTGGAGCGGTATAAAACGGATTTCCGGACGGAAATACAAAGCTGCGGGCACTTTTTCGCAAATCAGAATGGTAAAGAGCTGTCGGATCAGGCTGTCCGCAGAATGATCAACAGGTACACGTCGCTTGCGGCGATTGACCTGCATATCACTCCACATATGTTCCGCCATACCTTTGCCACAAGCCTGTTGGAGGCTGATGTCGATATCCGGTATATCCAGGAAATATTGGGACATAGTTCGATCAATATTACAGAAATTTATACGCATGTTGCAATGTCTAAGCAGAGGGATATCCTCACTACGAAGCATCCGAGGAAAGATTTTCAGATATAAATGAAACGGCATCATTCCGAATGGAATAAACCATTTGGATTGGTGCCTTTATAACTGTTAGATGATTGATAATCATGTATTATCGAACACTATGTTTATCTGACTGATTTTATAACTACTAAAATAATGGATAGAATATTGAATGTAAAGAGGTACTAATGGATAGGGAATATATATTACCACAAGACTTAATAATTTTTATTTCAGGTGTTCCTGGTGTTGGAAAAACTACAATTTCCAATGAACTCCTTAATACTCATAAAGAATTTAGGCTTGTTGAAGAAACGGACATAATACGAGAAATTTTAAGAGGATATGAAAGTTATCTAACCGAAGTTGGCATATCTCAATGTGATGAAATTTACCCACATGAAATTTTTTTAAGTTATGAAATGGCTATGCAACAATGTCATATTATGAAAAATTCCATTATAAATATAGTCAAACGTCAGCAACGAAAACAAATTCCATCAATAATAAATGGTGTGCATATAATTCCAGAAGAATTATATGCACATACATCATTTCCTAACGTTCTATATATTATTTTGTATGTAGACTCAGAAGAAGCGTTATGGAAACGCCTAAAAAATAGAGACCCTCAGAAATATACATACGAATGTGTTCCTGTTTTATATGAAACAAATGTTGAATTGCAAAATAGTATTCAGCGAATCCCTGAAAAGTTGTGTAGGTTATACTCAATTAATGTAAGTAACCTTTCGATTGAAAATACTGTTCTGAGAATAGATACAATTTTGACTTCTTTATATGGATAAACTAAAACATATTGATAGCTGATTCCCAAACAGCACAATATTTTTCTATGCATTTTTTTCCTTTATCAGAAGATGCGCTAAATACTTCAAATTTATTATTGGTCATGATATTAGGCATACCATTTATATCAAAATGCGGTTTTGCATAAATAATACAATTATCTACCCTTATTATAATTTCTTCACGTCGGTTAGAATACATTCTAAAACATTTCTGTAATACTTTATTCGAGCCAACTGTCTTCTTGGCGCGAGAAATTGTTGTACGCAATTCAAGTTCAAATATATCCTGGTCTTTATGGGCAAAATGAACCTCTTCAGCAGAAGGATCCAAGAATAGAATTCTAAAATCTATTCCATCCATATTAGGCTGGACAGATTTTTTGTCTAAATAATCAAATAATTCATTAAAGTTACCACCAAAAAGTTTCATATTTTTTCGTCCATATATCCATAAATATTTACCAGTATATAAAAATGATTGTATTATTGCCTTCCACAATTCAAAAGTTTCAAATCCGGACAGAAAATATGCTACTTTATCTCGATAAAAAGGACTATTTATTGTAAACTTATCAATTGTAATTAGCTTTTCAATAAGATCTTCGCATTGAATATCAATTTGGCGGTATTTTTCTTTTGTTTCATTTATTCTATCCTTGAATGAATCGATGAGAGAACCTGTAAAAGATGTTTTCTTCAAAGAAAATGCTTCAAGAAAATCGATTGTGAAACTGTCTTTGTAAACATCGATTTCTCTTGCTATATTCATAGGATTATCTATCCATGAATGCCACAATGTATCTTTATCAAACAAAAAAGGAATAACACGTTTATGAAGTCCGCTAGCATATCCAGCTTCATATAACAACCAAGGTGATTTTTTATTTTCAGATGTAAAACAAAGTATTAAAGTATCACATTGTTCGATATGTTGGATAATTTTGTTTTGAACATGTTCTCCTGCATGTATATCTTCCTCTGACATAAAGATTTCCGTACTAGGCATTAAAGTTTCTAAAATATTTTTAGTATTCTTTGCCAGTTCTCCACTTTTTGCTTTTGACCAACTAATAAATATTTCATTCATTTTAACAACCCCACTTACCAGCAATTTTTAAACAATAATACATGATTATCAATCATTTTTGCTCAATACCATACTCAACATCTATCTAAATATCTTATAATATTACTATTCTTGTCATTTCCACAAAAATATTTTGTACTATCTTATCACTTTTTAGAATATCCAACAAGAGACAGAATTGTCCAAAACTATTTTTTCAATCGATAAACAATCAATTTTCGCCCTATATGAATGACAATATCAGCAAAGAAACAACCCCATATTTTCCCTGGCTGTCTCCTCGCCAATTCCAATAGCGCCCTACCCTCAAATTCACGATTTTCAGGAAAATTTACCCCTCCTTCCAACCAACAGCGCATATATTCTACACCGCGGCTCTTTTGCAATTTCGATCAAGAAGTCATTTATATAGGATAACTTTGTACACAGAATTTTACCGAAGTGTTCGGTGTATTGAGCATTTGGGATATACTCTATAAACTAAATACAAACAGCGGACATCACCATCTGTCCGCCCGAAAATTCGATCTTTGGAAACGCCATCAGCGCATATATATCATCTGCGTCGGCGCGTGCATAAAACGAAAGGAATGAATGAACATGAATACTGCCAGACCTCGAAAGGAAAAGCCTGCCTACAGTTCAGTCCAGAACATCGCATTCATAATATCACTCGCGTGGAGAGAGCGCCGCAGTGTCATTGTGTTCGTGCCGGCTATGGCTGCTGCCGCGATCTTGCTCAGCCTCACACAGCTTTTTGTCGTGCCATCCATACTCGAAGCTGTCGGGGCGGACGTGTCCATCGCAGAACTGTCTGCGATCATACTCTTTTTTACATGCGCATTGATCCTGCTCAACGCATCGTCATCCTACCTTGCAGCATGCGCACAGTTTGGGCGCATTGAAATCCGCCTTGGCATTGGCGCCATGATCCAGAACAAGGCGCTCACCATGTCCTATCCCGATATAGAAGATCCGCATGTCCGCCGGAAAATGGACAAGGCTTCTATGCTCGTCACCAGCGGCTCGGCTGCCACTGAAGCTGTCTGGACAACACTGATGGATCTGCTGCAGAACACCGTTGAATTTGTGATCTTCCTCTCGCTGCTCGCAACACTGGATCCGCTGATGATCACAGCCGTTTGCGCCACGACCATTGTCAGCTTTTGGGTGAACAATGCGCTGAATGGCTGGGGGTATCGTCATCGGGATGAGGAGTCGGACTATTCCAGACGCATGAATCATCTCAGCGAAAAATCCAGGGATCACACCCTGGCAAAAGATGTCCGCATCTTTGAAATGCGCGATTGGATCGAGGGCGTCTACAACAGCATGCTGCGTCTGTCCCAAAGCTTTGCCGCCCGCGGGGAGCGCGTCTATATCTGGGGCAACATCGCGGACACACTGCTTGCATTGATGCGCAACGGCATTGTCTATCTTTTTCTGATCCAGGCAGTGCTGCGCGGAGAGCTGTCAGCCGCGCAGTTTGTGCTGTACTTCAATACCGTGAATGTTTTTACCAGCGGCATCGGCAAGATCCTGTCCGACCTCGCACTCCTCCAAAGGCAGAGCCTTGACCTCTGTGCGGTCCGGGAGTTTTTGGATCATCATGAAACCTTTCAGATGGAGGAAGGGCTCTCCATAACACCCGACCCGGGCATTCCGTATCAGATCGAACTGCAGGACGTCTCCTTCCGCTACCCGGAGGCGGAGAAGGACACGCTCTCCCATATCGATCTGACGATCAAACCGGGCGAAAAGCTGGCAATCGTCGGGCAAAACGGTGCCGGCAAAACAACACTCATCAAACTCATATGCGGCTTTCTGGATCCCACGGAAGGAAAAGTGCTGTTAAACAATACCGACATACGGACGTTCAACAGACGGGATTATTATCGGCTTTTTTCGGCAGTCTTCCAGGATTTTTCGGTTCTCGATGTGACGATCGCTGAAAACATCACGCAGACCGACAAAGCGATCGACGCAGAACGGATGATGCGGTGTATCAGCCAGGCTGGACTTGCAGAGAAGATCGCCAGGCTGCCCCGCGGGGTGGCGACGCACATCGGAAAAGTATTTGACGATGGGATCCATCTGTCCGGCGGAGAACTGCAGCGGCTGATGCTGGCACGGGCTCTGTACAAAAACGCCCCGATCATCATTTTGGACGAACCAACCTCAGCGCTCGATCCGATCGCCGAGAGTGAACTATACGATAAATACAATGAACTCACCGACGGCAGAATGGCTGTTTACATCTCCCACCGCCTTGCCTCGACCAGATTTTGCGACCGCATCATACTGATCGCTGAGGGACGTATTGCGGAGAAGGGCACACACGACGAATTGATCGCCCGAAATGGTGCTTATGCAGAGCTATTTGAGATCCAGAGCAGATATTACCGGGAAAAAGGCTTATACGGAGGCATATACAATGAAGAAATGGACCAAGACCGTGCAGCTCACCCTGCGCGGATTTAAGATCTGGTGGCAGGAAAATCCCAGGCTGATGATATCCGTGCTGATCTGCGGGATCCTCAACGCCCTGACACCTTATGTGGAGATCTGGCTGTTGGCGCGCCTGATCGACGAGATCGCCGGAGGGCGCGATCCACAGACACTCACCGCGTACGCGCTGGCTCTGACAAGCACCTCCGCCGTACTTTCACTGCTCTGCGCAGGACTGACCCGATGGAAGAATGTGCAGACAGCCTGCCTCTGGCATATCCAGAACAAAGTGTTTGCAAAAAAGCTGCTGTCAATGGATTTTGCAGATGTGGAAGACTGCCATGTGCAGGAACTCCGTTCCAGGATATGGCAGAATACAGATTCGGGAGGCTGGGGGCTGTACAAACTGATCGAATGTCTTGATGCCGTCATCCGGTCAGTCCTGTCCATGATCAGTGCGATTGTATTGACCGCGTCGCTGTTTATACTGCCAGTCACAGCAGATACCGGATTTTTGACGATACTCAACCACCCCGTTTTTGTCCTGCTCATGGCTGTGATCATGCTCGGCGTCACACTTGCCGCCCCCCTGCTGGCTGTCAGATCCGGTTCATACTGGGTAACATATGCAGATGAAAACCAGTTGGGCAACCGGCTCTTTGGCTTCTGGCTCGGCAGTCTCGGAAATGACCGCTCAAAAGCACTGGATGTGCGGATCTACCGCCAGGATATCCTGAGCCGAAACCATCTGAAAAGATACAATCCCTTTGTTCCCACCGCAAAGCTGCCAAGGGCGGCAAGGGGACCTATGGGGGCATACCAGGCGCTGTCCGGGGCTGTGTCACAGCTGTTTGTGGGAGCAGCATATATCTATGTCTGCCTGAAAGCGCTGGGAGGCGCTTTCGGTGTTGGTTCTATCGTACAGTATGTGAGCGCCCTGATCGCATTATCCGGCGGACTGTCCACGCTGATCAAGGCGTTGGGCGATCTGAAAAACAATACCGCTTTTCTGCGCACCGTGTTTGAATTTTTAGATATACCGAACAAAATGACACAGGGAGATCTGAGTGTACCGACGAAGGAGTACGAATTCGAATTTCGCAATGTTTCTTATAGATATCCTGATCATAGCTATCCTAATCAGGAGGAGTACGCGCTGCGCAATGTATCGATGACGTTCCGCGCAGGACAGAGGCTTGCTGTTGTGGGTACGAACGGAAGCGGAAAGACCACTTTTATCAAACTGCTGTGCCGTCTGTATGATCCGACCGAGGGCGTGATCCTGCTGAACGGAACTGACATACGAAAATATGATCATCAGGCATATATGAAATTGTTCTCTGTTGTGTTTCAGGATTTCAGGCTGCTCTCATTTGGGCTGGGGCAAAATGTTGCGGGCAGCATGAATGTCGATATGCACAGCGCCGAACAGTGCCTGCGCGATGCCGGTTTCGGAACGCGCCTCGACAAGCTGCCGCAGGGACTTTCGACGACACTGTATAAAGATTTTGATGCGCAGGGCATCGACATCTCCGGCGGGGAGGCACAGAAGATCGCGCTGGCGAGGGCTTTATATAAAGATGCGCCCTTCGTGATCCTCGACGAGCCCACGGCGGCGCTCGATCCGGTTGCGGAGTTCGAGGTCTATGACAGCATGAACCAAATGACACGGGAAAAGTCGACCCTGTTCATCTCCCACCGGCTCTCCTCCTGCCGCTTCTGCGATGATATCGCCGTTTTTCATGAAGGAAAACTGATCCAGCGCGGCAGTCACGATGTGCTGGTGCGCGACCGGTCCGGAATGTACTACAGACTGTGGCAGGCGCAGGCGCAATACTATGATGCGGAAATTTAAACGATCCCTGCTCTCGGTCTTTGCCACGTAAGATACCGTTTCAGAAAGTTGCCGCGTTTTCCCTGCCCGAGAACACATCACTGTTTTTCCGGTATCAATTGCAATATATCGTCCTGGCACTCTCCTCCCAATCGGCATCGATCGGAGGCAGCTCCTCCCCGTCCGTGATATAGATCCGGTCTATCCTGAGACCAGACTTCTTCCCATAGACGGAAAAAGTATGTACCCCCGGCGTAAGTTCCATATCGGAAAACGCCTGCCAGTTCCATCGCTGCTTCATGCTGTAGGTGAACATTCCGTTTGCGGAAAACTGCTCGCTGATATGCTGCATCCTGCCGTCAAGCGCCAGACGGCAGGCATCGCTTTTATGATCCTCAAACTTCACAAGCAGCCAGACATGATACCTGCCCGCCTTTTCGACACAGATCTTATAGTGCATCGCCGGCGCCTGTTCCGCCCTCTCCCAGAACAGATTTTTGCCCTCGATCATCATAGCCATACCGGTCCGCCCGTCCGTTTCGGACTGTGTGTGCGTCCACAGGATATTGTTGTCGCACAATCCCGGTGTCAGATAGGCATACGGAGAATTTTCAAGCGCATACTCCGCCCCTATCGCGATCCTGCCGCCCTGTGCCGCAAAATATCCCTCCCCGAACAGGTCAAACACATTCTTGTATCCCTTCGCGTCCGCCAGATATTTAGCCTTTCCAAGCCGCGCCTGCTGTACCTCGTCGCTCCTGACATACAGCCGGTCCGTTTTCCAGAACGATGTGTCCGCATACAATACCGGTAACAGCGGAACCGCCTCCGGCGTTGACTGATATATTGCCGCCTCGCTCTCCTGGATCTGAAAAAGCGCCCTGCTGTCATATATCTCCTCAATCTGCTCATCCGTGGAGCGCACACGCGGTCCGATATTGGACGGCTTTTTGTCCTGCGTGTATATGACCATCTTGGTCAATGTCACATACCGGTCGACTGCATACACTTTCAGAACATGATACCCGCTCACGAGATACGGCAGCCACAGACAAAGCTTTTCCCCGTCGTTCATGACAGCTTCGTCCCATCCGCCTCTCCACTCGTCCGTGATATCCGATTCCACAACGACGGGCGGATCGTTGTCCACGCCCACCGCAAACCGTATGCGCCCAGTGGGATTCATTGTCAGGAAACGATAGATCTCCAGCAGAAATGTGCCGTGGCTCTGCACACAAAACGGATATTCCAGACAGGGCATTTCCCTGACCGCTCCCTTGTCAGAAGGCTCGCCGGCAACAAACGCCTCCACAGCACCGCCGCAGCACCTTCCCAAACCGGGTATGACCCGCCATCTTCCATCCGGTGTATCTGCTGCGCGCAGATACCTGTCAGCAGGTATGGATATACATCCGTCCGCCTCCATGAAGCAGTCCTGCCCGCAGGGAACTTCCATCTCATTTTTTCTCGCGCTCACAGCGATCCTTATCTCCTCGCCAAAAGCTCCCCTGACCAGCAGTTCGTCACATCTTCCCTCCGCAAACACAGCCGGTTCACACCCGCTTTTGATTCTGACCCGGACTCTCTCCTCCGCCTGCACGAATCCTTTTTCCTTGTCCGCTTCCAGCCACGCCGGCAGAACCAGCTCATAACGAACACTGCCATATCCCTGATTGTAGATGTCCACAAGCTTTTCCCGCTGCCCATATGCCCAGAACTCGACCTCACCCTCGGGCGCCACTGCCAGAAGCCCAGGCTCTGCAATGCGCAGCGCCGGCTTTCCAGCGGGGTACAGCACTGTCGGCGGCGGAGAAAAACTTTCAGGCGTCAGGATCCCCTCCCATTTTCCGCCACAGATCTCATGGTTGTAGCGATACAGCATCCGCCGTTTCCGGTCATCCATCTCCCTGGAAAAGTCCACATACGCATCCGCCGCCTGCATCGCACCGCGCTCGTAGCACAGCCTGCTCCTGTCCGCACAGTAAAACGAAGCATTGATATACCATGCCGCATGAACTTTCATCAATATCATCTGGAAAAAGGCGTCCTGCTCCTCCCTCGGAAGCGAGAGCGCAATCGCATTGGCGCGGTCAAAGACCGCCCTCAACCGGTTCAGCCTCCACCAGCCCTCATCCCCGTATGCTGTCTGTGATAATTTGCCCGACTGCATGTGCTCTAGCTTGCAGACATTTGTCAGCTGGGCAAACCCATTGTATAATTCCGACACCTCACTTCCGTGACCGCCGGAAAAATTGCGGTTCATCCAGTCGCACACAAAAGAATCCGCATTCTTTGTACTGCCGTCCGCCCTGCCTGCTTCCCAGCCATAGCGCAGGAAAAATTCCGTGTCCAGCTCATTGGGTTTCAGCGCTCCCACATTCAGCACCCACATCCTGCGAACGCCCGACTCCCAGCATTTCTTTAACTCGTTTCCTGTCTGTGCCAGCGGGATCGAATTGAAAAACAGGTAACTCATGCCTGGCGCCGCCCAGTAAGATGCGTGATAATACAGCCCGTGCCCGCCTTTTCTTTTCCGCTCTCCATCATTCGGGTAGCGGCGCATATACCCAAAGTTGTCATCCACCCAGATCAGCGTCACGTCCTCCGGTATCGCCAGCCCCTTGTCGTGCAGATCCAGCACTTCCTTGTATGGAATAAAAGTCTGCGGCGCATCATTCCCTTTCTTCTCGCCGAGTACGTCCCGCAATATCTCCCTCTGGTCAGCGATGACCTCCTCAAGCAGCGCGACCTTTTTTGCCGTCTTCTCCTCACCGGTCAAAAGGGGATCCCTGTCGATCATCTCCGTCACGAACCCGGTGTCATGGATCCCGCGCATGCCGACCGTATAGCATACCTCGTAGCTACGATTCATCTCCACACTCTCCGTCCAATATTCCCGGATCACATCCCTGTTGTGTCCCGGGATCGAATAATCGTACTTGATATCTCGATACCCCTTTTGCCCGAGCCACGGCTTCCACTCATTCTGGTTGCTCCGCAGCAGCATGTCACAGTGGGACGTCCCCACAACGATGCCCATCTCGTCTTAAATAACCTTTGCTGTCTTATTCTCCTGAAATAAAATAAACTCCTCTTTCATTGCGCCTCCATTTGTTCTTTGACGATTTTGCTCCCATATCGGTCAGCCCTCATCACACTGTTTTACTAACCTCTCTATCTCGTAATTCCCTATCTCACACTTCTCCATCTCTCAGTCCTCTATCTCGCAATTGCCTATCTCACACTTCTCTATCTCACAGCTGTGCGGCTTATTCGGCTTATTCGGATCATTCTTGTCATAGTTCACCCCGACAAGCAGGATCTCACCTGCATAGCCCTCAAGTGCCTGCGTGTACTGCCTGTCCTTGATCTGCTGTATCGCGGCGCTGACAGACTTGTCATATTTGAGTTCGATCACTATTGCGGGCTTATCCGTATGCGGCAACGGCAGAAAGACGACATCTGCAAAGCCCCTTCCCGCAGGAAACTCCCTCACCAGCTTATAATCCCTTCTTGCGCTGTAGTATGCCAGCCCGATCGCACACCCCAATGAGTTCTCATCATTATAAGTCAGTATCGACGCAACCTCCGAATGTGTTCTGTCCAGACCTTCGGCGACGCGGTCTGCGTGACCGTTTAACGTATCTTCCAAGAGTTTCTCCGAGGTCCGCAGCACATGCATGACCTCTCCCCAGCCGCCGACGCTCATGGCGTTCTCGAACTCCATGATGACCTCCTTATTCGGTATAAATGCCTCCTCTGTCCCAGCGTCATAGCCAAGATAACCCAAATGGATCAGCAAGGTAAGCACATCATCCTTCACTTCAAAATTGCGCATATCATTCTGAAAACTCCGCGTATTTACTTTTACCCGATCACCGCCAAGCATTTTCACGATATCCGACCGCAGTCCATTGAAATCCATATCAATATAAGCTTTCAGTGCATCATACGTCTCCGTGGAAGTCCAATAACTGGAAAATCTCTGGCAGCTCATCGCCTCCACAATAGATTGCGGATTGTAGATATGCTGATACTTTCTGAACATATACCCATCATACCAGTTGCTCGCCTCAATAAAATCCATGTCGTATTTTCTGCACAACGCTTTAACCTCATCCTCCGTGAATCCGGTGTACTCCTCCAGCCCCTTCTGATCTGTCATAGAATACTCCCAAAACATATTTAACGCAGAATGTTGTCCATATTTTTTTACAGGAAGGATCCCTGTCATGTACGCAAGTGCAATATACGGCTGGTCTTTCAGAAGATTCCGCAGGAAATCAAGATACTGCTTCTGCAACACTTCCGACTCCTGCTGCTCACGCATCACACAATCCCATTCATCAAGCAGAACTACAAACTGTCTGCCCGTCCTGACATAGATTTTCCGCAGTGCCGCGGCAAGCCCGATATCCTGTCTCTTAATGATCTCCCCGTACTCCTCACAGAGCTCCTCCACCACTTCCTGTCTCAGATATTCCGTTATCTCCTGCTCTCCCGCTTCGATCAGAAACTGCTGTATATTCAGACAGATCACATCATACCCGTTCAGATGCATCTGAAACGTCTTTTTTCTTTTTATCCTGCATCCTCTGAACAGATCCGCGGAATCACACCCACGGCTGTAGTACGCAGCAAGCATTTTCAGCGCCATGGATTTTCCAAACCGCCGCGGTCTGCTGACGCAGATGTATTTCTGCTCCGTGTTGATCAGCTCGTTCGTACATGCGATCAGATCCGTCTTGTCGACATAGATTTTGGAGCGGACGGATTCCCAGAAGCCTTTGTTTCCCGGATTTAGATAAAATCCCATAAGCACACCCCCATGCCTTTATTATATGTGAAAAGACAGGATTTAACAAGTGCAGGGATTTCATCTTCTGCCATTTTGTGATATACTCAGCAGATAGGAATACAATGCATCATTTCAGGCAGTGAATGATACTTACCATTCAATAATTACGATCCAGAAAGAAGGAACATAGGACATGAAGATCGAACATACCGCAATGTACGTGAATGACCTGGAAAAGACCCGGGATTTTTTTGTGAACTATCTCGGGGGCATATCAAACGATGGCTACCACAACGTGAAAACAGGCTTTCGCTCTTATTTTATCTGTTTTGAAGACGGCGCAAGGCTTGAAATCATGACAAAGCCCGAAATGGACGACGCTGACAAAGGATTGTCCAGAACAGGCTATGCCCATATCGCATTCAGCACGGGAAGCAAAGAGCAGGTCGACGCGCTCACACAGCGCCTGGAATCCGACGGCTATGAAGTGATCAGTGGTCCGAGAACCACAGGTGACGGCTATTATGAGAGCTGCATCGTAGGGATCGAGGGCAATCAGATCGAGATCACCGTCTGACCAGGATAATTTTTTGACAAAGACGAAAAGTAAGGAACTTTCGTTCCTTACTCCGCCTCCCGCAGCTGCTCGACAATGCTGCCCTGATTCCATACTTTGTCTGTCATCGCCGAGATGCACACTGCCAGCAGCAGACATACGACAGAGGTCAGGACTGCCGGGACGATCGTGAATGTGTACTTCATATACCACTTACTTTCCGCCATCACCTGTACCAGCGTGAGCGACAGCACTGCACTGAGAGCGATCCCAACCACACCTGCAAGAACCGCATAGCAGATTCCCTCGTAGACGACCATCCTTTGCAGCTGTCTCTGTGTCATGCCGATGCTGCGCATGGACGCAAACTCCTTCTGCCTTGCGATCACGCTGGTCAGGATCATATTGATCAGATTCAGTATACCGATCCCTCCCAGGATCAGCGAACTCACCAAGCCGACCATCCTGTACATATCCTGGAATTCCTGGAATTCCTCTTCCGCGGTCAGTCTTGTCTGCGCGGACAATCCGCTATACTGTGCGATCGCGCCGACCTGCGCATTGATCTGGTCGAACATCCCATCCGCCGCATTGAACAGACAGTGGATCGGCTGCTGCATGTGCGGGAACTTTTCCCGAAAGACCGGCTCCGCAAAACCGATCGCCTCATAGCTTCCACGGCTGTAGCTCTGCAGTGTGGCGCCTGGCATACCCACCACCGCCAGCACGGTATACTCCTGAATGTCCCCGCCGATCTCAGCCGCAATCACGTCACCCGCATGATAACACTGCGCATTATAGACATACGCACCCCGGTCATCGAGATGTCCCACCATCACGATGTAGTTTCCGCTGCAAAGTTTTTCATAATCCACGCTGCCTTCGATCACCTGTCCCAGCGACAGTGCATACGCGTCAAGTCCGTAGATCATGCTGTCCTCAATGAAACTCATGTCACTCTGCAGGTCTCTTTGTCCATTGATGCTCTTTATCTTTGCCTGCTCCTCCAGTTCAGAAGTGCGCTGTTCTTCCGGCAGCATATTGCAGTAGACCAGCCCAAACTCCCCCACTCCCTCAATATTTCTCAGTGTCGCCACGACCTGCTCCGGCACGACTTTTGTATAATTATCTATCATATATTTGTAAAAGTCTGCGCTGCGCACATCAAAATCGGTGATATTATCCCTGCGGATAAACGTTTCTTCATCCATGCTCCAGGCATAGTTCAGCACACTGTTGAGCAGCACTGCGCTGAACGAGATGGACAGCACCACCAGCACCGTCTTTCCCCTGTTCCTGCTCAGATTCCCAAGCGCCATCGACATGATCCGGTGGCTGGAATCCATGCCGCGCTTGTGCGTCTTTGCGGTGCCCTGTGCCCCGTGGTATTTCAATGCCTCGACCGGAGAGATCTTTCCCGCGATCCTGCCCGGTCTCCCGCAGCTGATGCGCACTGTGATCCATGTAAACAGCCCAGACAGCACCCACACCCAAACAGGCGGCACAATAAACGCCGACTCACCCATGATCATATTTGTCATCACAAGCGGCAGCAGCATGTTTCCCAACAGCCAGCCAAGCAGCAGCCCTGCGGGAATTCCCACCGCTGACAGCACGGTTCCCTGCCGGATCACCATGTAACGGATCTGCCGCGGCGAAGCGCCGATAGTCTTGAGCTGGCCGTAGAGACGGATATCCTTCTCGATCGAGATCTTGAAAATGTTATAGATGATCAGATAACCCGCTATCAGGATCAATACCGCGCCAAGCCCTTCCGCAATGTATGCCGCTGTTTCGTTTCCCGTGATCCCGCTCGTATACGCCGAACTCACATGATGTACCAGAAACCCTTCCTCCCCGCGCTCCGCCAGGGGATCATATCCCAGTTTTTCAACCATTCTGTCAAGCTGCATTGAAATATTCCTGTCACTTGCAAAGCTGCCGCGGACATTGTAGCATGTCTCACGAAGCGCTTCATACTCTCCTGTATAATTTGCCAGCACTTCCTCCACGAAAGATTTTGCGACCAGCAGAGAGGCAGACTGCTCATATTTTTTGCCCTCCCAGATACCGCAGACTGTCATTTCCTTTTTCATAAACGCATCGCCGGCTGTGTACTCCAGCACAAATGTGCTTCCGGGTATGTCGGCAGGCAGCCCCAACAATCTCAGAACCTCTGTATCACAGGCGATCTCATCCGCCGTTTCAGGATAGTGCCCTGTCTGCAGCTGCATAAAACTGTTCTCCATCATGGCATCATCCACCCAGCCAACAACTGCATTGACATTGCTCAGCGCAGGGGTCACAGCCATGGACACATACTGCTCGATCCCCACAGTGGTAAACGCCGGATCGGAAAGAAGCTGCTCTGCCTCCGCCTGTGTCAGATTTTTTATCGATACCATAAACTGACTCCCCGCCCCGCGGAACATCTGGTTTTTCATCGAGATCCGCGTTCCCTCGAGCACGGTCGTCAGCGCCATGAACAGGACCGCTGTCAGTGCTACTGCCAATATCGCGATCGCGTTCCTCCCTCTGTTTGCTCTCAGACAACTGTCGGACAGTGTTCTGATAAATTTCCGGTTATTGTTCTCCAACAATCTCATCTCACCCACTCCCCCCTATTTTGTGATCTTTCCGTCCTCAATGTGGATCATCCTGTCCGCGATCTGCGCGATCTCGGGATTGTGCGTGATCATGAGCAATGTCTGCCCAAACTCCGTGCTGGTCATCCGCAGCAGCTGCATCACTTCCAGTGACGTCCTGGAATCCAGATTTCCCGTCGGTTCGTCGGCAAGCATGATCGCTGGTTTGCTCGCCAGCGCCCGCGCGATCGCCACGCGCTGCTGCTGTCCGCCCGAGAGATTGTTCGGCAGGTTGTCAAGCTTTCCCTCCAGGTGCAGTGTCTGAATGATCTTGTTCACATACGCCTTATCCACTTTGTTGCCGTCAAGCTCGATCGGCAGCACAATATTCTGATAAACATTCAGGATCGGAACCAGGTTGTAGTTCTGAAAAACAAACCCGATGTTCCGCCTGCGGAATACCGTCAGCTGCTCGTCGTTCATCTGCCCGATCTCCCTGCCGCGGATCTTCACACTGCCCGAGGTCGGTATATCCAGCCCGCCAAGCATGTTGAGCAGCGTCGACTTCCCGCTGCCGCTCGTCCCGATGATCGATACAAACTCCCCCTGCTCCACCGCCACGCTCACGCCGTCCAGCGCCTTTGTGATGTTTTGCCCCTTTCCATAATATTTTTTCAGATCCTTTGTCTCCAAAATATAGTTCATGATCTTCCCTCCTGCTTTCCATATGATCTACTCTAATGTTTTTTGTTATCATAAGCATAAAAAAAGATTATCTCAAACTGTTCTCAAAATAATAACAGTTTTGAGATAATCCTCACATAGAGCGTGTTCAAAAAATCTCCACCGGCAGGTTCACAAAGACTGCCGTGCCCTCCCCCTCCCTGGAGTGCACCTCGATAAATCCCTTTTGATTCATCACGATCTCACGCGCCAGATACAGACCGATGCCGACACCCTCGACGTCGGCGGATTCCGGTTCCCTGTAAAAACGCTTAAAGATCAGCGGGATCCTCGCCTCCGCGATACCTCTGCCGTTATCCCGGATCCCGATCCGCACAAAAAAGTCCGTCTTTCTGGCAGAAATAACGATCTTCCCCCCATCCTGCGTATACTTGACACTGTTGTCCAGGATATTGAACACCGCCTCGGCTGTCCACCGGGCATCAAAATACGCGCTCAGTTTTTCACCGTCTGACTCCGATGACTCGACACTTTCGTCGATGACGATATCTATTTTTTTCTTTTCAGCCTTCAGCGCCACATCACACACCGCCTGTGCGATCAATTCATAGACCGGATTCTGTTTTGGCTGCACCTGCACGATCCCTGTCTCGAGCCGGGACATGCGGATCATGCTTTTCATGAAAAATTCCAGCTTGTCGACCTGATGCCCCACCGCGCCGAGAAATTCTGCCCGCCTGCTCTTCCCGAGTTCCTTTCTCCCCAGCAGGTCGTGATACATCCGTATGCTCGCGATCGGTGTCTTCACCTGGTGGGATATGTCGGAGATGATCGCCTCTAGCAGCTCCCGCTGCCGGAGGTTCTCCCCCGCCCGCTGTTCGATCACCTCATTGAGCTGGTTCAGCTTCGCCTGCAGTTTTCCGTTCAACATCTCCCTGTCTTCCCGGAAGTCGATCCCATCCTCCCCCGCAAGTATGGCATCAAGACTGTACATCAGCTGCGTCGTGTACTGCACAAGCCCTTTTCTGACATACAGCAAAACAGCCACGGACGCCGCAAACAGCAGCGCCGCGCCTCCAAACACGATCCATTCCATCTTATCCCGTTTCCCCCATTTGTCCCATTTCCCTGCCCTAACCGTTTCTCCACTGATAACCCACACCGTACAGCGTCCTGATGTACTCGTGGTCCTGTGACTCGATCTTCTTGCGCAGACGGTTGATGTTCACTGCCACCGCGTGCTCATCGACAAAATTCCCGCTGTTGTCCCATATCTTTTCCAGCAGCAGGCGCTTGGTCATGACTTTGTCCGCGTTCGCAATCAAAAGCCGCAGGATCCTGAATTCGGTCGGCGTCATCGTGAGCGGTTCGTTATCCCGCACAGCAGTCATCTGGTCAAAGTCGATCTGCAGATACCCGTCATCGTACAGACTGCACTCCTCCCGCGCGCCCGTTTTGCGGAGTGCAGCCTGCAGCCGCCTGTGGAGTATCGGCATCTTGAACGGCTTTGTGATATAATCGACAGCCCCGCAGTCAAACCCCTGCATCTCCTCCTGCTCCATATCTCTCGCCGTCAAAAAAATGACAGGAATGTCATATTGGGATCTGACTTTCCTGCAGAACGCAAAGCCGTCCCCGTCCGGCAGATTGCCGTCTAAGAGAATCAGATCCGGTGCCTCGCTGTCCAGGATCCGCTGCCCGTCCGCAAGCGTAAATGCAGAGCGCACCCTATAGTGCTCCATCTCCAGGTCGCATGTCAACCCGGTATTTAAGTCCCTGTCGTCCTCGATCAACAATATCGTTTTCAATGTACTCATTCCCCTTGTATATAGCATTAACAACCACAACCCTTTTCTTTCCTATAATACTATACATCATTCTCGCGCGGTAGACAATATGAAATATCCCGCCGCGCACCCGTCAGCTTTTGCTGACATGTTTGCCGGAGTGCCCGTCGGAGTGTTGCTCCGTCGTCCTGGAGCCGCCATGCCCCTGGCAGGATCTGATCCTGTTCTGGATCTCTCCCATCGTCATCCCGTGGCAGTCCTCGACAGTAATGCTGTCGTCATACTGCGACAATTCCAGAAACGCCCTGTATTTCCCAAAGGACATCTCATGCTGGTGCGCCTCCTCCATACAGGCAGTATCGCTGCTGTAAGTCTTCGCGTCCAACGACTGGAACGTGCCATTCCTGTTGATCTGTTCCAGCATTGTATCCGAATGCTCCGAAACCACCGTCACCACCAACGTGGAATCTCTGTTCAGGAACTGGCTGTAATAGGCATCCTGGAGCAGCCGGTCGATCGCCTGCAGATACGAAATATTTTCCAGGGAGACATGCTGCAGGATATCCTCGCCGTCCGCATTGTAGCCCGTTGCAGAGACAACCCTGTCAAAACGGTTCACGGCAAGCTCGATGGACGGATTGACATCAATGCTGATGTATGATACCGGTCTGCTGTACACGCTGTAGCCGCCCGTCCCAGCCAGTATGAAAATACAGATGACAGCCATGGCATAACACAACGCCCTATATGGCATGCGCTGAAAAATGCCGCGGTATTTCCTGTCCCGCTGCGCCTCAAGATAATGCAGGGTATTTCGTTTCATCTCCTCCGTCGCCCGTATGTTCTCCATCCCCTTCTGGATCTCGTTCCTCGCACTGCTCATGACCATTCACCTCCCAACTTTTCACGCAGGATATCTTTTGCCCTGGAAAGCCATGTATAAACCGTGTTCTCCTTTTTCTTTAGAATCTTCGCAATCTCCACTGCCGTGTACTCCTCATAATAAAAGAGATAGATCACATCCCGGTATTTTTCAGGAAGCCTCAGCACAGCCTCCAAAACTTCTTTTGACGGATCGCCTGGCATCACACTCTCCTCCGCCAGCACCTCGAGCGGAACCCATTTTCTGCGCGACAGGGCGCGGAGCCAGTCCGTGCAGGCGTTGATGGTCACACGCACAAACCATGCCTTCTCGTGTTCGATGCTCTCGAAAGAGCCTTCATACAACAAATATTTCATATAAACATTCTGGAATACATCCTCCGTGTCGTGCCTGTTCTTCAGATGTACGAAACAAATCCTCCGCACCATGTCCGCGTAAGCCTCCATGACACGGTTCACATCCTCTGTGCTCTTCAATTGTTTTCCCCCTCATCTGCCTGCCGAGCATTGGAAACACCACTCCCCACTCGCGCGCCGGGCACCCGTCACATGTTCTCGCCACATTCAAAAACCCCGTCAATCGCTGACAGGGTTTCTGACTCTGTATCTTGTGCACACACGATCCGCTGTCCTTATCGACAGCATTGGGACCGATCAGTGATGATGACCGCCGTGGTGTCCCGTTCCACCGTAATAATACGTTGACGCGTGATGAATCGTCCCGTCACACGCCACACCAAGCTGGCACACGCCGTCGACATCACAGCTGCCGTCCGCATAGCAGACAACCGGCGGATTCTGCACCACTACCCTGTGTCCTCTCCCGTGATGCGCAAACGCCACGCTCGAAGAGCTTCCTGCCACGATCGCCGTCAAAGCCATCACCGCCGCTATTTTAGTTACATTTTTCCGCATGCTGATTACCTCCGTTTTAGGAATGTACACGCGAAGATTTCCTCACGATTCCGCGCATATATTCAGATTGATTTCCTGTTTCATAATAAATACGCGCGCAAGGCTGCAATCCTTTCATTTTTTTATAAAATTCAAAAAAATATTTTACAAGATACCGATACGATACTTTTCCAGGTCGTGACCGCTGCAGATCACGCAGTTTCGTTGACAAGCACCACCGTCTCATAGTCTCCCAGCGTTCCTGTAAACACGCTGCCGCCCACGAGGTTTTTCATCCCCTGTAACGACTGCAGTCCCGCACTGCCTTCCCGCGTGTGAAAGACAAGTATGACATGCTGTCCATTCAACGTTCTTTCTATATAAATTAATCCTGTATCGTCATCGGCGTACTGCTCCACGACCGTTCCCTCCGTCAACGCAGGATGATCATGCCGGATCCGGATCAATGTCTGATAGTAACCAAACAGCTCCCTGTCCTGTCTGTCCGGATCCCAGAGCATACCGCGCCTGCAGTCCGGATCCATGGCGCCGTCCATCCCCACCTCGTCGCCGTAATAGATCATCGGCATACCGGGCAGCAGCAACTGCAGCGCTGCCGCCAGTTTCTGCTTTCTCACATCGTTCTGGACGCTGTGCAGAAACCTTGCTGTATCGTGGGTATCGATAAAATTCCACAGATACCCTTCCAGTTTCCGGTTCAGATTTCCTTTCATAAAATTCAGTTTCCCGACAAACGACGAGGCGCGCATACGGTCCGAGGCGACCAGATCCATCACCGCATGATAAAACTGGTAATTCATGATGCTGTCCCACTCGTCGCCCTCCAGAAAGTCCCCCGCAAAATGCCAGATCTCCCCGATGATCAGTGCATCCTTCTTCACCGCCTTGATCTCCCTGCGGAATCTCTTCCAGAAAGCGTGGTGGATCTCGTCCGCGACGTCCAGGCGCCACCCGTCAATATCGCATTCCCGGATCCAGTACGATGCCACATCGATGACAAAATCCGCCGTCTCCCTGTTCTGCAGATTCAGCTTCGGCATCATCGGGGCATAGCTGAACGTCTTATAGTTCGGCTTCTTCCCCCACTCCATCACCAGCGGAAAGTCGCTGATATAATACCAGTCCAGATAGTCCGACTGCTCTTTCTTTTCCATCACGTCCTTAAACGCAAAGAAATCCACCCCCGTGTGGTTGAACACGCCGTCCAGAATGACGTACATCCCGAGCGCATGCGCCTTTTCGGTCAGCTCCTTCAAGTCCGCCTTGGTGCCAAACGACGGGTCGATCTTATAATAGTCGTCAATATTGTACTTATGGCTGGAACTAGAACTGAATACCGGCGTCATGTAGATCACATCCACGCCCAGATTTTTTATGTGATCCAGATGATTGATGATCCCGCGCAGCGAACCTTTCAGATCTGCCTGATGACCGATCGGAGCCTGATACCACTCCTCCTCGGGAACCTCCTTGTCCGTGGCAAAACGGGACGGAAAGATCTGGTAGATAACCTTGTTCTTCGCCCACTCCGGAAGCTCGAACAGCTCCTCCTCCCGAAGATTCTGCGGACAGTCAAACATCCTGTCGATGTCCGTGATGCACTCGTCGAAAAAGTTGTGATTGCCGTAGAAAGTGACCTTTCCCGCAGTGTCCTTTATCTCAAAAAAATACCGGAGGCAGACCACATCCATATCCAGCTCTGCCTCATAATAATCAATGTGATCGTCTGAGCACGCCACCCGCATCAGATGCTCCTGCCGTGTGTCCATGATCTTCAACGGCAGATATTTGTCCTGCACATGCAGGACCACGCTCTCCGCATCGCCCCTCTTGATCTCGAGCCTGATGAGAAAACGCCCCTTCTCTATCGCATAGCAATACCTCTTATCTGCAAAATGTCTGATCGCCGCATACTCCATGAGTCTTCCTCCTTCTATACAGTCCGTGCCTGCCGCCGCAATCCGCCCTTTTCAGGCGCGGACTGCACCAGGCCATACTACACCGGTCAATACAAGAAAAAGCGTGTGAACTTGTATTGAATCCGTTGTATTACTTGTATTGTACGCTTATGATCGATATAATTCTTGCAGTATATTCCTACTTTTTTGACACAATCCTATTATGATCTGCCGGCTGCATTCCCCGAAACTACCAGAACGGCCGCTGCTCCTTATGACTATAGGATTTCAATTTGCCTTTGTACTCCTCCAAAACAGATTCGTACGATGTTCTCTGAACCTCACTCAGAGCGTTCGCCGCTGTCATCTCGGAAAGTTTTTGTTCCAGCTCGCGCAAAGCCTCCTGCGATTTCTTGAAAAATTCTATTCCCACCAACCAATTGAAGAAAACTAATTTTTAATTCTGGCAGGCTCCAGTTATTTTTGACTAATTCTCTTTCATAAAATTATCTTTCCACTTCATTCCTTCATAAAAACCTGTTGATAGAACAGTTTTCTTTGCTTATGAATCGTAGACAACTGGTGTTACTCAAATTTGCCAACAATACTGCCTTGCTGAATGATGTGCTCTTTTGCTTTTTTGATAAAATGGCTTTTTGTATGCGGAAATCTTAAGTCAATTTTACAGTCAAGAGCATAAACAGTAAAGCGATATAAATGCTGTTTGCCCTTTGGCGGTTTTGGGCCAGCGTACTTATATACTCCATAACCAATTCCTTGTCTGGCATTTCCTAAACTCGGAATAATTTTTCCGCCCGGAATTGCCCCCTCTATTTTTTTACCAGCCGGGATATTCCAGATAAGCCAATGTGTAAAATTCTTAAAAAGTGGATGCTTTATATCTTCAAGAATAATAGCGAGTGTTTTTGCGCATGGAGATAAATTCTTTATTAAAAATTCAGGCGAAATATCCTGACCTCTTCCTGTATTTACTTTTGGGAATTTTTCCCCACCTTTCATGCCCTTACATTCAAAGGATAAAGTATCCATTTTAATTCCTCCCCATGGATTGACTAATTTTTTCAAGTTGCTCAATAAAATTGTTTATTATATTTGATAAACTTGTCTCTGCAGGAAGTGCATCATCAAAAAATCCAGTTTGATCCAGTGAAACAAATCCATGTAAAATGCTGTGATAGTATCGCGAATAAAGAATAATTTTATCATTCTCTTTCGTATATTGTGACAATACATCAAATAAAATTGATTTGACTGCCCGCCCTGTTTTAATCAATTCTTCCGAATTACTATGGGGAATTTTCATAATTATTCTATACATTTCTGGGTTTTGTTTTACATACTCACAATATGCCTCAGCTACTGCCCGAAGTGCGTCTCCACGTTTCTTTCCCTTTGCAGCGTCTAACATCATGCTGCTTAACTGCTTTAATGCCATATCAGCCAGCGATACATACAGTTCATCAATTCCTTGGATATGCGTATATAAAGAGGCGGGTTTTACATTTAGTTTTGATGCCAGCTTATGTAAAGTTAAACTCTCATAACCGTTTTCTTCAATCAATAATGCCGCTGTTTTTACAACAGTTTCAGTATTAAGACCTTGCCGTGGCATAACCATTCTCCGTTCCAGATAGTGTTAGTAATATTGTATCCTAACACCGTTAGGAAGTCAATAGCAATAAATAAAGCGCCATGTATAGGGGAGCGCACAAACGGCATGCTGTTTGGGATTTTGCATTACCGAAAAATCATACTCCAGACCTCCCTGGTCAGATAGCCGCCGGAGTGCAAAGCTAGAGCTGAGGCAGTTATGGTTTCTGCCTTTTATTCTGTCCGGAACATGCTGAGGATCTTCAACCACGCCCTGCATTAAAACGAAACACTGTATCCACGGAAGGATTTACCGATAAGCGACCTATTTAGCACTTATCATAAATATTTCAAAGCATTCTGCCATACACATTCCTCCAAACAGCTTCTATTGAAGTATTCTGTATCATCTCTGCTCCAGCATATATTTTCTCTGATTATTTTCGCAGGAACTCCCGCAACTATCACGTGATTTCCAAACGAGCTTGATGTAACTGCATTTGTTCCTACTACTGAGCCTGTACCAATTCCAGCACCACCAAGAAGTGTTACATGAGAGGTAATCCAGACATTATCTCCCACAACAATATCTTTCGAGTGATTCATCCTCTGATGTGTTTCCATATCAAAAATATGGTGTGCATCATGTGTCCTCAATATGACCTGGTTCCCAAACAGACAGTCTTTTCCTATCTGTATCTTGGCATCAGCTACATAAAATTCTGCCCCGATAATCTCTGTATTTTCGTCGATACTGCAAATACCATGATTGCCAAATCTAATACGTAGATTTTCTATCAGAACATTTTTTCTAATATGTAAAACATTGTTGCTTCCCTGAAATAACACCATCAGTTTATCTGAAAGGGATCGGTCAAAATATATCTTGTTATTTCGTCCATCCTCATATATTCCATCTGGAAATTCCTCCCTCAACATTTTGCCAGTCAAACATATATTCCGTCCGATTATTTCATCAACATGAATATGGTCAATCCCCTTCAAATCATTTAGATCACTCTGAATCGAATGGTAAATCCATGTGTTTCCTGTAAACACAATTACCAATGCGTTTTGAAATTTGATCAAGTCGCTTCTTCTAACCAATGCAATACCGTCATATTCCTTCTTATCGCTCTCTTCCCACTTCCTGTCAAAAAGATAATCCAATTTTAGGTATTTTGAAAGTTCTGCCTTTGTATTTTCATAGTACTGCCCGATACCATACCCAATAATATGCGAATATTTCCCGTCATTCCAGGCTCCCATCTGTTATCCTCCCCCACAACATCAATTCCGCAAACACGCTCTAGAGCGTGTTTCAAAAATCATTCCCGCCATCTATACGCCCCACTTTGCGTGATATTTGCACCACATTCAGTCGACGTAGCCCGCTACGCCTCCTTCATTTGGCACAAATCTCCCACAAACTGTGACGTACATCTGACGGAAAGCATTTTTCAAACACGCTCTAACGCCTTCCCGACCGGATCTATGAATATCCCTACTCCTCGTCAATAAAGATCTTCAGGTAATACTGAATCCTTGCCTTGGGATACAATGTATCCGTCAAACCAAATTCCGGGTCATAATATTTTCCATCATAGTACAGGATCCAATGACCATATTTGGGCAGGAGAACTTTGAGAATACATACTTTTGGCAAGACAGTATTGTTATCTGCCTTTGTCATCGTCTTTGCCTGACTTATTCCGTAATGCCTCAGTGCCTTCTCAATGTCCTTTTTCCCCGTACCCTTATCATTCTCCATAACAGCAACGACATCTTCTACCGATACGCCTGCAAGCATGGCAACGCACGCCTGTCCACACAAATATTCAGTGGGCTGCTTAATATACTCGATCTTTTTCACTGTATATCCCTCCTCCTGTTTTGTCTGATATTCAACCAATTTCTGTACTGCCGATTTCCTCTTATGCCACATATCCTTTGAACGACTGCTCAAAAACAGGAAAATAACTGATGCAAGCCAGGATGCATCGGTTATTTTCATGCAGATCATCAGCTAAACATTGAAAAGGCATCCGCCTTTGTCACACCATCCACATGAATGAACACATCCATATATGTGACACCGTCTTTCTCATACTCGTATTCAAAACAGCCGATGACGTTCTCCTTTTTCTTTTCCACAAAATTGTTCGCCTGCAGGTATTCCATGATCAGCTTATAAGCGTTGGGAATTCTCTCAAACGGCTGAATGAATGGCTCCTTGATCGTTATCACAGCATAATCGGCTTCGTGATTCTCCAGAGACATTACTCCCTGGTAATCCGTATTGAAATCATCCGGGATCACACATGCCGCCACATACCCGTGAAGTCCAAATCGATTCTGCTGCTCCTGTGACACAAAAGGAAAATCCCATCCGATAAACCTGACATCCGGACACGCTTTCTTTAGGCCGCAGTTTTCTGCCCACCTGTCCATATGACCCATGGCATCGCTTTCCGGATTCGAAGAAACGATCACATAGCCCGCCATCTTAAACGGCGCGACCCTTTTAATCCGTATCTCTGAATAGATCTCGCTCTGATCAGACAGATCTTCTCTCACGAGGGCATCAAGCTTACACGCAAAAAGCCCGCACATCGCAACAAGTCTGTCCAACTCCGGAACTACTTCGTCCGATTCCCATCTTGACACGGTCTGTCTGGTAACGCTCATCTGGTCAGCCAGTTGTTCCTGGGTCAGTTTTTTCTGCTTACGCAGGAAACTGATATTATTTCCTAAACTCATTTTTTCATCTCCGCCCTAATTATTATCCAACGGCCATTGGTCATTTATATTATGTCATAACGACGCATACAAATCCACCAACCGCCATATGCTTTTTTCGACATCTATGCAACACAGCATGTTACATGAGAACGTGTTTGAAAAGAGCTTCCATGGCCATAAATAGAACGTACGTTTCAAAATGTCTGGCAGACGCTCAGCCCTTCTTCCTGATCGGGATCCATATCTCCGCGTAATAGTTCTCGTCCTCTGTCCCGCCAGGATACTGATCCGGCGCATCGTACATCTCAACGCAGTACCCCGCCGCAAACTCATAGTCCTGCAGCGCCGGGAGCCATTCCGAGAACACCTTGGTGTTCACATCCTGCATCGTCTGCGAAAGCACCCCCTTACACGGAAATACCGCCCATGTGAATGCCGGAATGGTTCTCACCACATATCCCTCCGGAACGTCCACAGACGGGTTGTAGATATCCGCGATCAGGTATTCAAACCGCTCATTCCCCATCTGCGGATCGATGTTGATGCCAAACATGCCGCAGACATATTTTCCCTTTCCCGACGCATAGTGCTCCTGCCAGTATGCGGGGATATCCCGCTTTGCATTCTCGTAGTCAAACTCTTTTGACGCCGCCAGCACTGTAAACGCTTCCTTTTTTGTGATCCTGTAATCCATCGCACAACCACCTTTCAATGAGATTGATAATTTCAGCGGTGCGAAAGCTTTGAGCATGGTCCTGTCCCTGCGCGCGGTCGACGGCGCATGTCCGTGGAACCGGGTGAATGCCTTGGTGAAGCTGTCCGGGGAATCATATCCGTATTTCATCGCGAGTTCCATGACCGTAATGTCGCTGGTGAGCAGCTCTTCCCCCGCAAGCGCCAGCCTGCGGTTTCTGATGTATTCCGTCATGGAGTACCCGCACAGGATACTGAACCCTTTGTGAAAATAGAACGGGGACATATTGACATGGGCTGCCACATCCTCCATCGTGATCTCCTCCGTCATGTGCTTTTCCATAAAATCAACAGCATCCCTGACCGCTTTTGTCCAATCCATACACATCAGCCTCCTTCGCCGTGATTCCATGATACTACACGGATCCTTCGTCGTCCCGACATTTTTTGTCCTGTTTTGTCAGCCCCTGCTTTTCCGGCAGCCTGACAGAGATAGTCTGCCGCCCGGTCCTGTCAGTTCATTTTCGACCGGATTCCGGTTGACATTCTGTCTGGCTTTTCGTCCGACGTCCCGTCATCCCTACATAGATCGCGCGCTTCGGGCATGCGTGCGCGCACGCGCCGCACCGGATGCACTCGGCGGAATCCGGTTCCCGGACGGGATCGACTTCCATCTTGCATATATTTTTGCACTTGCCGCAGTCTATGCAGCGGTCTTTATCCACTTCCAGACGGCACAGGCTGACCTTGTTCATGATGCCGTAAATAGCCCCGAGCGGACAGAGCGTGCGGCAGAAAAACCGATATATGAAGATGCAGCCCACGACCGTCAGGATCAATATTGCCATTTTCAGCGAAAAAAGGGCGCCGATCGTCCGCCGCAGCTCCTCGTGCGTACTGAGCAGCGGGATCCCGCCCTGCAGTGTGCCCGCCGGACAGATATACTGGCAAAAAGCCGGTTTTCCCATGCCCATATAATTGGTCACTGTGACCGGGAGCACGAGGACAAACACGACAAGGACCAGATATTTGAGATACAGAAATACTTTCTTTAACTTTAGCTTCGGCGACGGGATCCTGTGTATCAGCTCCTGGATCAGTCCGAACGGGCAGAGCCACCCACAGACCGCCCTTCCGAGCAGCACGCCGAACGCCAGCAGCACGCCAGCCACATAGAAACTGAACTGAAATTCCATGGAGCCGTTCACCGCCTGCAGCGCCCCGATCGGGCAGGCAAATCCTGCCGCCGGACACGAATAACAGTTCAGTCCCGGATTGCAGAACTGCTTCCACTTTCCCTGATAGATCTTCCCGCCTTTATAGTTCAGCAGATGTGCATTGGAATACCCAAATGCAGCGATCTGGATGATCTTTCTCTTCATACAAACCTCTTCACCCCAATCCGATGCACTCAAGGCAGATATTCACAGCTTTGTTCAGCACGATCTCCACCTCTCCCCTCGCGGTGCCATAAAAAATAAACGCACAGGCTGCCGCCGCGGCAGCGATCCTGGCAATACGTTTCGTCCTACAGCCCATTCAGATATTCCTCCACAAAGGTCTTGTAGCCGTCCACATATGCGCCGACGATCGGCTCTCCCACAAGATTTCCTTCCTTGTCGACAAACAGTGTCGTAGGCACGCCCACAACCCATCTCATGACCGGCTCAAAGTCAGCATTCGCAATGATGTGTGTGAATTGCGCCCCCGCCTTCTCCGTGATCGCCACCGCCAGGTCATGATGCTTCGTGTCCTCATCCCCGGAAATATCCGCGATCAGCCCGACGATCTGCACGTTGTCCGGCATGGACGCCGCCCACTCCCCAAGCTCCGGCATCTCCGCCACACATGGACTGCAGAAGGTTCCCCATATGTTTACGACAGTCAGATCCTTCTCGCCAAAAATGTCTTCCGTGACGGTATTTCCGTCCAGATCCTTTGCCGTGAACGAGGGCATCTGGCTCGGAAAGCCCGTCTCGGCAGCGGACGTCTCCTCCTCCCGCTCTGCCTCGTTCCCCTCGGACTCCGCCGCCACGCTCTGGTTTTCCACCGGATCTGTCTCTCCGGCGGGTGTCTTTTCACAGCCGGCGGCAAAGAGCGCCGCCCCCAGCAAGATACCTGTCCAACACATCATCCTGTATTTTCGTCTCATTTCATCAATCTCCTCCCAGAACATTTTGAGAATAGCTTTGTACTCCCCCCAGCAATGCGATAGCTCCGCGATGCCGCTCATCCGGCGACTGCACTGCGGTCCGCAAAGACCCTGACAGTCGGTCCCCCGTCGCCGCCCTCGAGCACCGCAGTCAGATCGGCATGATCCAGCCACGCAAGCGCCGCGCTGTCGGTCTGCACAACAGGCTTCCACTCCGCACCGACTCTCTGGTTCACGACATGGATCGAACAGCTTTCTCCCCTGGGATCAAGCCCTGTCAAGGTATATTCCGCGCGCATCTTTATGCCGGTCTCCGCGCAGTGTTCCTGCGCGTCACACCCCTCGTGAGAGATCGCGCCCCTAAAATATTTGGTGTCGCAATAGCCTGTGAAATAGACATCGTTTTTCCACTGTTCCCCCGCCCCGCGCTCCTCGCAGTGCATGATGAACACATGGATCGTCAGCACTTCCTCCCTGTCCGCCAGAAACTGCCTTATAGAATCAAACACGCTCGCGCCCTGGTCCGCATCATATCCGTGTCCCTGATTCCTCATCAGCTGCAGATGGCACTGCCCTTCCTGATAGCATGCCTGCGCGCGGACAGCGTAGGAATAGTGCACGACCGTGTCTTCCATGCCCTGTATGAGCAGAACCTTCCCCCGATATGCGGACAACTCAAGAAACGGCTCCATGCCGACAGCCTCCTCATGAAACGTTTTGCCAAGCGCAGTGACTCCGCAGTCGATGACATCCGGCACATTTTGGGGGTCGTAGGAAGCGCCCCCCAGGCACCCTCTCCTGGCGTGGTCCGGAATGCACAGCGCCGGCGAGATCATGATCAGCCGCTTCACCGCATCGCCGCATCGTGCCGCCGCCAGACCGGACACAAATCCGCCCTGGCTGTACCCCGCCAGCACCAACTGGTCAGCGTCCGTGAACGCCAGCCCCTGCGCATAGCGAATCACAGCCAGCAAGTCCTCAACCTCTGTCAGTGCCGTCATATCTGTGGACGCCCCATCGCTCCTTGACTCCTCGGGCTCCCCGTTTCGTCCACCGCCGCAGAAGCTAAAACAGAATGCCGCATAGCCGATCCCTGCAAAATCCCTTGCATATCCCGCCATATCCGTATGGTTCCCTGTGAAACCATGGCTTATCACCGCGATAGGATATTTTCTGTCAGAGCCGGCTCCTTCCTCCGCAAAATCCGCCGGAAAATACTGCATTCCGCGGATCGTAAGGCCGCCTCTTTCACATGCAAACGCCTTCTCCATAAAAATCTCTCCTTCCTCCCTCGAACAGATCACTCCTATAGTATACACGGCGCGCACAGTTAATTCAACCCAAAAGACAGCATTTCCATTACTCGCGCCGGATCAGCCATAAAGACGACAGGACTTCCCCAAGGCGGCGGCAGGACAGAACGGACTCGCGGCTGGCCCCCGCCTGTCAATCCAGATGGAACACCGTCCGCAGATCGACGGATACCGGGCTGTTGTCCGGGTTCGTCTCCATGATGTCCGCCATATAGTCCCACCACTTGCGGTTGATCGCCGTGTCCGCGCCCGCTGCCCACTTCTCCTCGTCCTCGATCTCGATATAGCCAAACAATGTCAGCGTCTCCTTGTCCAGAAAGATCGTATAGTTCTTCCCGCCGTGTTCATGAATCATATCTTTCATTTCCTGCCAGAGCAGGTTGTGTCGTCTTTCATATTCTTCTTCCTGCCCCGCAAAAAGTTTCATTTTAAATCCTTTTACCATATCCCTGACACTCCTTTTTCATACTTAGGAACTGTAGAAAAATAACTGACGCATCTTGACTTGTCTATTTCTCCGATTATGCATATCAAAAAGCCTCGCCGTAGCCCGCTACGCCTACGTTTTTTGACAATTGCTTTAGCAATTTCACCTCGAAGAAATATCCTGCGCAAGTTGCATCGGTTATTTTCCTACAGTTCCTTATTGTTGATCTGATCCGCCGGAAAACACAATATCCTTGCAATGCCACATGGAAATGTGCCCGCCGCCGTCTGCCATCGTGATATCCTCAAATCTGATCCTGCGGATCTCATATCCCGGCTCGTCAAAGCCCGCGAGTTCGATGCTGTCGCAGTCCCTGTATTCCCCCTCAAGGCTGCGGCACACACCCAGCAGATGGATCCGCCGGAAGCTGCAGTCCGAAAATTCAGGGGGTGTCGGCGCGCCCTCGCCGTCGTCATTGTAGCTGACCGAGTGAAACTGGATGTTTGGCAGGATGCAGTCGCTGACATGGATATCCCGCACATAGCCGCCGCGCTTCTTCGTCGCCTTGATCTCCACACCGTACTTTCCGTTGGACATGTCGCAGTCCCAGACGCGCACATCCTCGATGCCGCCCGACATCTCGCTCCCGAGCGTGATCCCCTGCCCTGCCATGCAGGTGCAGTCAAAGATGCGGATGCGCCTCGTCGGACGGTTGATTCGGCTGCCTTCCGGGTTCTTGCCCGACTTGACCGCCACAGAGTCGTCTCCCGTGTAGAACACGCAGCCAAAGAGCGTACAGTCCTCCGAGGAGTCCGGATCCCAGCCGTCGCCGTTCCACACCTTTTCGGAGCGGACGGTGCAGTTGTCCGTCAGGATATGGTCGGAATAGATCATATGTACGTTCCAGCTCGCGCCGTTCTCGAGCGTCAGACCGGATATACGCACATTGCTGCAGTTGCTCATGTTGATCAGCCTCGGCCGCGCCCTCCCGGGGATCGTGTGGTCGTTCTCGTACTCCCGAATGCCGTCCCCCAGCTGCTGCAGATAATCCCGCAGCCGCTCCCGCTCCGCGCGTATCACCGCAAGCGCAAGCTCCTGCCCGCCGCTTGCGATGGTGCCCTTTCCATGGATCAGCACATTGCCGCAGTTTGCGCCCGCCGTGTGGTCGAGCCACCCCATGTTCAGCAGGCTTGCATAGCACTCCATCTCGATCCCCTCAAAACGGCTTGGGATCTTCGGCAGATAATCTGCCGGATCCGCTGTCCCCTGCAGGACAGCGCCCTCCTCGAGATAGATCTCCATGTCGCTGTGCAGCCGCAGCGCCCCGGTGCGATATACGCCCGCCGGGAAGTACACCGCATCCGACGCCGTGCAGTCATCGAGCGCCCGCTGGATGGCACCTGTATTCAGGGCGGCACCGTCGCCCTTCGCAAGATACGGCTCCCGCGTCACATCAATGCGCCTTTTCTGACAGGCAGTCCGTATCTGCACGGTCTCCGCATCCAGCGCCCTGTCAGAGACAGCCTCGATCCTGACCGCATACTCCGTGTCCGGCTGCAGCCCTTCCAGCGTGACGTGTGTCCTGGTCACTTCTGTCCGCTTTGCGCCGTCCAGTCCTATTTGATAGCGGATCCCCTGCGGACTGCACGCCGCATCCCGCTCCCAGTACAGCGTTGCCGTCCCCGCAGTGACCGCGCTTTGTATATTCTGCAAATAACTCATTTTCTGTGCACCTCTATATCTGCCTGATCACCGTGTCAAACGCCTCCAGCTGCACCTGCTCCACGCCGTACGCCGTGTTGATGCTGCACGCCTGTGCCGTGTCTGCGTTGTTGATGACGATCAGCGTCCGGCTCTCCGGGTAGTACGCACACTCCATCTGCGCGTTGTCTGTCAGATAGAGCCCGTTCACCGCCTCGCCGCCCGCGTCCAGGATCAGGTTCAGCAGCATCTTGGTGTTGGCATTGTCCACGCAGAAGCCTGACAGATAGATCCCCTGCCCTTTGCCAAAGGTATTTCTGGTAAACAGCGGATTGCCGTCGTGCGCTGCCAGGACGGAAGCCTTCCCGTCCGTGAGATGACACTTCACGCCCTCAGGAACCACTGCACCTGCCGGCATCACCCTGTCCGCAGCAGCCCTGTCAACCTCGAACGACCACCGCCCATGGCACACCCTGTCGACGACATCCGCGTCAACGCCCAGCACATGTGCCATCCTGAAATAGCTGTCATACCCTGCCGCCGCCGAGGGCTCACCCACGCCGATCAGCGTGCCGCCCTCATACACCCACTTTGTCAGCGCCTCGACAACAGCCGCGTCCTTCCACGCACTGCCTCCGCTCCACGCCGTCCCCGCCGCGCCCGCGTTGATCACCACATCCACATTTTCCAGCGCGCCGCTCTTCACATCCTCGAAACTGATGAAGCTGACATCCAGCGGAAGCCCGCTGAGCGCTTCATTGATATGTATCAGATCATGCATGTATGTCTCGTGAAAATGACCGGACAGCGACCACGAACGCATATTTCCCCAGAAGTGCAGCACTGCCACCCTTGTAGCGCAGGTGTAGGGTTTTCCTGCATGATGAAGCGCTTTCAGCGCCCTGAACTCATCCGAGATCCTGGCGATATACTCCACGAAATCCGGGAAATCCTCGACCAGATGCAGATACCCGCCAAGCCCGATCCTGTCGATCGGACACCGAAGCAGCGCGCGCCGCACACTGTTCCAGTACTTCTTCGCATCCAGTGTCGGGTTGCCGCCCTCCATAAACGTCGGCGCCCCGCCAAGTCCCACCGGGAACAGGTACGGGTGCAGCCGAAGCTCGTGTGTCCCGACATCGACGCCGGCGCAAAGCCTCGCCTCGTAGCCGGAAAAGACGCACTTGATCAGACCGTCAAAGCCAAACGCCTGGAATGTCGGCTTGTACGGCTCGATGCCGACCCAGCTGTCATCGTAGAACACATACGCCTTTTTGCCGTACTGATGTACGATATCAATCAGCTGTCTGCCGAAATTCACCACGAAACGGTTCACAAAATCGATCCAGTTCATCTTCCTGCGGTCACACGGCATGTGTGTCACATGGAGCTTACCCTGATTGACGAAGTCCTCCGCCGTCATGCCATAACCGTACTCTGCCGCAAAGTCATCCAGCATCTTCGGGCTGACCGTAAAATCATACGAAGCCCAGTCCGAGTACAGCTGCCTGTTGCGCTCACTGCTGCCCCAGATCCAGACGAAATTGTAGAACATGGACGTGAAACGCACCACTGTCGTGTCCGGGTGCGTCTCGCACCAGTTTTTCATCCAGTCGAGCATGTACGCCTGTGTCTCGGGATGCACCGGATCGATCTGCATCAGATGCTCCTTGTCCCAGTTGTTCGTCGTGTGGTTGTACATGGAGATCTCTTCCCAGATGCGGTACGCCAGAAAGCTCACCGTGTAATTGTGCCACGGCGTGGCGCCGTCCACGGTGACAGTCTGTTCCTTCTCATCGTAATGCCACTTTGACGCATCGACCGCAGTGTCCGTCGTCCTGTCGTAGACCTGCCAGTACTTCATTGCCTCCGCACTGTCATTCACCCGGAACTGCTCCTCGAAGAAATCCTCCATCAGTGCCACTGTGAGCCGGCGATCCGCCGCCGTCACCGGGTGGGTCATCAGAAAGGTCTGCTGCAGCTTGTCCTGATTCTTCTTCGCCCACGCATTGTGATCCCTGATGATACAGATCGTCGAGTAGATGCCATACCCCGCCTTCGTGATCTCGTCGGAAAGCTCTGTTCCGTCACTGTCGCGTATCACGTCCGCTCCCCACTTCTCCGCCAGTTGTAATGTCAGCTTTTCATACCCTGCCTCGCCCGGCAGTGTAAAACTTCCCTTTTCCATCTTCTTCTCCTATTCAAAAGTCTTGCGATCCTGTTTATAGTGCGCCGTCTTTTTCCAACTCGTCTGACACCAGAACCTTGTCAAAGAAAGCGAGTGCGAGTCCCTGCCCCCAGCCCTGGATCCAGTCTCTCGAAATGTTGCGGTATCCGTCTGCATCGTTCATCACCGCTGTTCCTCCGGACACGTTCCGCACCCTTCCGTCCGGACCGACATTCGCGAGCATTCCCCGGATCGACTTGTTGATATATTTCGAGTGCAGGGGATTTGCCCTCGAGACCATCGCCGCCGCGATCCCCGCCGAAGCCGAGACCTCCTCATAGGAACTCTCGTCATCGAGTATCGTCCGCCACAGACCGTCCGCCGTCTGGAGGAGTTTGATCGCGGACAGCTGCTCGTTCAGAGAGCCCGCCACATCCATATACTTCGGATACAGGTAGCATTTCGGCAGGATATCCCCCACCTGCGACATCGTAAACGCCGCCCACGCATTGGCACGTCCCCAGTAAAAACCCGACATGTGGTTCCCTGCCACATTGTCATACCCGTGAAAGTACAGACCGCTGTCCGGATCCTGCAGGTATTTGATATGCCAATAGTACTGATTCAGCGCGTCCTCGATGATCTCCTCGTCGGCAAGCTCCACACCGACCCGCAGCAGGAGGAATGCCGCCATGAAGAGCGTGTCTGCCCAGCACTGCTCGGGAAAATCATTGTTGGCGGACACGGTGTGCTGCAGCACGCTGTCCCCGAAGCGGAGTGCATCCTTTCGTATGTAGTTGATCTTGCTCATCACGATATCCCAGTATTTTTGCTCTCCGGTCGCCTTGTAGATCGTGATCAGACAGTGCCCCATCGCACAGGCATTGACCGTCCACACCCTGGGCAGTCCCAGATCGATCAGCTCATCCACCCTGTCTTTCAAGAGATTCAGATACGTCTCGTTTCCCGTCTTTTCGTAGGCATCGGCAATGCCAAAATACGCCACTCCGCACGGCCAGTCCCAGGTCAGATCCATCTTCATCGTCCGATTCACGATCCTGTCGATCACCTCCAGAATCTCCTGTTTGTCATACTCCAACTTCAACATAGCAAACCCTCCTTGTATATGTTATTTATTCTATCACTTTACGGATCTCATGGCAGCTTTCTGCACGAATTGCATGCCATTTTCCACGAACTACGCCGCGATCCACACCCGCCATCATCTGACAACTATTTGAGCACTTTCGGAAATAGTCCCTCCATCGGAGTACTTCCGGAAATACTCAACACCTGGCACGGTCATCACAGACGACCGGGGCAGATTTTGAAAACAGCCCCCAACAAAAGCTGGGGGCTATTTTTTACTTTTTTACTCTTTTTTACTCTTTTTTACTTCTGAAGCTTTGTAGACTGCCCTGCCTCGTAAGCTTCCTTTCTCTCGTCAACGATCTCCTGGAATCCTGCGTCCGCGTACTTCTGCGCCAGCTCATCATACAGTGCATCAAACTCCTCCGGGTCGCACATTGTCAGCTGGTCTCTGTACTCTGTGTAGAGTTCGATCAGAGATGCCTGATACTCCCCGACGGAATCCAGTACGACTGCGAAGTTGCAGTCGCTGACTGCACGGCCGTTCTCCGCCAGTTTCTCTTTCCTGTAGTAGTTGTCGATTAACTGCTGTGTCAGGTCATCCGGCAGATTCTTCGGTGAGCTTGCCGCTATGATCTCCTCGATCGTACCGGCATTTCTCGCCTCGATCGTCACGCACCAGTAATCCTTGGAGTTGTTGAAGCCCTGCTTGCAGTCGCCGCTGTAGTCCGCAACCGGAACGGGAAGTCCGTCGTCACCCATGTTGTAGTTCTCGCCCTCGATGCCCCACTGCATCGTGAAGAGGTTCTCCTCCTGCGTCATCCACTCCATGTACATCCACGCTGCCTTGATCTCATCCTCCGTCGCCTGTGAAGAGAAGCCGATCATCATACCGAACGGATTATCCGCGCGGTAAGCCGACACCGTACCGCCGTCCGGATCGTCGATCTCCGCCTGGAACTGAACTGCTACCTCTGCATTGGGATCCTGCTCATAGAGCGCTGTCAGGAAATCCACATCCGCAGAGATATACCCTGCAAACTGGAAGATCTGCCCGCTTACGAAAGATGCCTTCTCCGTCTCGAGATCTGTTACATAGTACTCCGGATTCAGGAATCCCAACTGGTACTTCTCATTCTCTCTCCTGATAAACTCTTTATTCGCCGCATCGCCGAGCGCGGGTATCGCATAGTCGCCGTAGCATGCCCAGTTCTCCTCGTCCAACGGATATGTCCTGAACGCATAGTTCTGGTCAACGCCCGCGCCTGTCACCATGTGGCCGCCGAGCGGATGCTCGCAGATCCCCTCATCGATCAGCTTCTGGTACATCTCCTTCTGCTCCGCCCATGTCTCAGGATACGCGTCATAGCCGATCTGGTCTAACCAGTCCTTGCGATAGAACATCACAAATGTATACCCTGTATCATAGTACGGTCTCTCAGCCAGCACAAAGTATCTGTCGCCGTTCATCTCTGTGTAGCCAAGCTGATCCAGATCTACCATTCTCTGGTAGTATGTAGGCGCAACCTTCGCAAACTCATCGATATCATAGGTGGTCAGATATCCGTCCGCCGCCCACTGCGCCTGCTTCGGATAGTCGTACTCCATCAGGATCGTCGGGAGATCCTCCGCCGCTGCCAGCAGCGAGTAAGACGTCAGTACATCTGTACGCGTGATCGGCACAAACTCTACAGTGATATTATACTTGTCGCCAAAGTTCTCCTGGATCCATTTTGTCCAGTAGTTGTCGCTCACGTTGGGAACGCCCTCCGCGCCCCTGTCATACACCGGGATCTTCAAGGTGACATTCTCCGCAAATGCCTCCCAGCCCTCAATACCGGCTACGCCGGAATCGTCCGCCGCGGGCGTCTCTGTCTTCGCCTCGTCTGTCGAAGCCGACGCGCTGTTGTCTGTCGAAGACGCGCTGCTGTTGTCCGCAGGAGTTGTTGTGTTGTCCGCCGGCTTGCTGGCATCGTCGCCCGAACCGCCGCAGCCTGTCAGTGTACCCATTGCCATAACGCCTGTCAATGCCAATGCTGTCACTCTTTTGAAAGCTTTCTTGTTCATAATGAATCCTCCTATCTATAGCATAACCCGCTTGCCGGGAATACTATCAACAATAATAATAAATCGTTTTATCCCTTCACTGCGCCGACCATCGTTCCCTTCACAAAATACTTCTGCACAAAAGGATAGATACAGATGATCGGGATCGTCACGAACATGATGCACGCCGCCTGCAGCACCTCCGGCGTGCTCGTCACCGCCGCGCCTTCCGCGAGCGTCGCCGTCTGTGCCTCAGAAGCCGACGATACCAGCTGCGACAGCTTATACTGGATCATTTTCAGTTCCTCGGACCGGATGTAGTACTTGTTGTCCGCATATGCATTCCAGCGTCCCACTGCGTAGAACAGCGAGAGTGTCGCAAGGATCGGCTTAGACAGCGGCAGCACGATCTTCCACAGGATCTGGAAATTCGTCGCGCCGTCAAGGAATGCCGATTCCTCGAGACTGTCCGGGATCGAGGACTGCAGGTTCGTCTTCATGATCAGCATGTTGTAAGGCGAATAGATCAGCGGCAGGATCAGCACCCACATCGTGTCGAGCACATGCAGATCCTTGTACAGCAGGTACGACGGGATCAGTCCTGCGCCGAAATACATTGGGAACATCAGGATAAAGGTGAAAAACGTCCTGCCCTTTAACCGTTTCTTGGACAGCGGGTACGCCGCACAGGTGCAGACAAGCATGCCGAGTACCGTGAAGATCAGTGTGACATATATACTGTAGATCATACTTGACACCATGCTCCCATCCTTGAAAATGGACACATACGCGTCAAAGTTGATCCCCTTGGGAAAGAACGCTACCTGTTTTGCGATAACATAGGAGTTGCCGGAGATCGACTTTGCCAGCAGGTGGACAAAGGGCAGCACACAGGTCGCACACAAAAGCACCAGTATGACCATGATCACAGCGTCGCTGACCCTGAACTTGTTGACCGCCCGGTTTCCGTCGCTGTTTACTTCCGCACCGCGGACGACTTCTTCTTTTTTTGCCATGATACCACTCCTCCTATAACAGACCGTCTTCGCCGAGTTTCTTCGCGAACCAGTCAGACAACAGTACCAGTGCCAGACCTACGATCGACTGGAAGAGACCGACCGCAGTCGACATGCTGAACTTGTTTCCCTGAAGACCTTTCTCGTATATGTAGATCGCCAGCTGATACTGGAAATCCTTTACCTGCGAGTTTCCAAACTGATCGAGACGCTCGAAGTTACTTCCCATCACACGGCCAAGGTTCATGATCAGCAGTGTCACGATCGTGCTCTTGATGCCCGGCAGCGTGATGTGCAGCATCCTCTGCCAGCGGTTCGCGCCGTCGATCATTGCCGCCTCGTACAGGTCACCGCTGATGCCCGTGATCGCGGCGAGATAGATGATCGTGCCCCAGCCCATTCCCTGCCAGACACCGATCAGCAGGTAAGTCACTGCCCAGTGCCATTTCTCCGTCAGGAACGGGATTCCCTCCTCGATCAGCCCTGCGTTCATCAGGAAGATGTTGACAAGACCTGTCGACGGGCGGAACATAGTGTACGCCACACTGCCGATGATGACCCAGGAGAGGAAGTGCGGCAGATACAGGATCGTCTGCGTCACTTTCTTGAACCTCGGATAGCGCAGCTCGTTCAGCATCAGCGCCAGGATGATCGGCATCGGGAATCCCACCGCCAGATCCAGCAGATTAAATACGATCGAACTCTTTAAGGATCGATGAAAATCCGCATCCTTGAACACTTTTATGATCGTCTCCATGCCGACCCACTTGCTGCCCGCATATCCCTTTGCAGGCTTGTAATCCATAAAGATCATCCGCATGCCAGGGTAGGACGCATAGTTGAAGAGTACCACCATCACGATCGGAAACAACAGCAGCAGATACAGCTGCCAGTCTCTCTTGAAGCTGTTTTTCCAGGTGGTATGCACGACAACTTCTTTGCCGTCTTTTATTTTACCCATACCAAAACCTCCATTCCTGTAACCCTTTCGTTATTTTGCATAATCAATTATTACTTATAAATCCATTTTCGTGCATTTTAACGTTTATTTCAAGCCAAAAGAAAAGAAATACTATGCATTTATGACCATTTATGTTATACTTCTCTTAACGCGGGGGCAACGAAATGCATAGTATTTCGGATTTTAATCTTTTTTACTTATACATAATGACTATGTTTTTCCAGATTTTGTCGCGAAATGGCGCTGAACCTGCCGACCAAATCTGGTTGTTTTTGAATTGTGCCTGCGCGAAGTCTATCCAAAAATTTTCGGAAATTATGCAAAAATGACCATTATGATCCCGATACGCCACGAACAACACCGCGCGGACACAAAAAGGATTGACAGGTATGTGTTCCGGCACGCACCAGGAATATATATGGAGGTAATCGATATGCCAAAAACCAAGAATGATATCGCCGAGTACCGCAGCTACTATCTGCCCTCTGACTTTCCGGTCCTTCTCCTGTCCGGCGAACACTGGAAGATCTCGAACGTTCCAAGCAAGCACCTGCACTTCCACAATTGTCTGGAGATCGGCGTATGCCACTCGGAGAGCGGGTATATGGAATTTAACGGAAAGGAACGTCTCTTTTTCAAGGAGGGGGACATCACCTGCATTCCGAGAAATATCCCGCACACGACATACAGCTCACCGGGCACGCAGAGCCGCTGGTCATACCTGTTCCTGAACACGCAGGAACTGTTCAAGAACATGGCGCCCCAGATCCGCGGATTTGACCTGTCCCTGAGCGCTTACAAGGAATACCGGCACATCCTGAGCCGCGATGAATATCCTTATATCTATGATCTCACCGCGATGATCATACGCGAGATCGGGGAACAGCACCCGCAGTACCAGGCGAGCGCCATGGGTCTTCTGCTGTCGCTGTGCATCCAGCTCGACCGCATCCAGAGCAAGGGCGGGCTGGAAACCACGCTCACAAGCCGCCCTCCTGAAAACGCGATGGTGCTCTCCCCCGTCCTCGACTACATCGAAGACCATTATGCCGAGCAGTTTGACATGAATTACCTGGCGGACATCTGCTGCCTCAGCCCGACGCATTTCCGGCGGCTGTTCCACTCGATCATCGGAACCAGCCCCCTCGACTTTCTGAACAACACGCGCATCACCAAGGCGTGCAACCTGCTGCGCAGCACGGAGCACTCGATCCTCGACATCTCCGAGATGGTCGGATTCCGCTCCGTGTCAAGCTTCAACCGCCACTTTATGGAAGCCATGCAGACCACACCGAGGGACTACAGGAACGAGACCCTTCTGGCAAAGGCAAGCCAGGAAAAAATGGCGATCATGGACTACACCGGCTGGATGTACCCGGAAAAGTAAGGAACTGCCGGTTCCTAAGCGCACAGACATCTGTACATTTTATATATAATACTGTGCCTGCGCATTCCACAGCTCCCTGTACAGCCCTTCCTGCCGCTCCAGCTCCTCATGCCTGCCGCGCTGCACCACAGCTCCCCTGTCAAACACCAGAATATCCCCGCAGAAGCGGCAGGAAGCGAGGCGGTGCGAGATGTAGATCGCCGTCTTGTTCCCTACCATCTTGTCAAACCCGGCGTACACCTCGCACTCGGACTCCGGGTCGAGCGCGGCGGTCGGCTCATCCATGATGACAAACGGCGCATTTTTGTAGATGGCACGCGCGATCGCGATCTTCTGCTTCTCACCGCCGGAGAACGTCACGCCGTTCTCCTCAAACTCCTTTCCGACGCTGGTGCCGAGTCCGTCCGTCAGGGTGCGATACCGCTCCCCGACACCCGCGCGCTCCAGCGCATCGACCGCACGCTCCCTGTCCACATCGGAGCCCGCCGCCACGTTCTCCCCCAGCGGAAAGGCAAACACCTGGAAATCCTGAAACACCACCGCAAACAGATCGCAGTACTCCGCATAGTCATACTTGCGGATATCGATGCCGTTCACCTTGATGCATCCCTCCGTCACGTCGTACAGGCGGCAGAGCAGCTTGATGAACGTCGTCTTCCCCGAACCGTTCCTTCCCACGATCGCCATCTTCTCCCCGATCTCGAACTTGAGGCTCAGATCCCGGATCACGTAGACCTCGCTGCCGGGGTACTTGAAGGACACATGGTCAAACTCCACCAGAAAACGGTTATCCCTGCGCTTTTCCACCGGGATGCAGCCCTCGTGCTTGCGCTGCGGGAGCGCCATATACTCTATGTAATCCTCTAGAGCGTGTTTCAAAATTGCTTTCTGGCAGATGTGCGTCACAATTTGTGGGAGATTTGTGCCAAATGAAGGAGGCGTAGGGGGCAAAGGCATAAAGTGCAATGCCTTACGTCGACTGAATGTGGTGCAAATATCACGCAAAGTGGTGAATGCGACGCATACGCGTCGCTTTGCAGATGGCGGGAATGAATTTTGGAACACGCTCTAGCATGATGCAACCGGGCATGACAAAAGGCGCCTATTGGTCTTCTCCAATAAGCGCCCTTCTGCATCATATATTTATATATGCTCCATGGGCAGCATCACTTCCGTCGCAAACACGCCTTCCTCCGTCTTGCGGTTCAGATATCCGCCGTGTTTTGCCACGATATCATCGATCCGCAGCAGCCCGAAACCGTGATTTCCCTGCTTGTCAGAGAGAAAACGCCCCCCGTGCCGCCGCGCCGCGCATCGTGCGGTACATCGTCTCCACCTCGTCATAGTGCCTGTTGACAAGCTCATTCTGGAAGCGCGAGATCCTGCGGTTCACATACACCGGCATCGCAAAGCGCCACAGCATCAGGTTGATCAGGAGCACTGCCAGCAGCAACACCACTATCCCTGTCATTTTCCACATCATAAAGTCATCCCTTATACCATTCGATAAACACCTGGCTGACCGTTTTCTCCGCGCTCCGGCTCACCGGGATCCTGCGCCTGTCATCCAGAACCAGCTCCGGCTTCACGATCGCAGAGATATGGCGCACATTCACCAGGAATGACCGATGGCAGCGCACAAACTCCTTCCGGCTGCACAGCTGCCTGGCCATCTCACCGATCGAGGAACATAACACATGTGATGTATCTTCCGTGTACAGGACGCACTGGTGCGCCATCGCCTCGATGTACCAGATCTTTGACGCCGGCAAAGAACCTCGTCTCCACCTCCACTTTACTGTCCAGCGCCCACTCCTGCACATAGCGCTGCAGCAGCAGGCGCTGCACCTCCTCGTCATCACAGATCGCAATCCTCATCTCCATCCCCCTGCCCAAACCGCCAGAACAATAACTACCGTGACAAAACACTTGTTATCTCACTGGGCGTTTCCACAAAAGTTGTCGCGCCATGCGCTGCCAGAAATTCCCTGTCCCGGAAGCCCCAGAGCACGCTGATGCAGGGCAGCCCTGCATTCTGTGCCGTCGCAAGATCCACATCGGAATCCCCGACATAGACAGCCTCCTCCCTTGTCCTGCCGAGCGCCTTCAGCGCGAGGAACACACTGTCCGGCTCCGGTTTTCTCCTCAGGTTCTCCCGATCACCGATCGCCACATCCACCTGCGGAAAATATCGGGCACACAGATCCTGCACCGCCGAATCGATCTTATTGGAGACGATCGCCATCGCATAACCAGCGTTCTTTAATTCCTGCAATAGCGCTGGTATGCCGTCATACGCCCTCGTCTCATCGTTGCAGTGCTCCCCGTAATATTCCTTGAAGACCGCAAAGGCACGCTCAAATCCAGGGTTTTCCTCCCCCTGCGGCACAGCGCGCACCATGAGATTGCGCACACCGTTTCCCACAAACTGCCGGATCTCGCCCAGCGTCCGCTCCGGCATGCCGCAAACCCGCAGCGCGTGGTTTGTCGCGTTCTTCAGATCCTCCAAAGTGTCCAGAAGTGTCCCGTCCAGATCAAAAATTACTGTTGTTATCTTTCTGCTGCTCATGCTCTCTCCCTCTGCTCTTCCATCCTGTTTGCGGCATTTGAACCGCACTCTCCGTTCAATTCCGCATACACCCTGTTGTACGCATCAAGGTACGCGATCCCCCGCTCCCGGCAGGCTGCTGCCAGCGGCTCGTACTCGGGATAGATCCTGTCACCGCACACTTTCACTTCTATTTTTCCCAAACCCGTGTTATATAAACGCTGCTCCCGCTCTATCACGGTGCGCTCCATCTCCACTCTCCGGATGCCGATCGTGGTCGTCTCGCGGAAGATGATCTGCTCCAGCCTCGGAATGTGCTGTTCAATGCAGATCACATTGAGCTGGTATGCCGGCCTGTTCTTTTTCATGTAAACCGGCGTATAGTACACATCCCGCGCCCCGGCATCGAACAGCCTGTCCATCACATAGCCAAGTGCCTCCCCCGGGCAGTCGTCAATGTTGGACTCGAGCTTGTAGATGGCATCCTGCCGCTCCTCTGGCACCTCCATGATCATCGCCCTCAGCAGGCTCGCCTTCTCGTAATTCCGCTTGCCTGCCCCGACGCCTTGCGCCACCACCCTGCAGCTGCCGGGAAGACGCTCTGTCGTCCTGACTGCCGCGGCGATCGCAGCCCCTGTCGGCGTCACGAACTCTCCCTGCATCTCCATAAAGTGCACCGGGAGCCCATATGCCTCCATGATATTTGCCGTCGCGGGAACCGGCACCGGCAGGATCCCGTGCTGGCAGCGCACACTGCCGTGTCCCTCGTACAATTCCGATACAGTAACATCTGTTATATGATATTTTTCTTTCAGGGAATCCATGCATACGGCGGCGGACATGATGTCCACGATCGAATCCACAGCGCCCACCTCGTGGAAGTGCACCTCGCTCAACGGCTTGTCGTGTGCCTTTGCCTCCGCCTCGGCGAGAATGCCAAAGATCTTTATCGCCAGTGCCCTTGCCCCATCCGTGAGTTTTGCCTTATTCAAAACATCTGTTATTTCTGTCAGCCCTGTGTGTGCATGATGATGTACCGCCCCATGTCCGTGGTGTTCTCCCCCGTGGTCATGCCCGTGATGATGTCCCTCCTCATGCACCTGATGATGTTCGTGTCCATGGGGATTCGCTTCCCCATGATCATGTCCGTGCAGATACTCCATATCATGATCGTGGTTCTCATGCTCCCTGTCGAGCATCACATTGAAATCACAGGCGTCAATGCCCGCCTTCTGCACTCTCGTCACTGCGATGTCAAATCCCTGCACAAACGGTCTGATGCTGTCAACCGCCTCCTCGACCGCCTTTCTGTCCGCGCCGAGATCCAGCAGTGCGCCGACAGTCATGTCCCCGCTGATTCCGGAATAGCATTCCAGGTACAATGTTCTTCTCATCTGTCCCAATCTCCCTTATCTGCTCTCATTTTCTCAATTCTTTTTCTCAAATCTGCTTTCGTCCCGCTCAGGCACGCTGCCCCTGCGCGAGACGGTTGATCTGTGTCGCCATATATCCCGCGCCGTAACCGTTGTCGATATTCACCACCGCAATGCCGTTCGCACAGGAGTTGATCATCGTGAGCAGCGCGGAGAGACCGTGCATGCTCGCACCGTATCCGACGGACGTCGGCACCGCGATGACCGGATTGCTGACCAGCCCTCCGATCACGCTCGCCAGCGCCCCCTCCATGCCTGCCACTGCCACCACACAGTTTGCCTCCTGTATCGTGCCTGTATGCGCCAGCAGCCGGTAGATGCCGCTCACGCCCACATCGTATACCCGCTCGACACGGCTGCCAAAATACTCCGCCGTCTGTGCCGCCTCCTCAGCCACCGGTATATCCGCTGTCCCCGCAGTGCAGACAGCGATCTTTCCGATGCGCTGCGCCGCCTTCCCCTGCGGATCCTCCTCTATCTTTAATATCCCGGAAACCCTGTCATACTGCACCTGCGGGAGCACCCCGCGCACCAGCTCATACTGCGTCTCGCTCGCCCTCGTCCCGAACACACCGCCGTTTTTCTCATACAGCTTTTGATATATCGACACCAGGTACGCATCCGGCTTGCCGGCACAGTAGACGACCTCCGGAAAGCCCGTCCGGACCTCCCTGTGCATGTCAAGTTTCGCAAATCCCATCTCATCATAGTACTCGCCTGATCTATCCCGCGCCGCCTGCTGACTCAGATGTCTCTCCGCCTCATCCACTGTCATCCCGCCGCTCTGCACCTGCTCAAGAATATCCTTTACTTCCATCCATGTCCCACCCTTCCGCCGGGGATCTCCGCTCTCTCCCTGCCGCTTTGTCTATTATAATACATCAGACAAACAGGCGCAACTATATTCGCTGCGCCTGAAAAACATTATCTATATTCACTGATCTCACAGAATGTGACCATCATGATCATGGTGTCTGCCCGCCTCCCGATCACCTTCACTGTCACACGATACCAGATCCCACCTGTCAGCTCATACTCCATCGGTCCGCAGAAATCTCCCCGCACGATCTTTGCAAACGCCTCTCTCAGCATGCTCCTTTCCGACTGTATCCGCCTGTTGTGCTCACTCTCGCTGACATTTTTATCAAATATGATCTCACTCTCATACCGGCTGTTCGTCCTGAGCAGTTCGAGCTTTTCATTTCTGTACTCATACACCGCGATCGGTATCTCGAGCATGTCAAAAAGCCTGCTGGTATTCGAGCGCGTGTTCCACAGCTCGTTGATGATCGCGATATTCTCGTCCGCTCTGCACTTTGTCCCCATCGACGCTTCCCTGGCAATGAAATCCTCATACTCGGCAACGGTCATCGGTTTCGCATAATAATACCCCTGCGCGTACTCACACCCTATGCATTTGAGGAAATCCACCTGCTCGATCGTCTCCACGCCCTCCACGATCGACGGAAGGCGCAGCCATTTTGCCATGCGGATCACGGAGGTCAGAACCTTCTCACCTTTCCCGTTCGCCTCCTGATCCTGCAGAAACTTCATGTCTACCTTCAGATAGTCGACTTCCATGTCCTTTAGGACGTTCAGGGAAGAGTAGCCGCTTCCGAAATCATCCATCATGATCTTAAAGCCCAGCTTGTGCAGATTGCTCATCGTCTTCATGATCAGATCCTGATCCTCCATGAAAGCGCTCTCGGTCAGCTCCAGATTCAGAAGTTCTGCCGGGATCTGATACTCGGTGATCAGCTTCTTGAAGATCTTTACCAGCTGCGGGTTGTAGATATTTACCCTCGACACATTCACAGAGATCGGGTTCGGCTGCCTGCCCTCGTCAAGCCATCTGCGCAGCAGCTTGCAGACATGGCGCCACATGTACTGGTCCAGCCTGCCGATAATGCCATTGCGCTCGTAGACCGGTATGAACTCCCCAGGAGAGATCATTCCCCGATCCGGGTGCCTCCAGCGCACCAGGGCCTCCGCGCCGTACGAGCAGTCTGTCGCCAGATTGATCTTCGGCTGCAGATACACCTCGAACTGCTCCTCCTCGATGGCACGGTTCACTTCGTTGATGATGAACTGCTCCTGCCGCATATCCTCGATCATGCTCTCGTTATAGTACGCAATGCTCTGGACAAACCTGCCCTTACAGCTCTTTGCCGCCAGATAAGCCCTGTCATACATCTCTGTCACATCCAGCGTATCGTCATTGATGACATACACGCCGCACGACACCTTGATATTATAGTCCTTGTTCACTTTCCTCAGATTGATCTGGAGTGCGTTGACGAGCAGATCGATATTCTCCTCCCTGAACGGCATGCACACCACAAAAACATCATTCTCCATCCTGCCATAGACAAACCGGTCAAATACCGTCGAGATCCGCCTCAGCTCCGCGGCGACACTCTGCAGCACCCTGTCGCCCTCCTTGATGCCGTAAAAGTTATTGATCATCTTGAAGCGGTCGATGTCAAAGCGCACCAACGCAAACGTCCTCTCCGTATTCTCCAAAAGCAGCATACGGACCTCCCGGTAAAATTTGAACTTCGTGTATAGTCCCGTGACTGCATCCCGCTCAACCATGATCATACGACTCTTATCGATCGCATTCCTGATGCGGAACCGCAGGAGCATCGGATTGTACGGTTTCATGACAAAATCCCAGACACCTGCCTCCAGACACTTCTGCTCAGAGTGCCAGTCCTCGTTAGCGGTGGCGACGATCACCGGAATGTTGTCGTACTCCTGATGTCTGCGAAACTCAGCCATAAACTGAAAGCCATCCATGACCGGCATGATCAGATCCAGCACAATCACCGCCACTTTGTCAACATTGGCGGCAAGGATCTCAAGCGCCTCCTGACCGTCCGATGCATCCAGCACTCCGAACTCATCAGAGATCACATCCCTGAGCCTTCTCTTGCCGATCTCCTCATCATCCACCAGTAATATTGTGTTTTTACTATACATATATGTTAACTCCTTTGTGCCAGACCGCTCTGATCCGCCCGGCAGCCGTATTTATGGACAACAGCACATTTTAATCTTACTTTTTTGACACATTTTTGTCAATATATTCTAATTAAAATACACACTCAAGTATGCCTTATGTGCAAAAAGATGCAATTGTGTGCACAATGCGGCTGCACGTTCTTCCGCGGGTGTCCCTGTGCACAAAAATGCGCTGGCTTTTGATCCCGCCAGCGCACCTTTCCTTACAGCACCTGATCCCTTATTCCACAGAGATCACTTTGTAGTCCTGATCCTCAACTGTCTTTTTCAGGACATCATCGCTGATCTCTGCACGCAGTGTGAGTACTGCGGTTCCTGCCTCGTGGCTCACCGCCGCCTCCGCCACCTGCTCAAGCGCCTCGAGGCATTTCTTTACCCTCGCCTCGCAGTGCCCGCACATCATGCCCTCGATCTTCATTGTCTTTGTCATATTCCCTTCTCCTTCCTTCATTGTATGATGATCTATCGTGCCGGAACTGTTTTCCCTGCACGTCAGATGACGTCTCCTGTCACGCCTTGCACTGTAGATGTCGATCAGGTTCAGCCGCAGCGCATTCGTCACCACGCAGAAGCTTGACAGGCTCATCGCCGCAGCGCCGAACATAGGATTGAGCTGCCAGCCAAACAGCGGGATCCACACGCCTGCTGCCAGCGGGATCCCTATGATATTGTAGAAAAAAGCCCAGAACAGGTTCTCGTGGATATTTTTGAGCGTATGGCGGCTCAGCCTGATCGCCGCGGGCACATCCCGCAGACGGCTCTTCATCAGCACGACATCCGCCGCGTCGATTGCGATGTCCGTCCCGGCGCCGATCGCGATGCCGATGTCCGCTCTCGTCAGCGCCGGCGCATCATTGATACCGTCGCCCACCATCGCCGTTCTGCCCTTCTCCATCAGGCTGCGTATGACACTCTCCTTACCGTCGGGGAGTACCCCCGCGATCACCTCGTCGACACCCGCCTGTCTCCCGATCGCGCTCGCGGTCCGCGCATTGTCGCCCGTCAGCATGACCACATGGATCCCCATGCCTTTGAGTTCCTCCACCGCCTGCCTGCTGTCCTCCTTGATGACATCTGCCACGGCGATCACGCCCAATAACCCGTCAGCGCTTCCCGGTCCCCCGGTGCACTCCTGTGCAAAAAACAGGGGCGTCTTGCCTTCCTCCGCCAGCCGCTCCGCCTTTTGTACAAATTCCTGCGCGATGGCAGCCTTCTCCCCGATAAACCTGGCGTTTCCGCCATACAGCCGCCTGCCGTTGCACACAGCCGTCAACCCGTTTCCCGGAAGTGCCCTAAAATCCGATACCTGGATGTGCGGCTCCACCCCGCTTTTTCTGTCTGCAAGATACGCCTCGGCGTACTCATTGACAGCGCGCGCAAGCGGATGCTCACTCCTCTGCTCGAGCGCATACGCCACGGAGACCAGTTCGTCCTCCGATATCCCCTCCGCCGGTATGATGTCTGTCACCTTCGGTTCCCCGCTCGTGATCGTCCCGGTCTTATCCAGCGCCACGATCGACACTTTTCCTGCCTCCTCCAGCGACACTGCCGTCTTGAACATGATGCCGTTTTTGGCGCCCACGCCGTTCCCGACCATGATCGCCACAGGCGTCGCAAGCCCCAGTGCGCAGGGACAGCTGATCACCAGCACGGAGATCCCTCTGGCGAGCGCAAACCCGACTGTCTGCCCCGCCGCAAGCCACACGAGAATCGTGACCAGCGCGATCGCGATCACCGCCGGTACAAACACGCCCGACACCTTATCCGCCACCTTCGCGATCGGCGCTTTCGTGGCAGCGGCGTCGCTCACCATCTTGATGATCTGGGAGAGTGTCGTGTCCTCCCCCACCCTCGAAGCCCTGCACTTGATAAATCCTGACTGGTTCACCGTCGCGGCGGACACTTTGTCGCCGGCCTGCTTGTCGACAGGGATGCTCTCACCTGTCAGCGCCGCCTCGTTCACGGCACTCTCTCCCTCCAGCACAACACCGTCGACGGGTATGCTCTCACCCGGTCTCACCACGAAGAGATCCCCCACGGCAACCTCCTCGACCGGAACCTTTTCCTCACTGCTGCCGCGCACCACCACCGCTGTCTTCGGCGATATCTTCATCAGCCCTTTCAGCGCGTCTGTCGTCCTTCCCTTGGAGCGCGCCTCCAGCATCTTTCCCACTGTGATCAGCGTCAGTATCATCGCTGCCGACTCAAAGTAAAACTCGTGCATATACCCCATGACTGCCGCGTGATCGTTTCTCATCTGGGCGTCCGTCATGGCAAACAGCGCATAGGTGCTGTAGACAAACGCCGCCGTCGAGCCCAGCGCGACGAGCGTGTCCATGTTGGGCGCCCTGTGCCACAGGCTCCTGAAACCACTGATAAAAAACTTCTGGTTGATGACCATGACCGCAGCCGTGAGCAGCAGCTGTATCAGCCCCATCGCGACATGATTGTCCGCCAGCACCGCAGGCACCGGAAAGTCCCACATCATATGCCCCATCGAAAAATACATCAGTACGATCAGAAAACCGACGGAATACCACAGCCTGCGCCTCAGAACAGGCGTCTCCCTGTCCCGCAGCATCTCCTCCTGCTCACTGTGGGAAAACGCGGTCTGTGCGGCACTGCGGCTCCCCTTGACGGCGGCGCCGTATCCTGCCTCCTCCACCGCCCTGATCACCTCGTCCGCGGATGCGCTTCCCTCGACGCCCATGGAATTCGTGAGCAGGCTGACCGAGCAGGAACTCACCCCTGCCACATTTGACACTGCCTTCTCCACCCGCGCGCTGCAGGCTGCACAGCTCATGCCTGTCACTGTGTATTGCTCCATCCTGATATGCCTCCCTTCCCCTGCATGATCGAACCGGAACGCAAGGTCCCGCTATCACAGTATGATCCACGATATGATCATAGTATGCCCCTAAAACACGTTTTCCGGTTTTATTTCATCAGCTTTTTGAGTGTCTGGATCAGCTCGTCGACCGTCTCCTCCTTGCCGTCCCTGATATCCTGTGTCACGCACGTCTTGATGTGGTTTGCCAGAAGCACCCTGTTGAAGCTGTTGAGCGCCGCGTTCACCGCAGCCACCTGTACCAGTATATCCGTACAGTAGGCGTCCTTCTCGACCATGTTCTTGATCCCGCGGACCTGCCCCTCGATGCGGCTCAGCCTGTTGATCATGTCCTTGTACTCTTTCCCCGTACGGTCCTTGGTCTTCTCGGAACAGTGCCCGCACACCATATCCCCGCTCTCCTGTGCCGCCTCGACACTGTCGACAGTCCTGGTATTTTCTGCATTCCCGATACTTTCTGCAGCATCAATGCTTTCTACAGTCCCGACACTTTCGGCAGTCTCGACGTTCTTTGCATTCTCCTGATTTTCGTTGTGCATTACCCTTCTCTCCTTCCATACGATATGATAATATACTATACCCTTGTATGGTAAATGTCAATATCTTTTGTTATAATATTTATATTATTATTTTGTTCCTGTATTCATCGCCAATATCTCATGCCGTTCTTTGCTGTATCTGCGCATGATCTGATTATCAGACAGCGGACTGCCCTGCACGGGACTGCGCACAAAAAAAGACTGTCGAAACAGCCTCTTTTTATGACACCGTCTGCTCCCGCGACACACTCTCCATCGCCTCTCTGGCATTTCGGAAGCAGTCCATCAGCTTCGGTGAAAATGTACCACACTCGCTGTTCGTGATCATTTCAAACGCCTGTTCTTTTGTGAATGCCTGCTTGTAGCAGCGCTCACTGATCAGTGCGTCATACACATCCGCAACCGAAACGATCTGCGCCTCGATCGGGATCGCGTCGCCCTCGAGCTGATCGGGATATCCCCTTCCGTCAAAACGCTCATGGTGGTGTCTGCAGATCGTGTACGCATATTTCCTGTACCGCTCGTCCCACACACCCTCGATATGGCCAAGCACCTCACAGCCGCGGAGCGTGTGCGATTTCATGCACGCAAACTCCTCATCCGTGAGTCTTCCCGGCTTTAGCAGGATATTGTCCGGTATCGCGATCTTTCCGATGTCATGCACCGCACTCGCCGACTCAATGATGTGCACTTCCTCATCCGTCAGCCCGTACTCGGGATAGCGCTTCTTGAGTTCCTGTGCCAGAATCCTCGTGTAAGCCTTCACGCGCTTTACATGCTCGCCGCTCTCGAGATTCCTGCTCTCCACAACCTCCGCCAGGATATCCGTGATCTGCTCATTGCGCTTCTCTAACACCTTTGCCTGTCTGCAGATCATCTCGTACTGGTTCTTCAGCGTCATTGTCTGGGACGCCACCCGCTCCTCGAGATTGTTCCTGTATGCAAACAGATCGACCATATTCCGCACGCGTCGAAGGACCAGCTCGTTGTCAAAAGGCTTTTTGATGAAATCCGTCACACCGTAGTCAAAGCACCTGCGCTCGATATCCACCGCCGTCTCCCCGCTGATCACCAGCACCGGTATTTGCTTGAGATATCCTCTCCGTTCCATGATCTGCATCACTTCAAATCCATCCATGACCGGCATGATCAGATCCAGCAGCACCACGCAGATCTCACGCTCATGCTCCGCGAGCAGATCGATCCCCTTCTGCCCGTCATCTGCCGTGATGACCGCATACTCCCCCTCAAGTATCTCTGTCAGCATCTCGCGGTTAAACGCCACATCATCGATAATCAATACCTTGTCTCTCATGTTCTCTCCTCTTGTCGTTCTTGATTTCTGCCATTCAGCCTGTGGAACTGTTTTGTTTCGACAATATCTTAACATGACTGTCCCGCTCTGCGCAACTCAAAATTTCGATCACTCCGCACACAGCCTGATCGTTGAAAAAGCGGGTTACAGTTCAGCCCAGGACTTCGCACTACACTGCGAAGTCCGTGAAAAAGCATAGTTGTTGAGATGCATCAAGACAACCGCGAAGCGGTTTTTGCATGGCTTGATGCCTGTAACAGGAATCCGAAAGCTGAACTGTTACAAAAGCGAAAGCTTTTATCATATTTGGGATTGATTTTCATAAAATAAAGTGCGATACTAAAAATATCGTGTTTAAAAGATAACGCTACATATTCGCAAACACAAGGAGGAAAACCAGCAATGGAAAATCTAAAGATTCCGAAGAATTACCATTCCGCGCTCAATCTGCACGACACACAGATCGCCATCAAGACGGTAAAGGATTTTTTTCAAAACCAGATCGCGCAGCGGCTGAAGTTGGCGCGCGTATCGGCACCGCTTTTTGTGGATCCCCTGTCGGGACTCAACGATAACCTCAACGGCGTGGAGCGCCCCGTAAGCTTTGATATCAAAGAGCAGGACGGTCGCATCGCGGAGGTTGTGCAGTCGCTTGCCAAGTGGAAGCGCTATGCCCTGCTGAAATACGGTTTTGCAGTCGGCGAGGGCATCTACACCGACATGAACGCCATCCGCCGCGACGAGGACACCGACAACATCCACTCCATCTTCGTCGACCAGTGGGACTGGGAAAAGATCATCCGCCGCGAGGACAGAAACCTTGAGACGCTCAAGGCAGTCGTCCGCAATGTATATAAATGTCTCCAGAACACAGAGAAATACATGGCGATCCAGTACGACTACATCGACGAGATCCTGCCCGACGAGATCTATTTCGTGACGACGGAGGAGTTGGCTGAGATCTTCCCCGACAACACGCCGAAGGAGCGGGAGTACTATATAGCAAAGGCTAAAGGCGCCGTGTGCATCATGAAGATCGGCGACAAGATGGAGAACGGAAAACCTCACGACGGCCGTGCGCCGGACTACGACGACTGGTCCCTGAACGCCGACATCGTTGTGCACTATCCGGTCCTCGATATCGCACTCGAGCTCTCCAGCATGGGGATCCGCGTCGATAAGGAGGCGCTGCTCTCACAGCTTGAGAAGGCAGGGTGCCCCGAGCGCGCAGAGCTGCCCTATCAGAAGGCAGTCCTGAACGAGGAGCTTCCGTTCACCATCGGCGGCGGCATCGGACAGTCGCGCATCTGCATGTTTTTCCTGAGAAAAGCGCATATCGGCGAAGTGCAGTCCTCTCTGTGGCCCGATGACGTCGTGAGCACATGCGCCGAAAACGGGATCAATCTCCTGTAAAAACCATAAAACCGGACGGGTTGTCAGACCGACTCCCATCCGGTTTTTATGCATTCCTGTCACAGATCCCTTCGCTTTTCATCCCTCTGTACCGCCCGCGCTCAGATCCCTGAGCACGGAGCACTCCAATGCCCCGACCGATATGTAATTGTGCTCCACGGCATAGAAGTCCGTGTGCTCTCCGGCGATCTCGCACTCCGCGTCCTCCAGCTCGTACACCCACTCATCTTCTGACACGCGCGACACGGTGTAGACATCTTTGTATCGCGGAAACGGCGCCGGAAGTGTCTCCCTGATCCCCCTGCACTCCTCCGGACTGCACGCCGGAAAATTGATGTTCCAGATCTCATGTGACAGCATCCGCCTGTCCAGGGCATCTCTCAGGATACCCTCAAGATACCTGTCCACGAGCGCATAGTGCTCTCTCCAGGTGGACACCGCTATCCCTTTGATCCCCTGATACACCGCCTCCCTCGCGGCTGCCACCGTTCCCGAGTACACGGAGTCATAACCCATATTGTGACCGCAGTTGATGCCTGAGATCACGACATCAGGCTTTTCCCCGAGTATCGCCTGCACCGCCACCTTCACACAGTCAGCCGGCATGCCGCTGCAGCTGTATGCCGCCCGGACCCCGACGGGAAACGGCACACGCCGGACCCGGAGCGCACTCCCGACCGTGATGCTGTGCGACACAGCGCTCCTCTGCCCCGACGGTGCCACTATGTAGACCTCGTCCGATATCTTTATTGCTGTCTCCGCAAGCTTTCGGATCCCCGCCGCGTCGATCCCGTCATCGTTTGTTATCAATATCCTCACTTTGTCCCCTCCCTGAACACCAACCATATCACCAACTATATATGGAAACGCCTTTTCAGTTCCACGCGCGCCCTCCTGCCGCCTATGATCAGCGTGCCGAGCAGCAGGATCACAGACACATTCAGCGCTACCACAGAGAGCATCGAGTCCGTGATGATCTGCACCAGGCTCAGAATGATCGCCACAACACTGCAGAGCACCATAAAAATCTGCACCATCAGATAACTCTGCCAGTTCTTGCGGTTGATGGACATGCACACCACAATGCCCACATCGATCAGCAGGATCCCGGATGGAAACGCATAGTTGACCGACCACCCGTTGTACCCCACCGAAAAGTCGACTGCAACCAGCATGATCACTGCGATGATCGTGAGCACGACGGTCTTTGCGATATAACCGCTCGTCCCCAGGATCGCGTACCGGATCACAATGTAGCCAAACAGGAGCACCAGCCCGCCTATGATGTACACCAGCGACTGCACCTCGGAAAGCATGCATATATTCACGAGGATCATCTCCGTCACCACAGCCAGAAACAGGTAGACCCTGGAAATGAACACCAGTTTCCTAGATCTTACCCTGATGTCCGGGTACATATTCTCAACCTCGACCGTCGGCTCCAGGACCGTTCCGCACAGGGGACACCGCTGTGCCTCGTCGAGCACTTCTATTTTACATTGTCCGCATCTACTCATAGTTCACCCCGTTACTCTCAATCTCCACATTGACGCCGTCCTCTGCAATCTTCCTGAAAAACCCGCGCTGCACCGACGCGTCAGCAAGATCATAGCTGAACGTGAACACCAGCGTGCTGCCGTACGAGCATATATTGCCCTTGATATGCTGCCCCTTCGACATGGCAAGGCACGAGTGAAACATTTCCACATATGGTCTGTACACATCGTCGACAGTGATATTTCCTATGTTCGTGATCGTCGTCGTGTTCGCGAGCGCCGACTGGGTGTAAATCACCCTCATAGCGATATTTTTGATCAGCAGCGGTGCCGCCCGCGCCACCAGTATCTTTTCATTTGAGACATTGTACGAGAAGAGCCGCTCCAGATTCTCCTTGTTGATCTGCTGCCTGAGACTCTCCTTTACGACGGCGAGCACCTCCTCAAAAGAGTACTCCTCCTCGACAGGGTGAAACTCCGCCGACACCATGGCAAAAAAATTCTTCGTAGTGATCGAGTTGAAATACGGCCGCAGGTTGACAGGAACAGCCACCCTGACAGGCTTGTCGGAGGGCATGCCGTGCATACACTCCCTGTAGACGCTCCACACAAACACCCCTATCAGGTATTCGTTGATGCTCGCGCCGTACTGGTGACACACGCTCTTGAGCTCCGGCACCTGCATATAGCCGTGCATGATCCCAAACTCACCGGGACTGAGACGCTCACCCTTTATGAGATATGCCTTTTGGGTCTGATAGCCCCTCTCGGAGCTTTTCCGGTAATTTTTCAGAAAGCTGTCCTCCCTGTTCAGCGAAGTGCTGCTGGCGAGCAGATCGCCCTTCTCCCCCTTGAGTTCAGGGTGATACAGTCTCAGGTACTGATATGTCAGTTCTTTCAGAAAATTGATGCCGCCCATGCCGTCCGTCAGCACGTGGAACACCTCCAGGTTGATGCGGTATCTGTAGTATGTGACGCGGAACAGGTAGCTGTTGTTCCGGTTCGGGTAGATATAACGGCAGGGAAACGCCATCTCCTCCCTGACTTTCGGCGCCGGCTTGCCGTTCTCCTCAAAATAATACCAGAACACGCCCTGACGCAGCCTGAGATTGAAGCCGTCAAATTTGGGCAGCACGATGTCCAGCGCCTGCTGCAGCAGTTCCGGATCGACCAGCTCCGTCAGCGTCACACTGATGCGGTACACATTGCTCATACTATCACCGGCTATCACGGGAAAAAGATGGGCAGTGTTGTCCAGCTTGTCCCACCTGATCTCCCTCGTCGTGCTCGTCGCCCGCACCTGCTTTGCCTTTTTCCCTTCCCGCTCCTCTTTCCCATGTCCCTGCGCAGGATCCGTTGATCTCTTCTTCATAGAATAGACAGCCCCATTTCATAAATAATATCCATAGCGATCCAATTCCTCTATGACCCCGCACGAAGCCATGCTTTCTGTGGATTCTGCGGCATTGTGCAAAGCCCTGTCCGGAATCGCTGCGTATTGATTATAGTATACTCTGAAATGTCTGCCGTATCAAGAAAAATATACACACGCTCTAATTCAGCGCCGCTTTCCGCAGCCGCACACGCACCTGCGGTGCGACGAGCAGTGTGAGTGCCATCTTGGCGAGATCTCCCGCGATAAACGGATATACGCCCACGGCAAGTGCCTCGCCCAGGCCCATATCCGCCTGATACGCAAGCCACACCGTCCCGAAAGCGTATGTCACTGCAGTTCCCGCGACCATGCCGACCATGCTCATCTTGATCTGCCCATTCCATCTGTCAATGCAGTAGCCGCTGATCAGCGCCATAAAGATAAACCCTGTCAGATATCCTCCAGTCGGTCCGAAAAGCTTCGCCGGGCCGCTCGTGAAGGCAGAAAATACGGGAAGCCCCACCAGCCCCAGCAGCAGATATACAAGATAGCTGATTGTTCCGCGCCGCATTCCCAGAATATAGACGGAAACGTAGATCGCGAGGTTTGTCAGGGAGATCGGCACCGGACTGAACGGCAGCGCCAGCGACAGCGGTCCCGCGATGCATGTGACCGCCGCCATCAGCCCGATCAACGTGATTTCTTTTGTCTTTGTGTTCATAGTCTTCATCCTCCGTTTCGATTGTTAACCAAAATTGTATTTATAGTTTACAATCATCCCGCACAAATGTCAATACCCAAATCGACAGCCGATCCCCTGCTGTCGGTACCACCCTAATCTCCCGAATAAAAAGCATCTGGATTTTTATTTCCCAAATGCTTTCCTTATCCATCATACTTATATTTGAAATCTACTCTATTTTTAATGAAACTCCTTCGTAAATTCCCACTGGTATATCGATATCGAAAGAATATTCTTTCATACTATCTTCTTCAAAATTATATATTGTCACAAGTTCTCTTTCAGGATCTACCACCCAATATTCCCGCACCCCTGCCGTCCTATATTTAAACAACTTCTTATAATAATCCATTTGCTTACTGCTTGGCGAAACAATTTCAATCACCCAATCTGGTGCGCCATTACACCCTTTATCCGTAATCTTATTTTTGTCACAGATAACTGATATATCCGGCTCGACATAATTTTTATCATTTTCATTCAAAAATACAGCAAACGGGGCTGGAAGCACCTCGCCCTCACCATTATTTCGCTTAATAAAGTCTTTTATTTGATAATGTAAGTCAGAAACCAATCTCTGATGTCTTGTGTTTGGTGGAGCCATATAGTATATTTTTCCATCAATCAATTCCGCTCTCTCTCCATCTGGCAGCGCATAGATATCATCTATCGTATAAATTTCTTCTTTTTTCAATACATCCATCCTGACACCTCTATTATTATAGGCAATATTTATAGGAATTACAACCTCTTTCCCTTACTTGAAAATCTGATTTCATTGCCTATATTATACACTACTTTCGTTCACCTGGAAAGTATAAGACAACTGCTTCTTCATAAGCTGTCCTATTCTGGTTACTGTTCACGCCTCAACTAATTCTGACACAATTTTATGTAATAAAGGCGTAAACAGCAACCCATTTGCAGCACGCTTTTCACTACTTTTATTGACGAGTGAACAGTAACCTATTCTGTGCTTCAAGTTTTCGTGGTCGAATCACCTTAACATTATAAATAACAGCACTAATTATCGCCACAACCACCAATGCTATCACAATTGGTATTATCTTTTTATTTGATGCCTGCTCTGTAATTGGTTGATCAGAAATATTACCGGAAACTTCTGTCTTCTGAATTTCAATTGGACACCCACAATCAGGACAACTACTCGCCTTGCCTGATATTTCCTTTCCACACTCAGGACATTTCAAACACGCCCTAATATAAATCCTCCCATAAAATATTTTACATCTATTATGTCACATGATAAGATCAATTTCCACAATTTTCTACAAACCAATAACACTTAGATTTTATCCTATAATTCTTCTGCCTTAAAGGTATTATATCCCTCATAATAATAGCTTACATCAATACCTTTCATATATACTTCTCTATCATCTATCTGATCTGTTAATGCGTTTTTCAGTAAAAACTTAATTTCTACATCCTTAATTGGGCTTCTTTCCATTGCAAGCAAATAGTCTTCT
>CAJUES010000003.1 GCA_910585765.1 uncultured Lachnospiraceae bacterium | reverse complement strand
TAATACCTAATTTATTTTCCAAAGCCATATTACCCTCCATAAATCTATTATTTCATCTGCAAATAATACTCCAACTGCTCAATCTCTGTCTTAAGGAACTGTTCAGAAAGGGTGCCCCATTGGAAGATGTTCTCCTTTCTTTTATTCTTATACAAACATATGTATGATCTCCTTTTTGATTACCTTTTAATTGCCTTAAATCAGAAACTTTCAAAAAAGCACCGAAAATCATAGATTTTTGAACACAAAAAATGGAAGCAAGGGGGCTCGAACCCCTGACCTTTCGCGTGTGAGGCGAACGCTCATCCCGGCTGAGCTATGCTTCCAAGTAAAATAGAATATAAATAAAACAACGAAACTCTCTCTGAAAGAGAAATGGAGATAGCGAGACTCGAACTCGTGACCTATACGTTGCGAACGTATCGCTCTCCCAGCTGAGCTATATCCCCATATATTGTATTATACCACAGTTGGCGCAGAATGCAAGCAAAAATTTCACCGCAAACAAAAATATTATCAGATCAAGCCCCAAACGCTCATTATACAACAATAAAAAGCTGTATTTTTCTCCGCATCTGTGATATACTCTTAAATAGAATTAAATAGAAATGAGCCGCACGCACATACAGGAGGATTACCCTATGCACTCACTCATAAATATTCTGGAACTGATACTGACCTGTATTGTCGAGATCAGCACGATCATCCTGGAACTTTTCGGTGTCGGCATCCTGGTCTTCACAGCTGTAAAATGCTTCTATTACTGGCTGAAGCACGACTCCAGGATCAGGCTGGAACTGGCGCAGGGTATCGCATTGTCGCTTGAGTTCAAGATGGGCAGTGAGGTTCTTCGTACCGTCATTGTGCGCGAGTGGGGCGAGCTTGGCGTTCTGGGTGTCATCATCCTGCTGCGCAGCATCCTCACATTCCTGATCCACTGGGAGATCAAGCATGAGGAAAAAGCGCTGGCGCTCGACAAAAATGACGATGTATAAAATGCAGAAAAGGAGGTCTGCCATATGACAATCGGCAATATCCCGGGATATTATCCCAATTACGATTCTTACACCAATCCAATCAGACCGTCCGCAAGACCAGCGGATGACAGCATCGATCCAAATGCGGTCAGCCCGACTGAGAAAGCGGACGAACACAGCACGGATCCCGACAAGATCAAAAAACCCGGAAAGCGCTCCTCACCGGAGGACTGTGAGACCTGCGACAACCGAAAATACCAGGACGGCTCCGACGAAGGCAATGTCTCCTTCAAATCGGCGTCCCACATCTCACCAGAGTCGGCAGGCGCAAAGGTGCGCGCCCACGAGGGAGAGCACGTATCCAACGCGTACAAAAAGGCTGCGCAGAAGGACGGCAAGGTCGTCAATGCATCGGTGTCCATCCACACCTCGATCTGTCCCGAGTGCGGTCGTACATACGTTTCCGGCGGCGTTACGCACACGCAGATCAAGTATGCCAACGAGGACAATCCCTATACCAAAAACCAGAAGCAGCTCGACGCTGCAAAGTTCAAGGGCGCAAACATCGACTATGCCGCCTGACGGTCTTGATATCGTTGCAGCCTGTCATCGCAATATCCTGCATGACAGGCTGCACGATCCTATTCTGGGCATCGACAAATCTCCCTCAATCCTTATAGTCCTCGATCAGTGTCACCAGTTCCTCGATATCGTCCCTGCTGACCTTCTTTCGCTTCAAAAAGGCAGCGACGAAATTTGGCAGAGATCCATTGTGGTTCTCCTGCAGATACTGTTCGCCCTTTCTGCCTGTGTACTCTTCCTTGCTGATCTTTGCCGTAACCACAGCCGCCTGGTTCTGAAAAATGTCATTCTCACAGATCTTGCGCAGAACAGTGTACGTCGTCGACTTCTTCCACCCGAACCGCTGTGCCGCCATCTTCACCAATTCACCGCTCCGCACCGGCTCCTTCTCCCAGATCAGTTCCGCCAGGAGACTCTCCGCCTCCGTCATGATGTACGTAACCATTTTCTTCTCCCCTTTTTCTCTACCGCATAATGGTTTAAATGATTTAAACTACTTATAATCTAAATTATATAAACCACTTTGTCAATACATGCCGCTTGATTTTCAAGTGGCTCTTTTCGGTTCTTCAAAAGTCTTTTGGACATAACCGCGAAAGTCTGATATATTTTCGTCCCTTCGGCCAGGAAACTGTAGAAAAATAAGTCCACTATCGGTCATATTGCTATAACCGATAATGGACTTATTCAGATGTTCGAATACTGTATTGAAACTTTTCCTGTTAGTTCATGCCTGCCTGTGCAGCCACCTCTGCCGCGAAATCATCAACCTTCTTCTCGATTCCCTCACCGGTCTCGAAACGGACAAACTTCCTGATCTTGATCTCCGCACCGTTCTCCTTGGAGACAGCCTCGAGATACTGCTTCACTGTCTGCTTTCCGTCCTCAGCCTTTACATAAACCTGCTCGAGCAGACATACTTCCTTGAGCTCCTTGTTGAGACGTCCGATCACTGCACCCTCGATCACCTTCTCCGGCTTTCCAGCCATCTTCGGATCATTCTTGATCTGCTCCGCGATGATCTCCTTCTCATGAGCCTTGTACTCCTCGGAAACCTCGTCCGAAGACACATACTTCGGGTAAAGCGCCGCAACCTGCATCGCAAGGTTGTTGAGAGCCTCCTTCACCGCATCGTTCACCACTGCCGTCTCCGCGTCCACGATAACGCCGATCTTGCCGCCGCCGTGTGTGTATGTCACGACACAGCCGTTCTCGGCTGTGACTTTCTCGAATCTTCTGATGCTCAGCTTCTCACCGATCACAGCGATCTTCTCAACCAGAGCATCCTTGACAGTCTTGGAAGCATCCTCGTTCCACGCCTCTGCAAGAAATGCATCGATATCTGCCGCCGATGTCGTGAGTGCCTGCTTTGCCACTGCTGTCACATAATTCTGGAACTGCTCGTTCTTTGCAACAAAGTCTGTCTCGGAATTCACCTCCACAACAGCTGCCACCTGGTCTCCATCCGTAAGTACCTTGCAGAGCCCTTCTGCCGCAATGCGGCTCGCCTTGTTCTCCGCCTTAGCCTGTCCCTTTTTTCTCAGGTACTCAACAGCTTCGTTCATGTTTCCGTCCGTCTCATTCAGTGCCTTCTTGCAATCCATCATTCCGGCACCAGTCATCTCTCTCAACTCTTTTACCATTGCTGCTGTAATAGCCATTTTATATATTCCTCCTGCTTCCTTATCTTCTATCAATATATCCTATATCCACAGCCGTTATTTACGCTTCCTCAACAGCTTCTTCCGGCTCCGCGTCCGTCATGATCTCGCCCTGGTTTGCCTCGATCACAGCGTCCGCCATAGCAGATACGATCAGCTTAACGGCTCTGATTGCATCATCGTTGCCCGGGATGACATAGTCGAGCTCCTCCGGATCACAGTTTGTATCCGCGATACCGATCAGGGGAATGCCAAGTGTATGCGCCTCCTGTACACAGATCCTCTCCTTCTTCGGATCCACGACGAAGATCGCATCCGGAACCTTCTTCATGTTCTTGATGCCGCCGAGGTTTTTCTCAAGCTTCTCCCATTCCTTCTTGAGCTTGATCACTTCCTTCTTCGGAAGAACGTCAAACGTTCCGTCCTCCGCCATCGTCTCGATCGCTTTCAGTCTCTCGATCCTGCTCCTGATCGTCTTGAAGTTTGTGAGCATGCCGCCCAGCCATCTCTCATTGACATAGAACATGTTGCAGCGCTCCGCCTCTGTGCGCACTGCGTCCTGCGCCTGCTTCTTCGTGCCGACGAAAAGAACCGTGCCGCCCTGCGCCGCGATGTCCGCTACAGCCTTGTAAGCCTCGTCAACTTTTCCTACTGATTTCTGCAGGTCGATGATATAGATACCATTTCTCTCTGTGAAGATATAGGGAGCCATCTTAGGGTTCCATCTTCTTGTCTGATGTCCAAAGTGAACACCTGCCTCTAACAACTGCTTCATTGAAATAACACTCATGTCTTACCTCCATTTTCTGCGGGATCACCGCGCTTCCGTCCGCTTCACCTCTGCGGGCTACTTTCCGTTGAGCATGGACCGCAAATCTGCGGACGTGAATACTATATGAATCAAATAATGTTGCTGTCATGGCTGCTATACCCGAATACAGCCACAACAGTAATAATATACCATAAAAAGACCTCCTGCGCAAGGGGTCTTTTTATAATCTTTGTGCTCATCTTGTGATTTTATCCGCGATCTCCTGCCAGCTGTCCGTCACGCCGATCGTCTTTGTCCCCGTGCTGAGCCGCTTGTCGTAGCCATGCTGCATCAGGAAGGCATCATACTCAGCCGCATTTTCGATCAGACCCGCATTGAACAATTTCCTGGCGACAGTCCCTGAGTCGTCGCCCGATGCGATCACGATCTCGACGGCATCACCAGCCGTGTTTTCCCCGTCCGTGGGCGTCACGATAATAGCCGACGACGGTTCCGAATCACCGTCGCCGGAAGACTCCTGCTCCCCGTCACTGCCGCCGGGAAGCTGCGTCGATGCCTCTTCCCCCGATACTGTCGCAGGCTCTGTCATATCAGCCCGCTCCGATTCCTTTGCCGCATCCAGCACGGAACTGATCTCCGATTCCGTCTCCTCATCGCGCACGATCGGCTGTTCTGTGGGTCCTGCGGCAGAGTGCTCCTCGGAATCCTCCGACTCCCCGACCAGCCTGCTCTCCTCACCCAGGCCATACTCCCTCAACACCGCAACCCTTGCATCCGCCACCGCATTTCTGCTGTAAGCCCCCATGACCGCCGCGGTGATCACGATACCGATCCCCAGTCCCCTGATCATATATTTAAACTTCATTTACATGGCCCCCTTGAACAGATTGATGACCAGCTTTACCTCTCCGACGCCAAGCCCAAGCTCCTTTGCGATATCCACATTGGAGTAGCCTTCCTTGTGCAGCCGTAAGATCCTGTCATTGTTATTTTCGTTTAAGTCCCCGGCAGACGGCTGTGCCGCGTATTCGTCCGGCTGTTTCATCGCACTCGCTGTATTTTCCGGTGCAAAAGCGGGCGCCTCCTTCTTGACAGGACGCTCAATGTGCGGTGCCTGCTCCGCGAACGAATATACCTCGACCGGCCTGATATCTGCCGGTTTCACATCGACCACTTTCATGTCCTCCGGGCGCGAGCCAAGTGCCTGCAGATCAGCTGCGCTCACAGGATTGACACTGGTGATACTCTCCGCGACCGGCTGCATATCATTTGAGTTGACGACATCTGCCGGCACGATCTCCACGCTCTTTACCACAAGAGGTCTAAGCTCTGCCGGTTTCTCCTCCTGCACCCGGTTTCCTGCATTGTACGCCCACGCCGTCATCTCCAGCGCGCGTGCATCCAGCTGGCGGTGCATCGTCATCTCCTGCTGCATCGGAAGGATGAGCCTTGCCATCTGGCGGCGGGCGTACTCCTTCTCCTGCGCATCTTTATCTGTAGCGGCTGTCTCCAGAAGCTTCTTTCTGTTTGCTTCCTCCTGCTTTTCCCTCTCCTTTGCCTCAGCTTCCTCCTTCGCCTTTGCTGCGAGGGCAACCGCCGCTGCGTTTGCCGCTTCCTCTGCCTCCTTCGCTGTCTTGTCCACATGCTTGACCGTCTCTTTCAGATTGTTGTGCTTGTCGTTGAGCATGTCGTACAGAAACATCACTTCCTGGTGAGATTTATTGATATCTGCAAGCACTGTCTCCGAATATTCATCGATCGCCATGATCTTCTCATTGGAAATACGCTCGGATGCACGCTCTGTCTTCTCCACAGCATACGCCAGTGTCTCGTCCACAACCTCCGTAACGCGCTCCCTGGCGTCCCGCATCTCCTTGTCGATCACGCTGCGAATGAGTTCCGGATCGATCTGCTGCCCTTCCTCATGCTCCTTTGTCTTTTCCCTGATCAAAAAACTGCCCGCAAAAGCACCGACACCAAACACCAACAGTGCTACTTCTAACCAATTCATCTGCTACCTAACCTCTCTATTTTTCATTATGTAAATCCCAGAAACGGCACGAAAGAACCTGGCAAGCAACACGATCATGTTATTTCGTGACAGCTCCTTAACGCCCACAAAGCTATTTTCTGCGGCATGTTTCATCAGTCCCTGCACATCTCTATATCTTCATATCAAATCCGCCCCCGGATTTGGCGACAACCCTGCCGTCACCCTTGAGCTTTTTCCTTTTCTTCCCACCGTCTCCGGAATACCCGTTGTGTCCCTTTTCTTTGGCGTCAAAACGCTCCTCCTTGAACACGGCTTCATCGGCATGTGCGACCTGCTTCGCCTGCAGCTGCTGCTTTTTCTCCTCCTGCACCTGTATGTTGCCCTGATCCACCATCCCTTTTTCTACCTGTTTCAGCTGATTGTGCAGGACATTGTCCGTCTGCTGGATGCTGCCGTTCAATAATATCGGACTGATTGCCATATTGATCCCCCTCCGGTTCCTTAACCACTTCGCTATATTTTAATATATTTTTGACAAAAAGGCAATAGCCCCTACAAAATTGCAGAGGCTACATCACCATCTTTTTTGATCAGACGACAGTATGTGTACTCATTCTTGACAGTCATAGTGGCGCCCGATATGCTCAGCACCACGCCCTGATACATCGTCCCCCGCAGCGCGATCTGCGCCGGCATCTCACTTTTGAGCAGTCTGTCAAGTTTTTCAATCTCTTTCAGCTCCTCCTGTATCTTTGCCTGGGTCTCCGCCAGCGTGACCTGCAGCGCCCTGGCACTTTTGATCTGCTCCTGTGTCAGTCTGACCCCCGCCTTCAGCTTCCTTGTCGTCTCCTCGAGGCCTTTCTTCATCTGCGGTATCGATTTTGACTTTTCCCCGACACTCTTTTGGAGCTCCGCCAGCCGTTTCTTGGACTCAATGTCGATCCCGACCTCCACGATCGTTGCCGCGCCCATCGGAGAACCTACATTCCGGGCATTGATTGCTCCCTTTGCGACGACCCTGCCGCCCGTGATCAGTCCCTTCCCCGCATCGGCGTTGATGTTGGTCCCCGCCGACACCCTGGCATTTACGATCTGCTCCGCCTCCACGAAACCTGCCGCCTCAACCTCGGCTGCAGATATAAACTTAGCGATGACATTGCCGCCCGCCTTGAGTCTGCCCTTGTTCTGCCCGTGCATCCCCCTCGCGATGACGATATTGCCGCCCGCCTCTATGACCGCGCCTTCCACAACACCGCTCACGAAGACATTGCCGTCTGTCCTGATGCTGAAATTCTCACACACATTTCCCTTGACCTCCACATCGCCGTGGTATTCGATATTTCCCGTGGAAGTACCCACATCATCCACGCTGTATACATCGGACACAAAGACCGCGTTCTCGATCAGTGACACATGTCCGTCGACCATGCTGATCAGCTGCAGTCCGTCCTTTGATTTCTCCATATTTCTGCCGTGATCAAAGACGGGCTTCTTCACCTCGCGCGCCAGCAGGACGGAACCGTACACATCAAATCCGTCCTCGCCCCGCTCCTCCGGGATGATCTCCGCAAGAACCTGCCCTTTCGTGCACTGGTGCAGGTTGTTCAGTTTGAAGAAATCTACCGTCCCATCCTCCTTCTGCTCAGGGCGCACCGTGTTGTCCGTGTCGAAATGATACACGATCGAGCCATCGCGCCCGGGGGTAGGCAGTTTCCCCTGTGCAACCACTATATCCGTACAGTACAGCCGTTCGTCGAGCGCCGACTGGATCGCCGCCTCGTCGATCCCTGCCCGCACCTTCATATGCATGAGCAGTTCGAGAATGCGCGCTTTGCTGGTTTCCTTTCCGCCGGCACTCGGCGGATAGATCCGCAATATCGCGGTCATCTTGTCAGACATCACGTTGATCATGCATTTCTCATCCACTGGCGGTATCTTCGCCGAAGTCAAAAAAAGGGCAACCTCCTCATCACCCATAGAGGACAGGGCTGAGTTGATCGCCATGGCATCATAGGGTACTCCTATAATATTGAGATACTCTTTCAATTCCGCAGCGCGTATCTTTTCCCCCATTCCGATCGGAGGGAACAGCAAAAGGCTTACCCCTTTTTCATTGATCTGTATCTGAAAATATCCATTCATATAAGTCGAGCCTCCGTGCAATCGATCCAATTGTTAATCCAAGATCCCGATATAATTTCCCATCTTAGTTTTCATCTTCTGCAGCGCCTTGGTGTGCAGCTGCGATATCCGCGACTCTGACACCTCAAGCACACGGCTGATCTCCTTCAAAGTGAGTTCCTCATAATAGTACAGCAGAATCACTTTCTTCTCCTTGTCCGTCAGCAGTTCCAGCGCTTCCTCAAGCATCTCCTTGAGTTCGCTTTTCTCGATCACACTCTCCGGCGTGTCAAACCCTGAGCTGATGCTCTTTTCCGACGAAATATCATTTCCCTGCTCCACATACTCATTGAGAGAAATGATATTGTCTGCCTTGACCTGGTTCTGCCAGTCCAGAAACTCATCCTCACTGATCCCCATATACGCTGCAAGTTCCGCATCCGTAGGCGGTCTGCCGTTCCGCTGTTCCAGCTCCTTCATCGCCGTGTCGATCTGTTTCTGACGCTGCCTGATCGTGCGCGGTATCCAGTCCATCTTGCGGATCTGATCCAGGATCGCCCCCCGGATGCGCAGGCTTGCATAAGTCTCAAATTTAACCTCTTTGTTCCTGTCGAACTTATCGATGGCATCTATAAGCCCGAATACACCATAACTTACCAGATCTTCATATTCCACGTTGTAGCCCAGGTACATGCTGAGCCGTCCTGCCACAACCTTCACAAGCGGTGCATACTCCAAGATAAGCTTTTCCCTCAGATCCGGAGTTTTCAGTCTGGCATAATCCTCCCAAAGTCTTTTGCGTGCTGCATCGTTCATTCCAATCCCCCGTTACGCTTAATTATCCTCATAACCTTCCATTCCTGCAGTGGTATCGCCAGCCGTATAGTCATGAAGCTCCTCGTCAGAATACCCTTCCTCAAAACCGCCTTCCGCAGAGCCGTATTCCCCGCTCTCTGACATGAAACCATCTGGATCCATACCTTCCTTCTGCTCATCGTTCGCAAAGGCAACGACACTTCCTGTGAGATCTCCGTTCTGTTTTGCCTTCTGAACCATCATCTCAAGGTCGCCCGTAGGTATGATGCGGGGTCTGATCGACGCGTACAGATATCTTGCCACATCACCGATGATGTAAAACACCACCAGCACGATCAAAAGCCCCCACAACATCGTTGTCAAGTCAAATCCCCTCACATACATTATTATAGCCGCGATCGCACCTGCCAGAAGCATGAAAAAAGGTGTGATAAGACCTGTCTTATTTCCCATTCTATTATCCCCTTATTTTATTAAAAAATGATCATATCTTTTTTTCAGGTTTTCCTGCGGAACGGATGATCAGATCACCCGTCTCAGGATAAAATATGATAGTACGACCATAATTTAGACCTGTGTCCTGCGCTTTCAGCGGAATCCCAAGCTCCCTGAGCTTTTTCTTGCTGGCTTCCACATTGCGTTCCCCGACGCGCACCATGTCCGATTTGTTCTGAAACGCAAACATCTGTGCTCCGCCTGCTATCTTTGCCTCCAGGCGTGCCTTTCTTCCACCCATTGCCAATATTTTTTTGACTAGATCATCAATTCCCGTATCGGCAAATTTCGCTCTGTTTGAATTGTTTTCTATCTGTCTGCTGTCCGGCAGCATGGCGTGTGCCAATCCCCCGATCTTGGCAACCGGATCCCTGATACATATTCCCACACAAGAACCAAGTCCCAACGTCGTTATACCGTCAGGGCTCTTACACACATTCAAGTCTGCCATTCCTACTTTAACTATATTCGCCATCGCTCACTATACCCCTTCTCTATTTAGTGCTGCTAATTTATGAATGTATAGTTATACTGACAGCCCAAGTCCCGCCAGCATCTTCGAGTACGACTCGAGATCCGGCATCAGAATGAAATAACCATTCAGATCCACATCATCCGTAAATACAGTCTGTATCAGCAGGATCTGATCCCCTATGATTCCAAATTCTATAGCCGGTACGCTCAGTATCGCGTTGAGCATGTCAATATTTAAGTCCGGAACTGACGGAATCATCTTGAGACCCGTCATCTGAGCCAATGAATTGAGATAAGCCCCTGTGATAATATTGCCGATCTCCTTCATCGCCGATATCTCGATCTCCGTAAATCCGCCTTCCGCCGGTGGCATTCCCATGAGCTTTGACACGAGCGATTTCGCGGCGTTTTTCTCAAGAATAAACATGATACTACCCGTGATATCTCCCTCTACAGCCAGATAGATGCCCGCGACAAGCTGCTCCTCTCCGCCCATCACCACGCCAACGTCCTTGAAATCCAGAAGCCTGACCTGTGGAACCTTCATGTCCACCTTGGTCTGGAGCATCTGGGCAAGCGCCGTTGTCGCATTGCCCGCCCCGATGTTTCCAAGCTCCTTCAATACATCATAATATTCTGTCGTAACTCTCTCGAAACTCATATTTTCTGCCATGATAAAACCTAAGCCTTTCCTACTTCAAAAAGTCTCTATATCCATGCTTTCTCACACATCAACCACTTCTGCCAGCACTGATGTGATATCCAGCAGCGAGATCAGCTTTCCGTCAGCCTTGCCGACACCTGAGAGAAACCGCTCCTTGTCATCCTTCTCGTAGCCCATCCGCTCAATGTGATCTTCATCCAGTGTCACAACCTCTTTCACCTCGTCCACCAGCACACCGATCGACTCATGCTGTTCCAGCGTGAGGATGATGATACGGGTCTTTTTCGTGACTTCATCCTCCGGCAGCCCCATCTTCAGCCTGAGACTGATCGTCGGAATGACAACACCGCGTACATTGATCACACCCTTGATATAGTCGGGTACCTTTGGTACTCTTGTTATCTTTGACATTCTGATAATATTTGATATGTATTTGATATCTATACCATACTGCTCACCGCCGAGCTGCGTCACGATAAACTGTGTCGTATCGCGCTTCGCAGGCCGGTTGAGACTCATATCCCGCTTTTGATCGTCTATAACTTTTACTTCATCCATATTCTATGCCCCGCCTTTCATTATCAATCGGATTAAATCAACGCATTGGTATCAAGAATCAGTGCCACTTCACCGTTTCCTAAGATTGTAGCGCCGCTGATCATCTTCGGCACTTTGATGTACTTGCCCATGGACTTGATAACTACTTCCTGCTGCCCGATCAGCTCGTCCACTACCAAACCTGCCTGCTTGTCGCCCTTCTTTACGATAATGACCGTGAGATTCTTATTCTTATTGTCTTCATCCCCTTTTGAAGGAATCTCGAGAACCTTATCCATCCTGATAATGGGAATGACTGTACCGCGAATATGGATTACTTCTTTTGCCTGTACCAGTTTAATGTCTTCCGGCAGGACATCCTCGATCGTCTGGATCGACCCCAGCGCGATCGCATACTTCTCATCGCCGATAACCACCATGAGTGCCTGGATGATCGCAAGTGTCAGCGGCAGTCTGATAATCCATGAAGAGCCCTCTCCAAAACGGTTCTTCACCTCGACCTCACCGCTCAGTGACTCGATCTTTGACTTCACCACGTCAAGTCCCACGCCACGTCCCGACACATCCGACACTTTCTTTGCCGTGGAGAAACTTGGCAGGAACAGAAGATCGATGACCTCCTTCTCCGTCATTGTCTCAGCCTGCTCCGGTGTCACCGTACCGCGCTCGATCGCCTTATTCCTGACCGCTTCCACATTGATCCCGCCGCCGTCATCACGCACCTCGATCACAACGTTGTTCCCATCCTGATACGCGTCGAGGAATATGGAGCCAACCTCCGGCTTACCGTTCGCGACACGCACGTCGTTGGGCTCCAGACCATGGTCTGCGGAATTTCTGAGCATATGCATCAGCGGATCACCGATCTCGTCCACCACAGTGCGGTCAAGCTCCGTATCCTCACCCGTCATGTAGAGTTCCATCTTCTTGCCAAGCTTCTTGGACAGATCCCGGATCATGCGCGGGAACTTGGCAACGACGCTCTCGATGGGCACCATTCGCACTTTCATAACCGATTCGTGCAGGTTTGTCGTCACGCTCTCGAGATACTCGATCTGCTCGTTGACAGAACCGTTGTCTCCCTTGTTCTCATCGGCTGCCGTTGCCGAGATCAGCGAATTCTTGGCGATGATCAGCTCGCTGACCAGGTTCATCAGATTGTCAAGTTTCTCGATATCAACCCTGACCGTCCTGTTCACTACAGGTTTCGCAGCCGGCTTATTCGATGACGAGGACGCCGATGCCGCTGCGGTCTTTGCTGCGGGTGCAGGCGCTGCCGTCGGTACCGGCGCCTTGGGTGCAGGTGCTGCCACAGCAGTTTTTCCCTCCTCGGCGGGCTTTGGCTCCGCCGGTTTCTCAGGCTCGGCAGGCTTCGCAGACGCGGTGTCCGTGTACTCCGCACAGAAAGCCTCCTCGATCTCGGACACGCTCTTGACAGCTTCCTTGATCTCGCCGGCAGTGCTCCCTGAGATAAAGATCAGACTGAATGTCAGCTCGAACTTCTCATCCTCGATATCCTGCGCCGTCGGTGCCGACACAATGATCTCACCCAGCTTCTCGAGTGCCTTGAACACCAGAAATGCCCTCGCAGCCTTTAATACACATGCCTCCTCGACATAGACAGTCACGCCGTACACTTTGAGCCCTTCATTGTGCGCCTTGTCTATGAGCATCTTCTCCGTGTCCGAGACCTTGATCCCCTGCCATCTCTCTGTCTTGGTGCCCTTGTCGCCGGATGCCGGTTTCTCCGCAGGCGCAGACGGGGCTGCGCCCGCGGCAGGTGCCGCAGCCGGTGCACTGCCACCCGCCACAACTTCACCGTTATTTTTCAAGATGCTGTTGAGTGCATCGATCAGATCCTGATTGTCATTTGTCCCTTCCTCTGTTGTCTGCTGGATATTGTTGACATACTCCTCCAGCGCGTCCAGGCTCTTGAACAGAATATCGATCATCCCGGGCTGTACCTTGAAAGTACCGTTCCTGACCTCCGAAAATACGTTCTCCATATCATGGGTAAGCGTCTGCATCCGCTTATATCCCATAGTGCCCGCCATACCCTTCAGGGAGTGGGCAGCCCTGAAAATTTCATTGATCGTATCCATATTTTCAGGATTCTGCTCCAGATCCATGATCTGATCGCTCAGATTCTGCAAATGCTCCTTTGATTCATCAAGGAAAATATCGAGATATTGACTTGTATCCATTCTACCTGACCCCCACATTCATTATAATTTCCTGGGCCACGTTATCAAGTGAGACCACTTGGTTTACCAGTCCTGTCGCAGCGATCGCCTTGGGCATGCCATACACCGTCGAGGATGCCTCATCCTGTGCGATAACGTGTATTTTTTTTGTAGTTTCCAAATTCACGATTCCCTTGGTGCCATCCGCTCCCATACCAGTCAGTACGACACAGACGATCTGCGCATAATTGCTTGATTTTAAGGATTCATACATATAATTTGCACACGGCTTTACGCCTTCCCTCGGAGGTTCATCTGTATAAGTGATCGTCGGCCTTCCGCCCTTGTTTGCCACGTTCATATGCATGCCGCCCATGGCGATATACACCACGCCGTTCTCAAGCACATCCCCCTCCGCCGCCTCCTTGACCCTGATCTTGCTCATGGAGTCAAGCCGTTCCGCGAGGGACTGCGTAAATCCTTTCGGCATATGCTGGACGATCAATACAGGTGCTGCAAGTTCCGCCGGAAGTCTCGGCACAACGCTCTGGAGCGCCTTTGGCCCCCCTGTCGAGCAGGCGAGCGCGACAATCTTCTGTCCGACCACTACCGGCTTGCTCTTCCTGACAATATTCACAAGCTGCTGGGTATTCTCATCCTGCTTCTCCCTCGTCAGCACAGGCAATGCGGAGATATTGGTCTGGCGGCTGGAGACAACCGCCTGGAGTGTGTCCAGAAATTTGTCCTTGAATCCGCTGCTTTTCAGATACACGATATTGACCGGCTTCTCTATGAAATCGATCGCGCCAAGATCCAGCGCTTCCATCGTGACCTGCGCGCCATCTCTCGTGTCCGTGCTCGCCATCATGATACGAGCGCGGATCTTATCCTTCTGCAGGGCGCGCAGAAACTGGATCCCGTTCATCTTCGGCATGTTGACATCAAGAACGACACCGTCATACTGATTCTTTTTCAGAAGCTCATACGCTGCCAGACCATCAAAAGCCTGCTCCACTACCTGGAACCGTTCATCTGAATTGATTATATCACACATCACTCTTCTCATAAGTGCAGAATCATCAACCACAAGAATTTTTTTCTTATTTTTTGGAGCATTTGTGTTCATTATCATACTACTCAACGACCCTTCCCATTTTTTCTGATTTTTCTTTCCTCATCAAAAATATACTTGATGATCTCTTCCCTTGCCGCGGTATCTATAAACTCAAACTTCACGCGATTCTCATACTCGTTTTCCCGGTTCTCGATCCCGCCTGAATAAATTACTTTCGCTGCCAGCAAAAACGGTCTGTCACTCTCCATGATCGGCAGATTGAAACTCATCAGTATAAGACTGTCCTCATTGAATTTCTGTCTGGACACAAACCGCGCCCCCCCGCCGCTTATATCCACGATCACTCCCCGTGTCATGTCATTCTCTGATATCAGGCACGTATGCCCTTTGGAAAAAGCATCTGCCTCCTGTCTGGTCATCTCCCGCGCACGCATGTCAATGACACAGTTAAATCTATAATATTCCCTCCGCTGGTATTTGTGAAGATTGCTGATCATCTCGGCGATCATGACATAAACACCGCTTATTTTCTGTCTGCCTACGATCCTGACACCCGCGCGGTACACCCCGCCATGTGAAAAAAAGCACACATCATACTCCCCGTCGACGGGAAGCAGCACCAGCTTTGCCTTCTCCATGGGCATCACCAGTGCGAGTCTCCCGTCGTCCAGGATATCGTACACCGAAGTCCTGTAAGTCTTCACCCCTTCTGTACCGTCAGGAAGCACCACGCTGACTGTCGATTTCAGCTCCAGCTTGTCACCTGGTGATATAAATTTCTCTATCATAGACTCCCCCCGATTTTATTCACCCCATTTTTTTATTGCCCGCCACAATATGCGAGAAAAAAGCTGCCATCCCGCGCTTTACCAATGACTTGTCATACTCTTTGTCCATCAGTACATATGACATCCGCTCGAACGCGATGGAAGATTTTGCATTCGGGCTCTGCATACTCACAGGTGTCTGCTGCATCACCGCCTCCTCAAGGCGACAGTCCTGCGGTATGGAACCAAGATATGACACCGGAAGCTTCAGATAGCGGCTCACCACTGTCTCGAGCTTATTGTACATGACCTCACCCTCCGCCACGCCCGACACCTTGTTGGCGATCACCATGATCTTCGAATCCTCCCTGGAAAAACGAGGATGACGGTTCAATGCCTTCAACAGCGAATACGAGTCCGTGATCGATGTGGGCTCCGGCGTCGCCACGACCAGGATCTCACCGCTTGCGACGAGAAAATCCAAAACCGCGTCCGAGATCCCCGCACCTGTATCTATAATTATAATATCGGCAATCGCATCGAGTTTTGCAAGATTTTGTATGATATAATTTAGATAGTCCCTGCTCAAATTTGACAGACCCGCGATCCCTGACCCTCCTGAAATGAAACCGATGTCCATGGGTCCCCATGTTATGATATCCGTGATATTCTTCCCCTGATAAATCAGATCACACAGGTTGTGTTTGGGAACCGTCCCAAACATGATCTCTATATTGGCAAGCCCAAAATCTGCATCCAGTATAATGACTCTCTTTCCCATTTTTTTGAACTGACACGCAAGATTGATGGACGTGTTGGACTTTCCCACGCCACCTTTTCCGCTTGTCACCGTTATCACTCTGGAGAGCGGTCTTGGCATTGGATTCAATTTTATCACATTTCTTAACTGCTCAGCCTGATCCACCATATGTTACCCTCCTATCAGCGCCTTCCTCCAAGCAATTGCTTCACCGTCGACTGCGGATTGAAATACTCAATGTCATCAGGTACATTCTGACCACACGTCACATAGGAAAGCGTCGCCCCTGTGTATAGTTTAAGATTATAAATATCTCCCAATGTAGTCGTCTCATCAAGCTTCGTAAAGATCAGCTTATAATCCGTAATCTCTTTGTAAATATCAGCAGTTCTCATCAAGTCCCTGTACTTTGTCGAAGCGGACAGCACAAGGAATACCTCCTTGGAGGCATTGGCATCCACAGAGTGGATCAGGTCGCTCATGCTCTCACACTGCGCTTCGTTGTTTGGTGAATGCCCTGTCGTATCCACCAGTATGTAATCGTATTCCTTAAAATCCTCCACGGCATCCGTGATCTCCTTTGCCGTGTACACAACCCTGAACGGCACTTCCAGGATATTCGCATAGGTCCTGAGCTGCTCCGCCGCCGCGATCCTGTAGGTGTCCGCCGTGAGCAGCGCGACTTTCTTCTTGTGCTCTACCCGGAAGGAGGACGCGATCTTTGCGATCGTCGTCGTCTTGCCCACGCCAGTCGGTCCGACGAAAAAGACAACCTTCGGCGCCTTTTCATCCTCCTCCATGACATAGGGCTTCCCGAGCTTCAATATCATTCTCTGGTAGATCTCCGAGAGCATGAAATCCATCGTGACGTCCGCCTTGCAGTTCTTGTCGATCTCCTCGATGATCTCCCTCGCATACTTCTCATTGATCTCATTGTCCGTCATTTTATTGTACAGGAGTTTCAGGAAGTTGACACGCTCCGTACTCCCTTCCTTCTTCACGCCCTCCGCGCTCTTTGTCTCTTCCGCCTGCGGCTTGTTCTCCTGCTGGGAGAGCTGCTTCTCGATCAGGTTCTGGAGGTTGTCAAGCTTCTCCTCCAGACCGTTTCCCCTGAGATTGTCCTTGGTCGGCTCATTTGCCTTCACCTCGCCCTTCCCGCGGGATTTCTCTCCTTCCGCCCTCGCCGGATCCGGCTTTTGCGCCGGGAATGCAGCGAGCGCATCCGCAACCGCCTGCCCCATCGCAAAAGCGTCGCCGGATGCCTTCGCTCCCTCCGCAGCCGCTTCCTTTTTCTCCGGCTGCTTCATCGGGATGATCTTTCCCGCACCGCTGTTTCCTGCCGCGCTCTGGCTCAGGCTGACTGCCACACCGTCCTTCTGGATCTCACTCGGCGCTGCCGCACTGTATTTTTCATTTTCCTCTTCCTTCGCGACAGTCACCTCAAATCTTGTCCCTTTAAAAAAGCTCATGATGCCTTTTGCCTTGATCGCCTTGACATTCATCTCGACGATGCCCTCGCCAAGCTCCTTCCTCGCACTCTCGAGTGCCTCTTCCTTTGTTTTTCCCTGAAATTTCTTTATTATCATGCTGTCACCATTCCCACTGATTGTAATTCTACATTTGAATCGATTTCATTGTAAGATACCACTACCAGATCCTTATAGTAATCCTCTGTCAGTCTCTTAAAATACATCCTGACGATCGGCGAGGTGATCACGATCGGGTTCTTGCCAAGCTTCTCAAGCTTGCCAACCTCGGATTCCACAGATGCCATGATCGTCTTTGTTTTCTCGGGATCGAGCGTCAGATACGCTCCCTGCTCTGTCTGCTTCACGCTTCCCATGATCTCCTGCTCCAGTCCCGGATCCAGTGTGACCACACTTGTCGTCTCATTCATCGGAAAATACTTGCTGGATATAGCGCGCTTCAAACTCTGCCGCACATACTCCGTCAGGATGTCGGTGTCCCTCGTGGACGCTGCGTGGTCGGCAAGCGTCTCAAAGATCGTGACAAGGTCGCGGACAGAGATGCCTTCCTTCAGGAGATTCTGCAATACCTTCTGGATATCGCCAAGTCCCAGCAGCTTCGGCACAAGCTCCTCCACCAGGGAAGGATTGGTCTCCCTGACATTGTTGACAAGGTTCTGTACATCCTGTCTCGTGAGCAGATCCGCGAGATACTGTCTGATGATCTCTGTCAGATGGGTCGCAATAATCGACGGCGGATCCACCACAGTGTAGCCCACGCTCTCCGCGCGCTCCCTCTGGTTTTCCGTGATCCATATCGCCGGCAGATGGAACGAGGGCTCAAAGGTCGGGATACCCGAGATCTCCTCCTCCACAAATCCAGGATTCATCGCCATATAGTGGTCAAACAGGATCTCGCCCTCACTCACCTGGATCCCCTTGATCTTGATGATATACTGGTTCGGGTTCAGCTGGATATCGTCGCGCAGACGGATGATCGGCACCACCGTACCAAGCTCGATCGCGATCTGCCTGCGGATCATGACGACACGATCCAGCAGATCGCCGCCCTGGTTGACATCAGCCAGCGGTATGATACCGTAACCAAACTCCAACTCGATCGGATCGACCTGCAGAAGCGAATTGACATTTTCCGGTCTGCGGATCTCGTCTGCCGTGTCCTCCTCCGTGTCTGTCTCCGCCTCGATGCTCGCCGTCTCGATCGTGGAAGCGATCATGCGGCCGCACACGATGAAGATCACACCCAGGATCACGAAGATCAGCGGATTCAGCGGTGTCACGATCCCCAGAAACGCAAGCACCGCACCTACCATATATAATACTTTGGGTATTCCGAAAAGCTGGTTCACGAGCACAGTACCGAAGTCTGCCTCCTTGGAACCTTTCGTCACAAGAATACCTGTCGACAACGAAATAAGAAGTGAAGGAATCTGGCTCACCAGACCGTCACCTATCGTGAGGATCGTATATTTATCCGCGGCAGCACCGATATCCATGCCCTGCCGCAGCACACCCATGATGATACCGCCGATGATATTGACAAAGGTGATGATCAGACCAGCCGTCGCATCTCCCTTTACATATTTTACAGCACCGTCCATGGATCCGAAAAAGCTTGCTTCCTGCTGGAGCTTCTCACGCTGAACCTTTGCCTCCGCATCCGTGATCGCACCTGTGTTCAGATCCGCGTCGATCGCCATCTGCTTACCGGGCATGGCATCCAGCGTAAATCTCGCTGTAACCTCTGCAACACGCTCAGAACCTTTGTTGATGACAACAAACTGAACGATGATCAGGATGATAAATACCACGATACCGATGACAAGATCACCGCCGCCCACGAAATTACCGAAAGTCGCCACGACGTTTCCCGGATTTCCTGTAGACAGGATCAGACGGGTCGACGATACGTTCAGAGCGATTCGAAAGATTGTGGTGAACAGCAAAATGGTCGGATAAAAGGACAAATCCAGCACCTCTTTTGCAAACATTGTTGTGAACAGGATCGTAAAAGCAAGCGAAATATTGATCGCGAGCAGCACATCCAGCAAAGTATCACTGATCGGCACGATCAACATGATCATAGCGCCAAGTACATAGAGTGCTACGCCTATATCCGCTTTCTTCATCTTCATGTCTCTGACTCCCCCTTAACTCCTAAATAAGTAATCCTCTATTGTTTGATGTTCTTTTTCTTCATCTCATATTATCGCACAATTAACATAATTTGTATATAATAATTTGTAAGTTTTTCGATTTTTTTAATTATTTATAATACTTACACAAATAGAAACAAAAAACTCTGTGCTTTTTTACTAGGTATGCCCGATTTTTTCGGTCATTCCGCTGCTCACAGAGTCCTTTTTGTTGACATAATGCGCCTCAGCCCACACGTTTTTTGACACATTATGTCAACCTTTTCCCATCAATTCCCACTATATTTTTCCCTGCATTTTGTATACCATCGCCAGCACTTCCGCCACCGCCTGGTAGAGCTCCGGCGGCACTTCCTGACCGATATCCACATTGGCATACAGCATACGGGCGAGCGGCTTGTTCTCCACGATCTCCACCTTGCTCTCCCGCGCGATCTCCTTGATCTTCTGTGCGACATAATCCGCACCCTTGGCGAGCACCACGGGCGCCGTTCCGGTCGCGGCATCGTAGCGGATCGCCACCGCATAGTGCGTCGGGTTCGTGATGACCACGTCTGCCTTCGGCACATCCTGCATCATGCGGCGCTGCGACGCCTCGCGCATCTTGGCGCGGATCTTTCCCTTGATCTGCGGATCTCCCTCTGCGTTCTTGTACTCATCCTTGACTTCCTGCTTTGTCATCTTGATGTCATTGTTGAACTTGCGGCGCTGGTAGAACAGATCCGCAAACGCCACGATCATGAATACGAGGGAGATCTTGAGCCCCATATTGATCACCACGCTGCCGATCAGCTCGATCGCCTGGTTGAGCGGCATGCCGTAGAACTGGACCAGATACACCCAGTCATCTTTCACGGTCGAGTACACGATCGCCATGATCAGGATGATCTTTGCGATCGACTTCAACAGCTCAACGATCTTCTCCTTCGAGAACAGCCTCTTCGCGCCGGATATCGGATTGAGTTTGCTGAACTTGGGTTTCAGAGGTTTTGTTGAGACCTGGAACCTGAACTGCAGCATGTTGATACCGACTGCAATGACGATACCGACGATGAAAAACGGAAGCAGCTGTATCAGGAGCTCCAGATACACACCGTTGATCAGCACCTTGTAGTCCTCCCGCACGATACGCCCGTTCCAATACGTTGTGTACGCCGGGATCTTCTCGTAGATCTTGTAAAAAAGCTGCATGAAGTTCTCCCCCATGCGGCCAACCCAGAACTTCAATATCAAAAAGAGCGCGATCAGCTCCACACCGCTTGACAACTCTTTGCTCTTGGGAACCTTACCATCCTTGCGGGTATCCGACTTTTTCTTGGCTGTCGGTTCCTCCGTCTTCTCTCCGCCCGGTCCTTCCTGGGCAAAAAACTGCAGATTATACTCTAATATCACATCATGCCCTCCACCATTGAGATGATCATCTGCTGGATCTGCGTCGTGATAAAATTGCAGACATCAGGCAGCAGCGAGATCGTTACCATGATAACACTAAGCCCCGCCAGCAGCTTGAGCTGGATACCGACAGAGAACATATTCATCTGCGGCGCAAGCTTTGCCAGCAGACCCAGGACGATGTTCATCAGTGTGATGCTGGCAAAAACCGGCAGACATACCCGGAATCCGATAATGATATAATCGCCCAAAAATGCGATCAGGGATTCCAGCAGCCTGTCCGTATTGATGTGGGCGTTGCCGACCGGTATCAGTATAAAAGTCTCCATCAGAGCCTTGAGCAGGAATCTGTGAAGCCCTGTCGTATACAGTATCATCATCACGCCATACTGCATTAAAGCTCCCGTGATGGAAGCCTGCTCGTTCGTGGTGGGATCAAACACGTTCGCCATGGAAAGTCCCACCTCCATGTCGATGATCCTTCCCGCAAATAAAACAATGGAAGTACACATCTGGGCTGCCAATCCGATCAGCAGACCCACCGACACTTCCTTCAGCACAACTGTGGCAAATCCAAGTATAGTATTGTATTCCGGATAAATATGTTCCGGTCCAAAGTGATACATGATGTAGGCAACAAACACGCTCAATGCAACCTTGGCATTGTTTGGCACGCCCCTGGTACTAAAGAAAGGAGCCACAAAGACAAAACTCGCGATCCGCACAAACACAAACAGAAAATATTCCAATTCAGACATGGAAAAAGTTAAATCCACCATACTGTGCAGTCATACTCCCTTCCGCTATCTGATGTACAGAGAAAAATTATGCCACAAATCTGTCATGTATGTTGTCATATCGTTTAACATCCAGTCGCCCAAAAGCATCAGACACAGAAACATCCCCACAATCTTGGGCACAAAGGTAAGTGTCTGTTCCTGAATGGAAGTCACCGTCTGGAAGATACTGACGGCAAGACCGATCGCCAATGACACGATCAAAGGGGGCGCCGCTGTCCTCAACACCACAAACAATCCTTCCTTCATAACGTCCGTAACCATTTCTGTTGTCATCGTATCACCCTCCTCCTTCTTCGATCCATCCTGTGCTTTGTCATTTAAAAGTCCGCACCAACTCCACGATCACAATGCTCCATCCATCTGCCAGCACAAACAGCAGGATCTTGAACGGCATGGAGATCGTCGTCGGCGGCAGCATCATCATACCCATACTCATCAGGACTGACGCGACAACCATATCGATCACGATAAACGGCACATAGATCATAAATCCAATGATAAAGGCTGTGCGGAGTTCACTGACAATAAAAGACGGGATCAAAACCGTTGTCGGCACCTGTGCGAACGTCTCGCCATCCCACGCTACGTTTGATATCTGCATAAAGACATTGATATCATCCCTCTGCGTCTGCTCAAACATAAAATCTCTCATGGGAGCCGACGCGATATCGATCGCCTCCTCAAACCCGATCTCTCCCCCATCATACGGAACGATCGCCTCCGTATAGACCTTTGCGAACACCGGCTGCATGATATAAAACGTGAGGAACAAAGAAATAGCGATCAACACCTGATTGGGCGGTGCTGACTGGGTATTTAATGCCTGTCTCGTGAAATGCAGCACGATCAGTATCCTGGTGAACGATGTGAGCGTTACCAGAAGGATCGGCAGCACAGCGATCGCTGTCAGTATCAACAGGATCCGCAATGTTCCGTTGAGCTCTCCGTTCCCACTGTCATATGTGATCTTGAGATTGTTGGCGATATTCAGTTCCTTTAGATCCTCACCGGTCTCGGCAGTACCGGGATCATTGATGTTCGTCCGGTTCTCATTCTCCTCGATCTGGTTATCCAGGATCCGCTCCGCCGCAGCGCCGTCATCCTCACTCGTCGCATTGACCACAGCGATATCCGCCAGAAATATCACCGCCACCATACACAGCATGTATGCGATCTTTCGGAGTTCCTGGCTGATCTTATACTCTTTGCTTTTATTTTTCATATCAGATTATCCTTATGTCTCACACATTTGTTTGTCGACCCGCACTCATACAGGATGGAGCACAACAATTTCCTGCACATGGCTCACTGCTGTTTTCTGAATTTGTCCAGTATCTCCTTAAAACTGATATTGGCTGCAGCTTCCGCCTCTTTCTGATCCAGTGCCGCAATATCATCCTCTGTCATTTCTCCCAGCAGCGTGACTGTATCTTTACAGACCACATAAGAATAATACTTCCTGCCAATCTTCACAACCTGTATATATTTGGTCGGCGCTATCCTGAAAGTCTCCAATACCTCCACATTAGAACCTGCAAGTCTCCCTTTCTGAAGACCTGCAGTGAGCTTTGTGGCAAAATATGTAAGGGCCAGGACAAATATGAATATCAGTAGCACGGTCAACAACTGTCCGATAGAGTCAAACCTCTTTGATGTCGATGATAAAAGCATACTTTTTAGCCTACAACCTTCTTGACAGCCTCCAGAACACGCTCCGCCTGGAACGGCTTCACGATAAAGTCCTTCGCTCCGGACTGGATCGCCTCGATAACCATCGCCTGCTGTCCCATAGCAGAACACATGATCACATTTGCTCCCGGATCGATCCCCTTGATCGCCTTGAGCGCCTGGATCCCGTCCATCTCGGGCATCGTGATATCCAGAAGTGTCAGATCCGGCGATGCCTCTTTATACTTATCGACTGCAATCTTTCCATTCTCAGCTTCTGCTGCGATCTCATATCCGTTTTTCGTCAGTATATCCTTGATCATCATTCTCATGAAAGCAGCGTCGTCTACAATCAGTATTCTCTTCCCCATAATAATCTTGTCCTTTCTACTCCATCATTCTCTAATCTCATGATTCCATTAATCCAAAACACTATCTGAAATAATATATCGCTATTTTATTATTTCCATAATCCTCACGCCAAAACTCTCCTCGATAACAACCACTTCGCCCTTTGCGACAAACTTGCCATTCACAAGAATATCGATCGGCTCACCGGCAATCTTATCAAGTTCTATGATCGTACCCGGGGCAAACTCCAGAATATCTGAAATCGATTTGCTGGTCCTTCCCAACTCTACCGTTACCTCCAGAGGAACATCCCTGATCAGGCCAATGCTCTCCGCACTTACCATCTCGCCCTGTCCCTGTGCAAAATTCTGGAACTGCGCAGGCTGTATATTCACATTTGGCATTCCATATCCCATAGGCATTCCCATAGGCATTCCATATCCTCCCTGCGGCATTCCCATAGACGGCATTCCGTAACCTCCCTGCGGCATTCCCATCTGTTGCTGCATCCCCATATCCATACCGCCCTGTGGCTGCATTGCCGGAGCCGGAGCCGGCGCGGGGCCTGGTGCTGCCGGGGCCGGTGTCGGCGCGGGACCTGGTGCCGGCTCAGACGCCCCACCCATCTGCTGTGCCATGAAGGTCTCGTAGACTGATTTTGCAAAATCAAGCGGGTACAGCTGCATCAGCGTGGAGTCCACCAGATCATCTATCTGCATCCTGAACGAAATCTTGACAAACCTGTCTTCAAGGAACGGCGAGAGTTCTCCCGGCGCCTTGGAATGAAGATCAACGAGGCTTGACTCTGGCGGGCTGATATCGATCGTCTTGCCAAGCATCGATGACAGCGATGTCGACGACGAGCCCATCATCTGGTTCATCGCCTCAGAGATCGCACTCAAGTGCAGCTCACTGAGTTCCCCCTCGACATTGGTGCCGTCGCCGCCCATCATCAGATCGGTGATCACCTTCACGTCATGTTCCTTCAATACCAGGATATTCGTGCCGTTCAGTCCGACCGTGTACTTGATCTGGATAAATACACAGGGTCTTTCATAAGCGTCCAGCACATCCTGCCAGTTGCACATCTCCACAACAGGTGTTGTGATATTTACCTTTCTGTTAACAAGTGAAAAAAGTGTCGTAGCAGAAGTACCCATACTGATGTTGGCCACCTCTCCTATCGCATCTTTTTCTATATCGGTGAGTTCATCCCCTCCCGGGCTACCTGCTGTTGCTGTAGCCGTGTCTGCCGCCCCGGAATCCGCTGACAAATCTACACCGTTCAACAATGCATTGATCTCATCCTGAGATAACATACCATCCATTGTCTTATTCCTCCTCCCTCACTACTGATGTTACCCTTACTGCATATGCCTCTTTGCTCGCGCCCGGCACAGCACTAAATTTCTTAATATCCCCCACATATACATCCAGTTCATCGTCAACCTTGGAATCCAGCCGTATGATATCGCCCACCTGTATATTCACGAAATCATTAACCGTTATGACACTCTTTCCGAGCACTGCCTTAACAGGAACATCCACTCTGCGGATCATCGACTCAATGAACTGCTCATAATCTTCATCGTCCATCTTCTGTAAGCTGGAATACCAGAACTTGGTATTTAACCGGTCCATAACCGTTTCCAGTGTAAAAAATGGAAGACATACGTTCATCAAACCTTCCACATCACCGATCTTGACATTCATGGTCACAAGCGCCACCATATCGCTCGGTGATATGATCTGAGCAAACTGCGGATTCGTCTCGATCCTCTCGAGATACGGATTCACCTCCGCAACATTTTTCCACGGCTCCCTGAGCAGCTGCATACAGATGACCATGATTCGCTCTATGATGCTCATCTCTATTTCCGTAAAATCTCTTGCCTTGTCGAGCGCCTCTCCCCTGCCTCCCAACATTCGGTCTATGATCGCATATCCCAGCCCGCTTGTCAGCTCCATGATGATCGAGCCCGGCATCGGTGAGAAATTGACGACTGTAAGCAATACCGGATTGGACAGAGCGTTTGAAAACTCTGCAAAAGTTACGGTCTCGGAACTCGCAACATTTACCTGTACATTTTTTCTAAGGTATACAGGGAGGTTTGTTGATAACAGTCTTCCATAATGATCAAAAATCATGTTTAAAGTTCTTAAATGCTCTTTCGAGAATTTAGCAGGCCGGCTAAAGTCATAATTTTTGGCTTGTCGCTCGTCCTTCTCCTGCATATCCTCCACATCGAGTTCACCGGAGCTTAAGGCTGCCAGCAAACTGTCTATTTCGCTTTGCGATAATACCTCTCCCATGTAGTTAATCACCCCCTACATATTCATCGTCCTTTGATTCCTGACTCCCCTGTCCTTCTTTTGCCACACTGATCCCTGCTAGTTGTACAGGAAATTGTATGACACACCATATATAAATGTCGAGTCAAAGCGTTCCTGGAGCTTTGCAAGGATCTCTGCCTTGATCGCCTCAGAATTGTTTCTTGCTTCATCCACCGTGTAGTTCCCCATGACAGCAAACACAATATCCTTGATGATCCCGTCCATCTCGGACATCGTCTCGGAATAATTCTTGTAGTCCTTGTTCTTGGTGTCCAGGGAAAGCGAGACACTTCCGACTGCATAGTGATCCGCCTCATCCTCACCCTTCTTCAGAGGAATGGTCAGTTCGCCCTCAACATTGTGAACAGCCGTGTCGGCCATGGACACAGTCGTTGCCAGGTCTGACTGTGGCAGCCCGTTGATCTCGATTCCGACAAGCGCTGAAATGTCAGACACGAGCGATGCCGTTTTCCTGGATGCGCTCGCCACACTCACCATCATGATCGCTGACAGTACAATGTTGACAACAAGTAACGCCAGAATGATAATTGACAACAGATTTCGTTTCATTTTTTATTTTCCCCTTTCATTAACGTGCGCTCAACGCATTGTATATCTTTATCTCAACACGCCTGTTCTTTGCCCTTCCCTCGGGTGTCGCATTGTCCGCGATCGGCATATACTCCCCTCTGCCGGAATGCTTCACGATCCCCGGGTCGAGCGACGCATTTTCTTTCAAGTAATCAAAAACTGCCAATGCCCTGTAGCTGCTGAGCACATCATTGTTCTCATACCTGCCCCCGTTTAGAGGCACAGAGTCCGTGTGTCCCTCGATCTCGATCTCCGAGTCCGCATACTTTGTGAGGAGCACACCGATCTTGTTCAGTACCGGCACAGCATCCGGCTTAATGTCAGCCCTTCCTGAATCAAACAGAAACGCACCGTTTAATGTAAGCGTAACATAATCCGCGTTGAAATCCACATCAACCTGATCCGTCATCATATTTTCCGCGAGCGCTTCCTCGATCTTCTCCGCGAGCTCCTCCGAGAGTTTCATCTTCTCCTCCTCGAGTTCCGCGATCGCGTCCCGCAGCGACTCGACCTCCTCCTGCGTCATCTCGAGCTGCTCCGCAGCCTCCTTGAGCTTATCCTCCGCAGCGCCGCCCGGCTTGGTCGGATCCTCGACCGTCGTGTCGGCTTCCGCGGTCTTGCCGCTCGTGTTTATGTACTCGTCAAGCATGTTCAGCTGACTCACGCCGTTGCTCACCAGGATGCCGTCGCCGACCGCCTTCGATCCGGCTCTGAAAATACTTATGGTCGACTGGAACGATTTGGCAACCTCCTCGAACTTAGCCGCATCCACCTCCGACATCGAGAACAAAAGCACAAAGAAACACATCAGCAGGGTCATCATATCCGAGAAAGTACTCATCCATGGCGCCGGAGTTCCAGGCGGGAGCTTGAACTCCTCTTTCTTCTTTGCCATTAAGCTTCACCTCCAGCTCCGCTTCCTTCCTGCGAAGGTCTGTCCTTAGGTGACAGGAACGACTTGAGTTTCTCCTCAATCACTCGGGGATTCTCACCTGCCTGTATGGAAAGCAGACCTTCTATCATGATCTCTTTTGACTGCATCTCTATCGTATTGTTCGACTGCAGCTTGCCTGACGTCGGTGTACAGATCCAGTTGGCAAGCATCGATCCATAGAATGTCGTGATCAGCGCAACACCCATCTTCGGACCGATCGATGTCGGATCGGACATGTTATTTAACATACAAATCAGGCCAACAAGCGTACCGATCATACCCCATGCAGGTCCCATGGCACCCAGGTTGTCCCAAAATCCCGATCTCAACTTATGTCTGCTGTCAATACTGTTCATCTCCGTCTCCAGGATCCCTCTTACCAGCTCAGGATCTGTACCGTCGACGATCAGCATGATGCCTTTTTTCATAAACTCATCCTCAAGGTTTCCTGCAGCTTCCTCCAGGGAGAGAAGACCTTCTTTCCTCGCGACATTGGACAGCTCGATGATCTTTGTGATCATCTCCGGCACATTGACATTGACCGGCTTAAAAATCAGTCCTATGCTCTTGAGACCGCCGACAAAGTCTGCCATGCTCACTGACATCATCGTCGCGAAGACCGCCCCGCCAAAGGTAATCAGCGCTGACGGCAGACTGACAAAGTATCCAAAACCGCTAATACCTCCTGCCGAGTCGATCATACCATACAAAACCAGGACGAAGCATACGATCATTCCCACTAAAGACGCTATATCCACTTTCACACACCCCTTTTTTCGTTAAGTTTCAGTCTGTTCAAAAAGCACAGTATTATCCTGTATGCCTTTTTCTCCATATTTATATAATACTGTAAGGTTACATAAATTGCAACAATTTTCTGAATATTTTCTCAAATTTTCTCAATTTGGCTCACTCGCCAATCCAATTACCTGGTGATCGATCCGCTGCATGGACAGCTTTTATGAAGTTCCCACATTCAGAATTCCCTTAAAGTACTCCTGTCTTGTCAATTTTACTAAATTTTTGACCTCGTGTCTACTCTCTTTGATGATAACTTTTTTGCCGTCGGTTAACGTAATAACCGTGTCGGGTGTCTCCTCGACCGTCTCGATCAGGCTCGTGTTGACCAAAAGCTTCGTCCCGTTGATCTTTGTCACTTCTATCATGCCGTCCCTACGCCTCCTTTCCTGAAAATGTGATCTGCTTTCCGTGCTGTTTTCCGTATTCTGCCAGCTTCTTCTGATATCGCTCGAGCTGGTCTGACTGTCCTGTCTCACTGTAGATTGCAAAAATCCTTGCATATGTATCAAAAACATTCTCCCCGAGCCGTTCGAAATCCGCCGCGTCTGTGATCCCTGCCAGAAAACCGACCGCCGTCTCATCGTCCCCGCACATGTGCGCTGCCCTGCCAAACAGATAGCGCAGACGCGTCGTTTTCAGATAATCCCTGTTCATGTCAAGCAGTCTGTATGCAGCCTCCGGATGCCCGGCCCTGATCAGACAGTCCGCGTAGGACTCCAGACAATTGCCCATGAACTTTTTCTCCGGGTTTCTGTTCATCTCCAGACACATATCATACGCCTCGATCGCCTTCCCATAGTTTCCCAATATATTGTAGGACTGTCCGATCTGGAAATAGATATAGTCATCCATCCCCTCGGTCTCCCCTATTGACTTTACTAACAGATTCAGATTCCTCTCCTGCTTTCTGATCATTTCCTCGTGCGGGATATCGTAGCCGTAATGCCTGACAATAACAGGCATATGAAAACTCTCGAGAATCATCCTGTCATAATCGTCCGCATTTCTGGGCACGATCTGTTCATGGATCCGAAAACGGTATTCATAGTAGTTTTTATTGTAAAACCGGGGCACCTCATCGATCTGCACACTCTCGCGCGAGACACCGCTCTCCACTGTCGTGCAGACATTTCTGACCTCCACGACACCGACGTTCTTTGGATATCGCTGCATGCAGGTGCGCAGCTTTGCCGCGTCCAACTCCTCCACACACTCATCGCAATCCAGTGTGAGGATCCAGTTGTTGGATGCTTTGGACACTGCAAAGTTCCTGGCTGCACTGAAATCGTCGCACCACGCGAAGTCAAACAGCTTATCTGTGTATTTCGCCGCGATCTCCTTTGTTCTGTCCGTGGAGCCTGTATCGACCACCACGATCTCCATACCGTAACGCAGCAACTTCCTAAGACACTGCTCTATGTACTGTTCCTCGTTCTTTGCGATCAGGCACACGCTGACTGGTAATCTTGCCATAAATATTCGTTACTTCCTCCCTGTTCTATTCCCTGAGCGGTATCAGATTCCTGAATTCCAGCACCTTGACGATCGTCTCTCCCTGATCCTCGAGCTTCCTGAGCTGATGCTTGATCTTGTAAAATCCGCTCGCTGTCTCGCCGGATAATACTCGCATATCTGCATCCAGCTTTTCATAATGATCCTGAAGTTTATCAAGCTTTAAGTCGATCATGCCCAGTCTGGGATTCACCTTGTCAAGCTCAGCTTCCCTGATGATCGTCTCCACATCTGTCACCCTTGACTCAAGCCCTGTCATCCTTGTATCCAGCTTCTCCACCGCTGTCTCAAGCCCTGTCATCCTTGTATCAATATTATCAAGCTTCGTGTTAATCTTGGCAAACTCTGCCATGATCAGTTTCATATTCTCATCCATATGATCCTCCTTATCCCCTGACCTGTAATGTATTCAGAAAGCATGTCGCATACGCATCCTTTGATCTCCAATGCGGTCTCCCCCGCCTGCTTCTGCCTGATGCTGATCCTGGCTACACGCCCCGCTATGAGAAGCTGCAGTTTCTCCGGCGTCTTCGACAAAAAAGAAAAATTCATATCCATGTCTGATAGTATACCATATATTTTATGCCGTGAAAAGACAAACAGCACAAAAAACACACGAAGTTATCACAAACTGATATTCGTCGAAATGTAAAAACATGCACTCCTTTTGCCTGTTCGCAAATGATAAAATCATATGCAGATTTGTAAATGTTGGGCGCGTCTGTTCAAAACTACGACATGGGAGAGGTTGCTCTACCAAAAGAACCCCGTACAGGCGTACCTGTCCGGGGTTCTCTTGGATTTAGATTCGGTTCGGTTATTATCTCTTCAGATTGATCAGCTCCTCAAGCAGTGTATCTGACACCGTGATGGTACGGCTGTTTGCCTGGAAACCTCTCTGTGTGGTGATCATGTCGGTAAACTGCTGGGAGAGATCCACGTTCGACATCTCAAGAATACCGCTGGTGATCGAGCCGATACCCTCTGCCTTGATGTCCACGAGGGAGGCATCGCCGGAGCTGGCCGTTGTCTGGTAGAGGTTGTCGCCGGAGTTCTCAAGTCCCATGGCGTTTGCAAATTTTGCCACGCAGATCTGTCCGAGTCTTGTGATGTGCCCGTTGCTGTAGCTTGCCGTGACGATACCGTCCGTGCCGACAGACACGCCGAGCAGCTTTCCGACCTTTGTTCCGTCAAGGCGCTTGCCCTCTACTGTCGATTTGTGGTCGTTGCCCACATTCTTCGTGCCTGACATATCAACCGTGACATTCTCAAAGTTTCCTCTGTCATTGATCGTGCTCAGGTTGATCGTGAAGGTGCTGTTTCCCATGGAATCCACATACTGGAATTCACCGTTACCTGTGTCATACTGCACTGTGAACACGGAATCGTCAAGTATGCTGGATACATCCACAGCAACCTTGTTCGAATCCGTCATTCCTAGCAGTTTGATCGTATACTGCCCTGGAATTGGTGCACTATCCTGCATCGTCTCCGTTGTCGTATACTGCTGGGTCTTTCCATCGCTCGCTTTAAGCTGCAACAACTTACGCATCGCATCGCTCTGTGCATCTGTCAACTGCAGGGGCTTTCTGTTTGTACCGCCAACCTTCTCAAACTTCCACTTTGTCACCGTGTCGCCATTGTCATCCACATACGTCTGCGATGTTGCTGCAACTGTTACTGCACCTGCCAGACCACATGACACAAACCCATCCGTATGAGTTTTACTATCAGTATTATTATATAATAATTTCGCAACCTCATCAGCAACTTTCGTAGCATCTGATATCGGGTAGTCCACTGTATTGTTAGGCACATACCCTGTCTCTCCTGAAAATTTGACAGTAAGCGCTGTTATATTAAGCAGATCGCTTGCAGGATCGATATTTAAATCCGGATTATTTGCAAAAAATTTTGACAGATCTACCGTTATCTCATCATCCTTGCCAAAAGTATGTGCACCTGCTGCAATAATATTCTGATAGCCAGCTGCGTTTGATTTAGTAGCGTTAATCTCAGCCCAGATATCCTTAATCAGCTTCTCAGTCGCCTCCGGAGAGTCAATCGTTGCCAGATCCTTTGTTTCACCATTAACCGGATAAGAGAACGACAGTTTAGAAGTATCAACCTTATAAATATTGGCAGGCATATGATAGATACTCTCTGTATTCGTTACCTCTCTGGTCGAATTGCTGATCGATGTCGCCGGCAAAATGCCAAACTTCAGATTGTAGGGATATCCCGCACTGTCATAGACCTCAAAATTGACGATTTTGCCGTCTTTATTCTGCAGGTCCGAATCATCCTTGTCGATGATACCCGCGATCTGCGCATTCTTTGTGGCATCCGCATTATACTCATTACTTGCCTTGGTGTTGATCGGTCCGACCGTACCTTTTACGATGTTCCCTTCCTTGTCAACGCCCCAGCCCTGCACGATGTAGCCGGTGCTCGCCATACAGAGGTTGCCTGCATCGTCCACGTCGAACGATCCGTCTCTTGTGTAGTATGTGCTTGTTCCGTCGCTCACCACGAAGAATGCCTCGCCGGAGATCTTCAAGTCAAACGGGTTTCCGGTCGACTGGTTCGCGCCCTCCTGCGTGATGGTCGTATTGATCGCCGCCGCCTTTACACCCAGACCGATCTGTCTCGGGTTCGTTCCGCCTGTGCCGTTTGCCGCGTTGGCGCCTGTCGCCGCCTGCGTCGTCTGGTAGAGCATATCGGAGAAGTTCATCTGCTTTGCCTTGAATGCTGTCGTGTTCACGTTTGCAATGTTGTTACCAATAACGTCCATTCTTGTCTGGTGTGTCCTAAGACCTGATACACCAGAGAAAAGTGATCTCATCATAATTAAGTGACCTCCTAAATCATATTTGCCGTCTATCTTCCCCTCATCCGTCATTCCGAGGGATCCCAAGCCTCCTTAAAAGGTCCGGCTTTGTCTCACATCCTGTATTAGATAATCACGGCTCCGTCAATGTTTGTGTAGATATTCTCATCTGCCTCTGTCTGATCCATCGCTGTGATGACTGTGTTGCTCTTGGTGTTTACGATAAATGCAAGCTGGTCCACGAGCACCAGCGAATCCCTGATCCCCTTCTCGCCTGCCTTTTTCGTGCCGTCATTCAACCTTTCCAGTTGTCTGTCCGTCAATTCGATATTCCTGTCGTTGAGCCGGTTTGCCGCATGCTTTGAAAACCTCACATGCTCTGTCGTCTGCAGCTTCGGCATTTGCTGTTTCTGAAGGATCTCCTCAAAGCTCATGCCCTGCGGCGCCTTGTTTCCCGAATTGGCTTTCTGCTGTCTCAGATACTGATCCTGCAGCTGTTCAATGGAAAGGAACTGACTGTTTTTCACATTCATCTGAATCCCTCCCTCTCATAAAACCTACGCGCTCTCTGTCTTGCCGTCCTCTTCCTCCGTCCCTGTTCCTTCACCTTCTGTTTCGTCCGGGTCTGTATCCTCTGCCGGCGGTGTCTTATCTCCTGTCAACTGATTCAGCTTGTCGAGTATCGCGTTCATCTTGGTGTTGAAACTCTCCAGTATGTCGTCAAGGGATGTCTTGTCATCGTCGCTGGTCGTGTTATTCGTGAATTTCACGCCGAGAAGTTCAAGCGCATGCTTCCATTCCACGAGTGTCTCCATCTGCTCCGAACCATATACGTCCATGTAGTGCTTCTGGTACTCATCCATCGTGTTGTAGTAGTCAAGTGCACCCTGTATAACGTTCTTGTATGACTCATCCGCAAATTTGATGCTGGGCAGTCCGTTGATCATTCCTTTCAGCGTGTCGTACATCTCATATGCCTTCGAGTACTCCGGGCTGACGATCGTGTCAAGATCGCTGATCGAGAACTTCTGTCCGTCGATGACAAGAAGCGGTTTGCCTTCTTCCATCTCAACATACTCGACTGTTCCCTGTATGTAGCTGACATCGCCCGTGCTCTGGCTCGTCGTCTTCATGATCACTTCCTTGCCGATCAGGTTGTTTGCCCTCAGCACATCGATCGACTGCGCCATCTCACTCATCTGCTGTACCTGCGTGAATGTCGCGTACTGCGATACCCACTCGGTGTTGCTGGTAGGTTCCAGCGGATCCTGATTCTGCATCTCTGCCACCAGGAGTGTCAGGAACATGTCGCTGTCCACCGCATTCTTGTTTTTTCCTTTTTTCAGCGAGTCTCCCGAGCTTGTATGCGTGATCAGATTACCATTCTCGTCGACTGGTGCCAATATACCTGCCATGTGTCCACCTCTCTCCTTTTTCCTTTTCTTTATACCAGTAGATCCATCGTGTTTCCGTTCGCTGCCATGATCTCCATCGCAATCCTTGTCGCGTCATCTGCTCCCTGCATCTCACCCTCCAGTTCCTCCCTGTCGGCAAATGCCCTGAGATTGATGCTGCTCCTGCCTCTGCGCATTCCCTGGACACGCATCGTCTCCTGCTCCTGCGCCTGCCTCTGCTGCTCCTGGCCGTTCTTGTCGAGATTCCGCTCCATCTGGTGGCTTTCCACCGATACTTCGATCGCCTCAACCTTGACGCCCTGCTCCTCGAGGTTTGCCCTCAGCTGCGTCGCCTGTGCCTCGATCGCCGCTTTCACTGCCTCGTTCTGTGTGGTGAACTCTGCTGTCACCATGCCGCCCTTTGTCGTCAGCGATACATTGACTGTGCCGAGGCTTGCCGGGTGGAGCTGCAGCTCCATCTCTGTGAGATTCTCGTTTTTGACGATCTTCACCATGTCAGCGAGCTGCCGCATGATGTTCTCCGTGCTCTCCGAGGTAAACTTCTCGACCCCTTCTGCCGTCGCCGCCGCGCCCGTCTCACTGAGGTTGTTCTGGAAATTCTGCGCCGTGTTGTTCTGCCCAAAGTTTCCGGACTCCTTGTCGTCGCTGCCCTTTGTGTCTTTTCCGGCACTCTGTGTCTGAGACTTCGCACCGATCTCGACCGGATTGTCCTGCTGGTTCTCCGGAAGCTGATCGTACTGCTTTGCGGGCTGTTCGTCCGCCCTGGTATTGTCCTCACTGATGATCACGGGTCCTTCCGGCTCCTGCCGTTCATCGACTGCCGGCTCCATTGCTGTCTCGAGTGAGAGCATCTCCATATCCTGAAGCTGATCGTCAAGTTCCTGACTTTCCATCTCCTGGAGTTTCTGCAGTACCGCGTCGAGTTCCTCACCGGTAAAGCCTGTATTTTCGAGCAAGCTGCCCACCTGTGTGTCCACCGTCTGCGTGATCTCCTGCAGCGCTGTGTAGAGCTCCTCGTTCGCGATGAGACTGACCGTCGAGTCCTCCCCGGATATCGCTGTCACAAGCTGCGCCATGTTGTCTGCATTCAGCAGATCATATGTCTGCATACCCAACGCATCCATACCGGATAAGAGTTCATCATCGGTGATCCCAAGGATCTGCTTGATCTGCTCGATGATCTGCTCCAACGCTTTTGTGATCTCGTCGATCGTCATCTGATCAACGGGTTCCTCGGTCCTGACGGTTTCTCCGACAGGATCCTCCGCCGCCGGCACATCGGAGTCCACTGTCTCCTGCGTGTCCGCCGCCTCGGATTCCACGGCATCTACGGCTGCGCCTGTGTCTTCTGTCGTGTTGTCACATTCGCTTTCTGCCTGGATGCTTTCCTTTCCGGGCTGCTGTGTCTCGGCACCGCTGTCCGATACCGGCCGTGTGGGCTTCTGCTCATACTTCTGCACTGTCTTGTCAAGCACTGCGCCAAAATCCTGTGTCTTGTTTTCCGCGGGGCCTGCAGTCTTTTGCGCATTTGCCACCGCACTCAGTGCAGGATTGACCGAATTGGCTGAATTTGCGCCGAAAAACGCATTTCCATTTCTTACTGCCGCATCTGTCATCGTCATTCCTCCTTTCTTCTTTTTATTTTCAATGTGCATTATACATTTCTCATGTATAATATCTATTAACTTAACAAATTAACTGAATCGTCTGAAAATTCAATTAATTTGGAAGTTACATAATATATATCGGTAATGTTTTCAGAAAACTTTAGGAACTGCCGAAATTTCTTGCGCAGGACTTTTAGCTTCCCGGGTTCATGATCTTGGTGATCCTTGCCGCCACTGCCGGATCCATCTCGCCCATGATCGCGCCTCTCGTCGCCGCCGGAAGATTGGACAGGATCTCTGCCGCCAGATCCAGATTGTCTGTCATCGCCCCGAGGATGCCTGCTGCCTTCGCCGCGTCCATGTTGCTGTATGTCGCCACATAGTCCTTCATCTTGTTGTTGACCGCTACCTCCTGAATCACCTGTTTGTACAGCGCTTCTGCTGTCGTGGGATCCATCTCCTCGTAGTACTCGCGGTATGCCTCCACTCCCGGTCCGTTGTCGGCATAGACAACTTCCTCGTAAAACCGCTCCTTGATCTCCTGGAACGCTACCTGGTTATCCTGAAATGTCTCCAGGCGCTTCACCTCCGCCTTGAGCGCCTCGATCTGTTCGGAGTACGCCGTGTTGGTGCTCTGTGCCTGCTCCAGCTTCTTCTCCAGCTCCGTGATCCGGTCGACCGCCTCCCTGATACTGCTGTACCCGCCATAAGACTTCTCTTTGGTCGATTCTGTACCGGATTCCGTGGGAAGGATCTTGTTGACTACAGGTATATCTTTCAGCATCGGCGTCAGTACATTGGAGCCAAACCCGCCGACGTCCATCTTGACCAGCAGACATAGGATGCCAAGCCATATTACAATGATAAATATCGTGACTACGACCACAGAAGCGTTTGTGCCCTCGATCTGCTCGTCGAGCTCGCGCTCCTGGTTCTCCAACTCCTTCGCGCGCTTCTTCGCTTCCTTTCTCTGATTCCTCTGCTCCTGTTTGAACGCTTTCTGACTTTCTTTTAGCTGCCTGAGCTGCGCCTCCGGTGCGTCGGGGTTTATTGCTTCTTCCTTACGTGCCATATCGCTAACCATGCCTTTCTATATTTTATCTCTGGGCGCACAGTTTGCTGCCGCCCCGGAGTTATGAGCTTATGTGTTCCTGATGCTCTGTTCCTCCATCAGCTTCTGTCCATATGTATACGATGTGAGCTGGTCGATCTCCTTGCTCTCCGCAGCCAGCTCATCTTTCATAAACTCCTCAAATGCGTTCTCCTTGAGTTTCTCATGCGCTTTCCTCTCCTGCATGAGCTCCTGCAGGGCTGCCCTCGCTTTCTCAACCGCTTTCGCGGCGCGGGCGATCTCCCTCATCTGATCCGCGATGTATTCGTCCATCTTGAGGACTGCCATCTTGTTTTCACGGATCTTGCGCACGTCGATCAATTCCATGCGCAGTTTCACACCTTCCTGCATATAGTAAAATTTTCTAGCCTGAAGTTCATCGAGTTTCTTCTTCTCTGCATCGAGCCGCATGTTCGCCTCCGCGAACTCCTGTTTTGCCCTGTCTTCAAGTTTTTCTTTGATATCAAGAATCCCCTGCATCTTGTACCGGAAAACTGCCATATATCACACACCCTTTTGCCACTATATCACACTTCATTCCTGAAACATCGCTGCCAGCTGTTCCACGGACTCCTCAAACGTAAATTTTGCATCCGTCTCCTGCAGCAGGTACTCATTCACCTGGTCGATCATATTGATCGCCCTGTCGATATTGGGATTGCTCCCCCGCTTGTAGGCTCCGATATTGATCAGATCCTCCGCCTCGTTGTAGGTCGCCATGATATTCTTCAATTTGCCGGCTGCCGCCTTGTGCTCTCCCGACGCGATCATCGACATGCACCGCGAGATACTCTGCAGCACATCGACTGCCGGATAGTGGTTCCTGTTGGCAAGTTTTCTCGTCAGCATGATGTGTCCGTCGAGAATACTTCTCGCCGTGTCGGTGATCGGCTCATTGAAATCCTCACCTTCGACCAGGACGGTGTAAAGCCCTGTGATCGAGCCATTCTCAGAGCACCCGGCGCGCTCGAGGAGTTTTGGCATCTCCGAGTAAACGCTGGGCGGATAGCCCCTCGTCACAGGCGGTTCTCCCGTCGCGAGACCGATCTCACGCTGTGCCATCGAGAAACGTGTGAGCGAGTCCATCATCAGCAGGACATCTTTTCCCTGATCCCTGAAATACTCCGCGATCGCCGTCGCCGTCTTTGCCGCCTTGTTGCGCTCGAGAGCCGGTCTGTCCGACGTCGCCACCACCACGATGGAGCGGCGCATCCCCTCCTCGCCAAGGTCGCGCTCGATAAATTCCCTGACCTCACGGCCGCGCTCCCCGATCAGGGCGATCACATTGATATCTGCCTTGGTATTCCTCGCAAACATACCCATGAGCGTCGATTTGCCCACGCCGGATCCCGCAAAAATGCCGATACGCTGTCCCTTGCCCACAGTGATCAGTCCGTCCACCGCTTTCACGCCGAGCGGAAGCACCTCGCTGATGATCGTTCTGCTCATCGGGTCAGGCGGCTGCGCCTCGAGCGGATAGCGCTTGACTGTCGTCGGTTCCGGCACAAATCCGTCGATACACCTGCCCAGTCCATCCAGTGTCTTCCCCAGCAGGCACTCGCCGACCGACACGCTGAGCGGATAATTCATGTTCTCGACGATACAGCCAAGTCCGATGCCCTCCGTGTCCTCATAGGGCATGAGCAGTGTCCGCTTATCCTTAAAGCCGACAACCTCCGCAAGGATCCCGTGCTCCTTCTCGGAATCCGTGTATATCTTGCACATATCGCCGAGCTTAGCGTCCGGTCCTGACGACTCGATCGTGAGTCCCACCACATTCTCAACCTTGCCAAGCTTCTTGAAAAAGCTCTTGTTCAGTACTGTCTGATATTTCTGAAAGGAAATACAAGTCTCCATCTTACACTTTACAACCCCTTTTATGGTTATGGTTCATATGACAGGAGTCTGAGTTCCTCATTCAGCGCTTCGAGCTGTGTCCCCAGACTGCAGTCAAACACGCCGTTTCCTGTCTCTATCATACACTCGTTCTTTCCGAGTGTGACATCCTCGAGAAGCTCCACATTGTCGAGTGCTATGTTCGTCCCCTTGATCAGCTCCCGCTTCTGCATGCTCGCAAAGGGATAATCCTCCTTTGACACATGGATCAGATAGGTGCTGCCCGTCTCGATATTCCGCATCGTATTCTGTATGAGATACACGATGAGCTCCCTTGAGTTCTTGAGACTCACATGGAAGATATGTTCATATATCCCGGTCAGCGTGTCGATGAATATCGGCTCGAGTTCTTTGATCCTGCGCTGGTATTCATCCTCCATGGCGGCCCTCATCTGCTCCGCCTCAGCCTGCGCCTGCTCCCGCTCCTGTGCTATACTGTTGAGTCCGTCCTGATGTCCCTGTGCAAAACCGTCGTTCTGCCCCTGCTCAAAACCTTCCTGATATCCCTGGCTCCTGGCTTCCTCGAGGATCTGGATCTTTGTCTGTTCGATCTCTGCGATCGCCTCCTCGCGCATCTGCTCGATCTGTGCCTGCGCCTCGGCGATCAGCTCCTCCTGCATCTGGCCGGGCTGCGGCTGCGGAAAATTCTCCTCCGGCTGCATCATCTCGTCAGAGCCCTGATCTTCCCCGACCACATTCCCCTCACCGTCGCGGATCAGCTGCGACACCTCGACCGCGCTGATCCCCTGTGTGAAGCCTTCCGCAAAGTCCGGCTCCTCACCGCACTGAACTGCGAGTTCCATCGCCAGCTCCCTGAGTCTTGCCTCCGCCCTTGCATTGGAATCTATGATCCTTGTATTGGCTGGATCCACAACGACCCAGCCCGATTTTAATATGCCACCGTTAGACAACGATCTCGTCACCTCCGCCTCTTGAAATAACGATCTCTCCGGAATCCTCAAGCTTTCTTATGATATTGACGATCTTCTGCTGCGCTTCCTCAACGTCCTTCATCCGGACAGGTCCCATGAACTCCATATCCTCTCTGATCATCTCAGCCAGACGTTTTGACATGTTGCTAAAGATCGCATTCTGCACTTCCTCGGTCGAACCTTTACATGCGATCGCCAGATCGTTGTTGTCAACATCCCTGAGCACACGCTGGATCGCACGGTCGTCGAGCAGCAGGATATCCTCGAATACGAACATCTTCTTTCTGATCTCGTCCGCAAGCTCCGGCTCTTCCACTTCGAGTGTCTCCATGATGTGCTTCTCTGTACCTCTGTCCACTGTATTCAGGATCTCTACCACTGCGTCCACGCCGCCGATGATCGTGTAATCCTGGTTTACGAGTGAAGAGAGTTTTGACTCCAGCACACGCTCCACTTCCTTGATGACATCGGGACTTGTTCTGTCCATCGTCGCGATACGTCTCGCCACTTCCGCCTGTTTTTCCGGTATCAGCGCCCCGAGTATCGTAGCCGCCTGTCCGGCTGACAGATAGGATAAGATCAGTGCGATCGTCTGCGGATGTTCATCCTGTATAAAGTTCAACAGCTGCGATGCATCGGTCTTCTTGACAAACTCAAACGGTTTTACCTGCAGTGATGCTGTCAGTTTTCCGATGACATCCATTGCCTTGTCTGCGCCGAGCGCCTTCTCCAGAAGTTCCTTCGCATAGCCGATACCGCCCTCTGCGATATACTGCTGTGCCAGACACACTTCGTAAAATTCGTTGATGACTTTTTCCTTTACCTGTGGTGTAACGCTCTTGGTATTCGCGATCTCAAGTGTCAGATCCTCGATCTCTTCTTCTTTCAAATGTTTAAAAATCAGGGAAGATTTCTCAGGTCCGAGGGCAATCAGTAAGATTGCCGCCTTTTGTATTCCCTTTAACTCTTCACTAGCCATTACAAGTTACCCCCAGTCCTCATCAAGCCAATTTCGCAAGAGCGTAGCCACCGCTTCCGGATTTTCCTCGACGAAGTTTTCTATCAGTTTTCTAGCCTCAGACTTCTGCTCTGTCTCGATCCCCTCAAGCTCATCGATATTTGACTGCAGCAAGTCTTCCACTGCAAGTTCTTCCTCCTCCTCGACTTCTTTCTTGGTCCGCAGGCTCATGAGCACCACGAATGCCAGAAGTGTGAGAATGATGACGATCAGCACGATCTGTACGATATCCTTGAGCTCTACTGTAGACTGGATCTGATCGATGAACTGAACCTCCTCGTATGCCACAAGGCTGATATTCCTTGTCGGGATCCCTGTCGCGTTTGCGACCATACTGACAAGATCTTCGTCCACTTCAAGTTTGACGCGCTCATTGTTGGCAAGCTTGTATTCCTCCCATGAGATACCGTCGAGAAGTCCCTGAAGATCTACGTCTTCCTCTCTCACCACGCGGTATCTCACTGCCGCCACCGACACGGAGCTGTCATTGTACACGACTGTTCCTGTGGCGCCCTTTGTCGTGGTTATCGTCTCATTCGGAAGATAATCGCTCCTCCGCTCGTATGTACTGCTGTTTGTGCCTGCCGACTCGTTGATCATGTAGTCCGTCTCGGAGTTCGAGTCTGTTCCGGGCACTCCGCCCACGCCGTCCGTAGCGTTTGACTGGAATACTTCCTCATGGGAAAGCAGTCCCTGGTCATGCTCATCATCCGGTGTCGAATATTCATGTGATACGATCTCTTTCTGTGAGAAATCCATCGAGATGTTTGCTGCAACTTCGATCTGGTTGAACTCGTTTGTGCCAAAGAGCACCTGTCTCACTTCGTTCTTGATCATGCTCTCCGCCTCCTGCTTGAGCATCATCATGTTGTTTGCCTTCTCCACCGTGGAGTAGGTCTGCTCGATCGGGAACCAGATCTTCCCGTCCAGATCCGTGATCGTCACGTTGTCTGTCGTGTCATTGCCGAGCGCTGTCGCGATATATCTGGCGATCGCTGCCGCGTTCTCCTCGTCAAAAGCCGCGCCTTCATTGAGTTCCAGAATAACACCTGCGTAGGTCTCAAGGTTCTGTGCGATGAGCGTACCGTTGTCATCGGGAATCGTCAGCTGGCATGTCGCAGTCTTTACTGCTGTCATGCTGCTGATGTCTTCCTCCATCTTCGACTCCATAAAAAGCTTATAGCGCTTCTGCTTATCGGCCTCCGTCGTAGAAAAACTTCCGTTCAGCACATCATCGATCGTGTATCCCTCTGTCGGTATATTGTTTGAGCCGAGCAGAAGACGCGCGTCTGATTCCTGCGATTCGACCACCTCAAAGTTCAAGCCGTCTGACGATACATTGTATACAATCCCCTGTCCATCCAGCAGATCCCTCACGGCAGCCGCTTCCTTGGTGGACTCACAGTTTGCGATAGTGACATACTGTTTTTGCATGAGCACTGCCACCAGGATCCCAATGGCAAGCAGGATCACCACTGCGATCCCGACGATCAATGTCTTCTGCTTTGGCTGGAACTTGTTCCACCATTCCTTAAACCGCTCCATTAGCTTTTTCCCAAAATCCAATACCTTGTCAACCATTTCAAGTGTCTCCTTCTCCCTAAATTCCCCTGTAATCCTTTACATGTAATCCTTTACAACTGGTTTACTGTGACAGCGAAGAGCGCTCTCACAGTAAGGTAGTCATGTGGTCTGACAAAAGCGCAGGTATCGCATGATGTCAGCTTCCTTGAGAACTGCCTTGCGACAGCTGCTTAAATCTGTATCTGCATAATCTCCTTATATGCTTCGAGGAGCTTGTCTCTGAGTGCGACCGTGTAGTTGAGCGCTGACTGCGCCTTGCCCACCGCGATCGTAAGGTCGTGTGTATTCTCTGAGATACCCATCATCCATTTCAGCTGCTCATTCTCCTTCGACGAGAGCAGGTCATTCGTCGTGTTGATATTGCTCACCGCCGCATCGAGGATCGAGCCGAAAACATTGTTATTGTTCTTCTGTCCTTCATTTTCTGTGCTTACACCGTACAGACTGTTTCTCACTGCGTCCGAACTCACATTATATAAACTGTTGATATCGTTTGCTGATGTTATTGTCATTGTTCTTCCCCCTATAACTCTCCACAATAATTCCTTATAAAACCTCTTTAACCCTTATATATTCCCAATCCTGTATTCCCAAAGATCCCTGTCACTGCTGCCCCGGATCATTTAGAAATTCATTTCCAATCCTTTGTTTGCCATCGCCTTCGTCGCCTCAAAAGCCGCCTGGTTTGCCTCGTAGCCCCGGCTCGCGTCGATCATGTTCGTCATTTCCGTGATGATATTCACATTCGGATAATGCACATACCCGTTTTCATCTGCGTCCGGATGCTCCGGATCGTACGTCATGACTTCCTCAGTCCATGTATCTTCGTACAGTCCGCCGACCTTGACGCCCGTGCCGGGACTTGTGAGCCTCGCCGAATTCGTGCAGCCGATCGGTCTGCCGCTCAGATTGCTGAACGCGGTGTCGAGCATATGCGAGAACGATCTGTTCTTGACGTCGGTCTTCTCCTGAAAAGTGACGACTTTTCTGACGTACGGCGTGCCGTCCTCAGTCCTTGTCGAGTGCGCGTTTGCCATATTCTGCGATATGATATCCATGCGGTACTGCTCAGCCGACATTCCCGATGCACTGATATCAAATGAATCAAATATTCCCATCTGTCATTCCTCCTGTCTCAAACCTGCTATTTCATCACTGACAGCAGCTGTGAAAAATCATGGTTCACCAGCGTCATCATTCCGTTGTACTTGGTCTGGTTCTTCGCGAGGATCGCCAGCTCGTTCTGGATGCTCACGTTGTTGCCGTCATACCGGTAGGAGAGCTCCTCGTAATCCGTGTAGATCTCCGGTTGAAGCGCCTCCAGATCGAGGTTCTTGACCCTCGCATCCACTGTATCCTGTCCTGCTCTTGCAAAAGCATGCTTTAATTCCGTCTCAAAACGGATATCCTTTCTCTTGTAATTGGGAGTGTTCACATTTGCAATGTTATTGTTGATGATGTCATTTCTCGTAGCTGCTGCATCCAGTGAAGCACCCAAAGTATTAATGTAGTCAAATATACCTGAATTGCTTAACATTTCTACTCCTCCTTCTCATGTTTTTCCTATTTTTCAGTGCTATGTAAACCAATGTCGCCATAACGGATTTACATAATATATTGTCTTTCTTACTCTATTATAGATTATTTTCAGAATATTTCAAGTATTTTTTTCATTATTTTACAATATTATGTGAATTTGTTTTGTTCAGTTATGTAAATTCATTATTTTTGCCCACAAAACAGAAAAAAGGCTTATCTTTTTCAAGATAAACCTTCTGTTTCTATTTTCACATTTATTTTATTTGTTTTAACGATTCGAACGATTCGCTTAATAAATCTGACTATTTGTTCAATTGGCGTTTCAGCGCGTCCACTTCCTCGAACACGACGTCATTCAAGACTTTGATGTACGTCCCTTTCATGCCCGACGAGCGCGACTCGATGACCCCCGCGCTCTCAAACTTGCGCAGCGCGTTGACGATCACGCTCCTCGTGATGCCCACGCGGTCCGCGATCTTGCTGGCAACCAGGATCCCCTCCGTGCCGTTGAGTTCGTCAAAAATGTGTGTGATCGCCTCCATCTCGGAGAATGACAGCGTCGAGATCGCCGATTTCACAACCGCCACCTTGCGGCTCTCCTCCGCGTTCTCCTCACTGACGGCGCGGAGCATCTCCAGCCCCACCACCGTCACTCCGTATTCACACAGGATGATATCATCAATATCGTACTGCTCATTGCATTTATAGATAAACAGGGTTCCAAGACGCTCACCCGCCGTCTCGATCGGGGTGATGATCGCCTGGTATTTGCGAATATCCGGACTCTCAAAGCCAAGGGTTGCGAGATTTACGTTTTCTTTTGTGGAGAGCACACCGAGAAGCCTTTCATTTAACATGGGATCGATAAACCCGCCCACGCTGTCCTCGACAAGCTCCTTCAACTCATCCACGCCCTCACAGGTGCCCACGCCCAGAACTTTGCCTTTCTTGCTGATCACCAGCACATTAGAATTTACGATCTCGCGCATCACCTTGCAGATATCACTGAAAACCACCTTGCTGGAATTATTATTGTGCAATAATTTCCCGATCTTCCTTGTTTTGTCCAACAGCTGTACACTCCCCATAACAAACCTCCAAGTCCTTCTATTCTTCGCAATTGAGCATTATGTCCCTTTTATAGGAAAATTTTAACATACGGCAATTGTTTTTTCAATAGTTCCGGTCAATAATTCAAGAATACTTTACTATTTTATCAACTTTTTATAAATTTGTAATAAATCTGATTATTTGGAGGAATTGTGCCAAATATTTACTGTGCCGCTGCCTTATCACTCTCGATCTTCTTCACGAACCCGCACTGTTCGTCTGCGCAGACCAGCTTGTTTCCCTTCACGAGCATGATGCCGCCGCACCGCTCACACTTCTCCCGGGACGGCTTCTGCCACACCATGAAATCGCACTCGGGGATCGCCTCGCACCCGTAATACCGTCTGCCCTTCTTCGTCTTGCGGACGACGACCTCCTTGCCGCACTTCGGGCAGGTCACGCCGATCTTCTCGAAATAGGGTTTTGTGCTCCTGCACTCGGGAAATCCGGGGCAGGCGAGGAATTTGCCATGGGGTCCGTACTTGATGACCATGTTTCTGCCGCACACATCGCACACCTCATCGGACACCTCATCCGCGATCTCCACCTCGTCCAGTTCCTTCTCCGCCTTCTTCACCGCCTCGTCGAGATCCGGGTAGAAGTTCGCCACCACGGTCTTCCAGCCGACCGTGCCCGTCTCCACCTTGTCGAGGAGTGCCTCGAGGTTTGCCGTAAAGTTCACGTCGACAATGGTCGGGAACGCGTCCTTCATCATATTGTTGACCACCTCGCCGAGCTCGGACACATAGAGATTTTTGTCCTCCTTGACCACATAGCGCCTCGCCATGATCGTCGTGATCGTCGGCGCGTAGGTGCTGGGACGTCCGATGCCGAGCTCCTCGAGCGCCCGCACAAGCGACGCCTCCGTGTAGTGCGCCGGGGGCTGGGTAAAGTGCTGTCTCGGATCAAAGGATTCCAGCGCAAGCTGCGTGTCCTTTGTGATATCCTTCACCAGGGTGTTGGAATCCGTCTTCTCCTCGTCGGCTTCCTTGTACACACTCATAAACCCGTCAAAGCTGAGTTTCGACGCCGACACTGTGAATCGATGCCCCTTCGCGTCGATCTTCACGGAGGTCGTCTCATACTTCGCCGGAGTCATGCGGCTCGCCGTAAAACGTTTCCAGATCAGCTGGTACAGGCGGAACTGGTCACGGCTCAGGGACTCTTTCAGATCCGCGGGTGTGCTGCTGATGTCCGTCGGCCGGATCGCCTCGTGCGCATCCTGTATCTTCTGGTCCTTCTTCTTCTCCGTCACGACCTCGGCTGCATACTGATCCCCGTAATTCCTGGAGATATACTCCCTGGACGCTGCCACCGCCTCGTCGGAGACCCTGGTGGAGTCTGTTCTCAGATAGGTGATGATGCCGACCGTCCCCTGCCCTTTCAGCTCCACGCCCTCGTAGAGCTGCTGTGCCAGGCGCATCGTCTTCTGCGTCGAGAAATTGAGCGCCTTGCTCGCCTCCTGCTGCAGTGTCGATGTGGTGAAAGGCAGCGGTGCCTTCTTGACGCGCTCGCCCTTCTTGATATCCTTCACTTCAAAGCTGGCACACTCGAGATCTTTCAGGATTTTGTCCATCTCCTCCTTGGACGAGATCTCTGCCTTTTTGTCTCCCATGCCATAGTACTTGGCAACCAGCGGCTTTTTTTCGCCCTTGATCTTGAGCGCCGCGTCGAGCGTCCAGTACTCTTCCGGGATAAATGCATTGATCTCATCCTCCCTGTCACAGATGATGCGCAGCGCCACCGACTGCACCCTGCCCGCGCTCAACCCTCTCTTGATCTTTGCCCACAGAAGCGGCGAGATGCGGTAGCCCACCATCCTGTCCAGCATGCGCCTCGCCTGCTGCGCATCCACGAGACTCATATCGATCTCCCGCGGATTCTTGAGGGATTCCTTCACCGCATTCCTGGTGATCTCGTTGAACGCAATGCGGTACACCTTTTTGTCCTCCAGCTTCAAGGCGATATACAGATGCCACGAGATCGCCTCCCCCTCGCGGTCAGGGTCCGTCGCGAGGTAGATCTTGTCAGCCTTTTTGACTTCCTTCCTGAGCTTTGCCAGTATGTCGCCCTTGCCGCGTATCGTTATATATTTCGGTTCATAGTCATTGTCCGCATCAAATCCCAGCTGGCTCTTTGGCATATCACGCACATGGCCGTTGCTTGCCATAACCTCATAATTTGCACCTAGAAATTTCTTGATCGTCTTTACCTTCGCAGGCGACTCCACTATCACTAAATACTTTGCCATATCCAACCTCTACCTATTTCTTCTATATTATATATCATTTTGTTTTATCTGACTTACGTTCACCACTATAACCCAATTTTCAAACCGTGGCAAGTAAAATTTTAGAAAATATTTCATAAATCGTCCCGCAGACGTCCGTACTGTCTGTCCCTGCACAGGATAAGACCCTTTAATTCCAGTTCCACAAGCCCCTGGCAGACCTGCGGTATCGTGCAGGTGTTCCCCCTCTCTCGAAGCTTTGAGACGATCACATCCTGCGTGGCTGGCAGCATTTCGAGGACTGCATAGACCTCCCGCGCCGCCTCCGACAGATTTTTTGCCGGCTGTGACTGTTTTTGCGGCTTTTGCGGGATCGTCTCCCATCCCATCTCATCGATGATGTCCTCCGGCGTGACGGCGACCGCAGCCCCCTGACGGATCAGGCGGTTGCAGCCCATGCTGAGGCTGTCCGTGCATCTTCCCGGCACCGCGTACACTTCCCGCCCCTGCTCCAGCGCCATATCCACGGTGATCAGCGTCCCGCTCTTCTCCCGCGCTTCCACGACGAGCACCACGTCCGCAAGCGCGCTGATGATGCGGTTCCTCGGTGGGAAGAGCGCCGGTCTTGGTTCCATCCGGGGCGGATACTCCGACAGCACGCCACCGCTTTCCAACAGCTGCCTGTAAAGCGTTTCATTGCTCCGCGGGTAGACGATGTCGACGCCGCATCCGAGCACTGCGTAGGAGCTTCCCCCCGCACTCAGCGCTGCCGCCTGGCTGATGCCGTCTATCCCCATCGCCATACCGCTTATGACATCCACACCATGCCCTGCAAAGCCTTTTGCAAACCGCTCCGCCATGAATCTGCCATACTCACTGCATTTCCTCGCACCGATCACCGCCACCGCGCGCGCACTGCCGTCGGGAAGCCTTCCCTTGTAAAAGATCCCAAAAGGCGGATCGGGGATCCTGGCAAGCTTTTGGGGAAAAGACGCCGCCTGGCAGTATGTATAGCCGATGCCGCTCTCTGCGAGATCCTCCCATACGCTTTGTGGTTTTATATTTTTCCTGTGCTGCAAAAAGCGCTCACAGCCCTGCAGCCCCATGAGCGCAGCCAGCTGCCCCTCGCCCATCTCGTATATCCCCCGCGGGCTTCCTGCCGCGCCGAGGAGCCTGTACTTCGTCTCGCCCGCGACCCAGCTCATGGCGTCGAGCCAGGCGGCATACATGTTCTGTTCCAACCCATCTCTCTCTTCTGTCATACGCTAATTCCAATATCCTTTATCATTTATTCTATAGCAGACTGCCTCGCTGATCTGTTCCGTGCCAATATCGTCCTTCCCGTCCAAGTCCGCGATGGTCCTCGCCACCTTTATAATTTTATGATATGCACGCGCCGACAGATTCATCATGGTAAATATTTCCTCCATCATGTGCTGTTCTCTCGTCCCAAGCCTGCAGTACTCCCTGATATCACCCGGGCGCAGCTCGGCGTTGAACCGATAGCCTGTCCCCATGTAACGCGCGCGCTGGCGCTCTCTCGCCCCCGCCACGCGCCGTCTGATATCGGCGCTGCACTCATTGCGCATATCTGCGGACAGCTGTCTGATATCTACTCTCGGTGCCTCCGTCACCACATCGATCCTGTCCAGGATCGGTCCCGATATCCTTGACAGGTACTTCCTGACCTCCGTCTCCGTACACGCACACCGGTTTCTGTCCGGAAAATAGCCGCACGGACAGGGGTTCATCGCAGCCACCAGCATAAAGTCTGCAGGGTATACAAAGTTTCCGTACGTCCTGGCTATATGTATACGCTTGTCCTCGAGAGGTTGTCTCAGGATCTCGATCGCGTTGTGGCGAAACTCCGGCAGCTCGTCCATAAAGAGGACGCCCCGGTGTGCCAACGAGATGACGCCTGGCCTGGGGATCCTCCCGCCGCCTGCGAGCGCCTGTTCGGAAATCGTGTGGTGCGGATCGAGAAAGGGTCTTCTCGTGATCAGTGCCTTACCGCCGTCGAGCTGCCCCGCCACGCTGTATATCGTGGAGACTTCAAGGCTCTCCTCCCTGGACAGATCCGGCAGTATCGTCGGTATCCGCTTCGCGATCATGGTCTTGCCGGAGCCTGGCGGACCGATCATCAGAATGTGGTGAAATCCTGCCGCAGCCACTTCCACGGCGCGCTTTACGGATTCCTGACCGTTGATCTCGCAGAAATCCAGGTCTGCCGCCGGCTCATCGAAGTCCCCGGTCAAAGTCCGGCTGGCTGGCGCTATCTTCTGCGGCTTTCGCTCCTCGACCTCCTGCAGGTACTCTATAGTTTCCGCCAGGCTGCTCACACCGATGATCTCGACATGATCTATGACTGCGCCTTCGCGCACATTTGCAGACGGCACGACGCATCTCCTGATATGTTCCTGCTCTGCCTTCCGGACGATGGGAAGCACTCCTCTGACCGCACGCACTTCTCCGTCCAGCCCCAGCTCCCCCACGATCAGCGTATCCTGTATGCCCTCCGCCGGTATCAATCCCAGCGACACGAGAATACCGATCGCTATCGGGAGATCGTAGGATGCTCCCTCCTTCTTCACTTCCGCCGGCGAGATACTGACTGTGAGCCGCATGGGAGGTATTTCGATGGAGGCATTTTTGAGAGCCACTCTGACGCGCTCCTTTGCCTCCCTTACCTCACCGCTCAGCTGTCCCACCATCTCGAATCCAGGCATGCCCCTGGACGCATCGACTTCCACCGCCGCGAGCATGCTCTCAATGCCGCTGATGGCTCCCGTGATCACTCTGCTATACATCAATCCGTACTCCTTCGCTCTTATGTGTTATTTGTCATATATAACATATGCAGCTTAGGAAAACAACTGAAATGTAAAAATCAGCACTCGAAATGTAAAAAATAATACATTTTAACACAGTTTTTCCTCTTCCAGACCTGCCCTCAGTTTTCCGAGTGCCTTCTTCTCGATGCGGGACACATAACTCCTGGAAATCCCCAGCAGCTTCCCGATATCCCGCTGTGTCATCTCCTCCCCGGTAAAGCTTTTTCCGAGCATGCCATACCGCATTCTTATGATCTCGCGTTCCCTCTCGTCGAGTTTTTCTTCGATCAGGCGGGACAGGCAGCCCAGTTTTGCCATCATATCCATGTCATCCACGATATCGCGCTGCTCCTGCTCACAGACATCAATCAGATTGATCTCATTCCCCTCTTTGTCCGTTCCGATTGGCTCATACAGCGATACCTCCCGCGTAACTTTTTTTCTCGCCCGAAACATCATCAACAGCTCATTGTCTATGCATCTTGCCGCGTATGTGGCAAGTCTGCTGCCCTTCTCTGCCTTGAAGGTATTCACTGCCTTGATCAGCCCTATGGTTCCTATGGATATCAGATCCTCCATATCTTCACCGCACCCCATGTACTTCTTTGACACGTGTGCCACCAGGCGCAGATTCCTCTCGATCAATATCTGCCTTGCCCTATGGGCTGCTTCCAAATCCTCGCTGTTCATCGCTTCCAGGTACAAAGTCTCCTCCTTGGCAGATAAAGGTTGCTCAAAGGTCTTCAAGAAATGCCCCCAGGACTCATTTATTCTATTGTATGAACACCCACCCTTTTAAGTGCCTTTCCAAAAAAAATTCAAAACGTTATCTTCGCCGAAGCCGGTGTGCAAAAGCAGTCGTGAACGAAGTCCGTCTCCTGCAATCCGGCAATGACAGCAAGGCTGCGAAGCCGGCCAAAAAGATCCCGATCCGGATTAATTCATACAGGGTTATGTACATAAATGCATGAGCAGACTTAACGCCTTCCCGGTCATCAATGCTTGCAGGAGTAATTTCAAATGCTGTAATGTAACCTTCTAATGTGATCATGGCATGAACTTTAAAACCAAAATAAGTTTCCTTTTTTGAAGGACATTTACCATAATCTGCACCGTCTGTTCGAAATGAACGACAAAAACGGGCTCGTCCGAACTTGCAGACAGGAAGCGGGAAGCTGTCAATTTCCGCTGCGATATCGCAACTGAATAAAAAAATCGGCCAGTGTTACCAGCACTGACCAATCAGAAACTGTAACCATTACTGCAGATGCAGGAATGCCTCTGCAATATTTTTAATTTTGCAAAAGATACCCTCAAAATAATATCTGCAAGTCCAATGGACGGCGTAAAACGCTGCAAAGTAACCGCGGGGAAACATACCACATGGAACGAGGATCAGATCACATACTTTCTGCAGCTTCCCTTTGTGGCTGAAAATACGTATTATGCCATGCTCGTATTGATATTTGCCCTTGGTACCCGCCCGGGCGAACTGTGCGGACTCTCAGAGAGTGATCTGACGCCCCAGCGCGTCCCCACACTCAATCGAGGACTCAATAAATACGGAAATACCAGTGATCTTAATGATCATGGATCAGCTTCGGCGCAAACACAGAAAATGTTTAGAGGCGCGCGCAACTGATGAGATGACGCCCGAACAGGATAACAATTTTTTATTCATCCGCCCCGATGGCCTGCCCGTCAAGCCGGACAACCTGTCAAAAAATTTTAAGTCTCTGCTCAATAAAAACAACGCACTATGCCGCGAGCTGGAAGAGACCTACGGAACACTGCCATCAAAATATCAATATCTTCCCAACATACGCTTGTATGACAGCCGACACTCTTTTGCCACCAATCTGATCATCAATGGCAAGAAGAGCAAGCTCATCTCGGAGATTATGGGTAACAGCGCCAAAACCATGGAGCATCACTACGCGCACCTCACCGAACGGATGCACGAAGAAACTCTTGAAGAATATGGTGCGAAGATTATTCCAATCAAGAATAAAATTTTATAATTTTTCTAATTTTATTTAAAAACTTCTTTAGAAAAGTTCGAAAATCAATCTTTATATCAGATTAAATAGACGTATATTATAAAAACTTTAGATAAATACTTAGAAAAAAAGTAAATCAAAAGCCTGTAATTGTTCCAACCCCTTGCAATTACAGGCTTTTTCAAGAGCGATAGACGGGGCTCGAACCCGCGGTCTCGACCTTGGCAAGGTCGCGCGTTACCAACTACGCCACTATCGCATGTGTATATCCCGTCCGTATTCTCTCACGAACAAGATATACTATACTATACAATCTTTTCTTTGTCAACTGTTTTTCGATGATTTTCCTGTATTTTTGTAACAGTTCAGCCTTCGGGTTCCTGTTACAGGCGTCAGGCCATGCAAAAACCGCTTCGCGGCTGACTTGCTGCATCTCAACCGCGATGCTTTCTCGCGGACTTCGCAGCGCAGTGCGAAGTCCTGGGCTGAACTGTAACGTATTTTTCAAAACACGGTCAAATCATGTGTCTGGATGGTCATGTCCCGATCGCATTCTTGTATTTCACACGGTAGATCCGATAGACAGAATCGTGAATGCGCTCCGGCGTGATCGTCCCATCCGCGATCGCCTGCAGGACACCTTCGTATGCCTCCTGATAGTCCTCAGGTGACAGCAGCAGATCCGCGCCTGCCTGTATAGCTGCCACTGCAGCCTCGGCGGAACTGTAGCTGTCCGTGATGGCGCTGTCATCCAGAAAATCCGTCATCACCACGCCGTCATAGCCCAATGTCTCCCTGAGCACATCATTGATCATCACCCGCGACAGCGATGACGGCGTGTCATCCCCCGTCACATCTGCAGCCCGGACATGTGACACCATGATGCAGTCCACTCCGTTGCGGATCGCCAGGTCATATACTGCAAACTCGCTGTTTTTGAGTTCTTCCAGGCTTTTTGAGCCTGCCGCCGCACCGGGGAACTTCTGCAGGACCGCGCTCACTTCCTCCTCCTGCATCGCCTGCACTGCGGCGTCCACAAGCGGCGCTGCGACCGCCGCATCCGAGCCGAAAGTCCTTCCCTGAAGAGCAGCATCTCCCCCGTCCGACACGATATCCGCCACCGGCGCCAGATTCATATCGACACCGTACGACGCCAGTTTTGCCGCAATGCTCTTGTACGCCTGTCTGACACTGTCCGCATCGCCAAGCTCCGACGCCTTAGCCGTTGCCTCCAGCCCGTACTCCGACGAACCGCACTCTGCACGCACAACCGTAAAAATACGAAATTTGGCATAGCCTCTCGTGTTGGCGAGCATCTTTGTGAACTGCTCCGGCGAATTAAAGTTCTTTGACGTGTACACGAGCCCGCCCACAGGATTTTGCGTGATTGCAGTCTTTGTCCCCTCGCTGGCCTGCACTACTGTCCCGACGCCCGTGATGTCCTCCGGGGACACGATAAACAGTCCCGCAGCCATCTCCTCTATCGTCATCTCACTCAGCAGCGACTCGATCAGACCGTCCAGCGAGTCCTCCTCCTCGGGCGGTATATATCCCTCGACATGTCCGGTCTCGGTCTCTGTGCTCTGCATCTCCTCAATGTATGGCTCCGGTGCACTCTCCTGCTCCGCCGCCACGCTGGACTCCGCCTCCTCGATCACCCTGTTCACTTTATCATTGTAGTCATCCAGATAGCGGAGCACGCCTTTCCCGCCCAGATACACTGCCGCCAAGATCAATAGGAGTATGATGATCAGCAGCAGGTAGGCAAGGATCTGGTTTCTCAGACGCCGGCGCCTCCGCTCTCTTCTGCTTGTCTTTTCATCTTTCATATTCAGATCAGTGGATATTTATCCGTGAGGGACTGCACGATCGCCCTCGCGCCTGCGATCCCGCTCTCCTGTTCCTTGATGACCAGGGCGATCGCCTCCGCGATCCTGTCCATGTCGTCCTCCTTCATGCCGCGGCTGGTCACAGCCGGCGTGCCGAGGCGGACACCGCTCGTGACAAACGGTGACTTGGGATCATTCGGGATCGTGTTCTTGTTGCATGTAATGTGCGCCTCATCCATCAGCTTCTCGACAGCCTTGCCCGTGAGGTCGTATGTCGTGAGATCCACAAGCATCAGATGATTGTCCGTGCCGCCCGAGACGATCTTGATATCCCTGCTGATCAGCCCATCGCAGAGCGCCTGCGCGTTCTTTATGATTTGCTGCTGGTATTCTTTGAACGCGTCGCCGAGCGCTTCCTGGAAACACACTGCCTTTGCCGCGATCACATGCATGAGCGGACCTCCCTGGATCCCCGGGAAGATAGCCTTGTTGAAATTGTACTTCTCCGCAGCCTCCTTGCTGGCGAGGATCAGTCCCCCGCGCGGTCCTCTCAGCGTCTTGTGCGTCGTCGTCGTCACAACATCCGCATACGGAACCGGGTTTGGGTGGAGTCCTGCCGCTACCAGACCTGCGATGTGCGCCATGTCGACCATCAGGACGGCACCCACCTCGTCGCAAACCTCCCTGAAACGCTTAAAATCAATCGTTCTGGCATAGGCGCTCGCACCGGCAATGATCATCTTCGGCCTGCACTCCAGCGCCAGCTCTCGCATCTTATCATAGTCAAGGAAACCATTGTCATCCACGCCGTACGGCACCACATGAAAATATTTTCCGGACATATTGACCGGTGATCCGTGTGTGAGATGTCCGCCATGATCAAGATTCATACCCATGATGGTGTCACCCGGCTGCAGCACCGCAAACTGGACTGCCATATTTGCCTGTGCGCCGGAGTGCGGCTGGACATTGGCGTAATCGCAGCCAAACAACTCCTTTGCACGCTCTATGGCAAGATTTTCCACAACATCCACGCACTCGCAGCCGCCGTAATAGCGCTTTCCCGGATATCCCTCCGCATACTTGTTCGTCAGCGGGCTTCCCATCGCCGCCATGACTGCCTCACTCACCCAGTTCTCGGAAGCGATCAGCTCGATATGGCTGTTCTGACGCTCCTGCTCTGCCACGATAGCGTCAGCGATCTGGGGATCTACCTTTCTTACTTCATCTAATGAATACATCAAACTCTCCTCCGTATTTATTTATTCATAAACGATCTTTCAAACACGCTCTAGTATACCTGTTTTCCCGCAATATTACAAGCATTAATTAAAGTGGAAGATCCGCTGGCAGATCTTGTACCCGTCCACTGTGATCTTCCTGCCGAGCTTTCCCGGAAGGTTCATGGCATTTCCGAGCAGCCCCATACGCAGGCGCGCCCACAGCACCTTGTCCTTTGACTTGATATACTGCCAGAGTTCCTTTTTCTTCTCCAGGTTTTCCTCAATCCCGGAGCGGATCAGCAGCACCGAGGAGACGGTCGTGATGATGTCAAGATAGTTGACCATGTACTTTCTCACCTTGCCGTTCGCCAGAATATGCTGTTTCTCTGCCACATAGTAATCGACCATCAGTTTGTTCACCCGGATCTGCTGGTCGATCCTTCCGATCATGACCTGCTCATTGACGGACTGATCCGCCCGCCCGATGAAATATCTGTAAAAATTTACATCCATATAATACATCGTCCTGACATACGGGAGCGGATTGAACACGAAAATGTTATCCACATAAAAGGTGTTCTCCGGAAGCTTTAATCCACAATCGCGCAGCAGATTTGTCCTGTAGATGACAGAGTGCATCAAAATATACTGCCCCACTCTGAAATGGCGCACATCCCTCCAGGTGAAGATCTCATCCTGCGGCAGCGCATGATGGTACTTCATGACTTTCCTGCGCTTCTCCCCCTCCTTCTCATAGACAAAATTGCTGACAAGCATGTCGATGGAATTCCCGCTCTGCAGCAGCTCCCTGAGCTTGTCCAGGATCTGTATATAGGCGCTCTGGCTCACCCAGTCATCGCTGTCGACGACCTTGAAGTACAGACCGCTGGCATGTTCGATCCCTGCATTCACAGCCGATCCGTGCCCTCCGTTCTCCTTGTTCACCACCTTGACGATGCCAGGAAAACGCTGCCGATACTCCTCGGCGATATCCGGTGTATTGTCAGCAGAACCATCGTTGACGATGATGATCTCCACATCCTCGCCGCCCGGAAGCAGAGAGTCGATGCATTTGCGCATGTACAATGACGAGTTGTAGCAGGGTATCGCTATCGATAATAGTTTCATAAATTCCTCCTTCTGCAGTCTATGACCTGAGCCGGTTGCACTCGAAGCGCTCCATTGTGAGAAGGCAGTTTTTGATCTCGTTGTAGCGGTTCTCGATATCCCCCTCCTTCACCTCCGTGTCAAGGCTCACCGCCATCGTGTCGATCATAGCATCTGTTATTCTCGGGTGGAGCGCGCTGAGGATCTGGAGCTTCTTCTCATAGGAGTCGGCATCCAGAAACTCCACAAGCCCTGCGTCGAGCTCAAAACCGTCCCCGGCGCCCTGCTGCGTCTCCGTGCCGGTGCTCCCCGGCGGTGCAGACTCCCGTTGTCTTTCATTCAGGCTCCTGTCATCCGCCGCCCCGCGCGTCCGGGCTATGCTTTCCCCCGCAGGATCCACCTTCTCGAAGCGGTAAACCTGTCTCTCGTCGGGGTATTTTCTGGTGTCGATCCTGCTCATGAACATCTCAAGCGGCCGCACATATACTTCAAACGGCGCATACAGCTGCTGATATACCACCATCATCACACCGTCCTCCGAGTGGCGCGCAAGCGTGACGATCTGGTATATATTTCCCTTGAAATGCCTGTAGATCTCCTGTGGTCTGGGATTTGGTCTCATACTGCAGTCATACCTTCCTTCTCTATTTTCTGTGAACTATTTTCCGTGAAAACGATCTGTCAAAAACCTCAAAGATTATTCTATACCATTTTCCCCGATTTGTCATTTGTTTATCAATATAAAAACTCCTGTTATTATATCTGGGATCCCTGTAAGGATAACAGCTGACATTTTTGGGATTGCGGCGATTGCAGTGACATTTCAGCCATTACGCCGATAATATCACTCTATTTTCACTTTATGAGTCAAATATAAGGAATATTTCTATAATTTCAGTTTTTTTTGTAAAAAAATATATTTTTGTTATAAATTCCACTTTTATAACAACAGTGTGTTACTGTTTTTTTCACCTGCCTCACCCCCTTGTCATCAAGTTTTTGATATTATATGATTAGAATAGTTGATAGATATGGCTGAACTCTTACTAAACCAAAAAGGAGACGCAGGCAAATATGAAGGAGCGTTTTGAATTTGAAGGCACTTCTACCGGTGAATACCGCGAAGGACTCTATGTGATGTACTGTGGCAGCGAATATCCTGCCGTGTATCTAGGAGTTGGACGTTTCGTACTCTACTCAGATGCCGCAGATGAAAATTTCACGTTTCCAACCCAGGATGGCAGATACCTGTTGCAGACGGATCTGCGCGATGAGAATCTCACGCGCGCGAGCAACATACGCATGGTCGGTATCGTGCAGACCTGCTATGAGAGTGTGACAATACGCAATATCCTCAAGGAGGGCGTCATTGTCTCGACCAACAATCCCCGGCTGGGCTTTGAGCTCGGGCTCAGACCCGTGAAAGATCTCGGTTTTACAGGTCTTGTAGACAGGAAAATACTGGCAGGCATCTACGAGGAACGGGATTATCTGTGGAACCCTGCGCTTGGCATCTGCAATACACTCTGTCAGGTGACAGGCACCAGGGATAAGGATTCCTGGTTCGTCGAGAATGACCGCATAACCCAGCTCTATATGATGGAATCTTAAAAATCCAGCAGGCGTTCACCTGCTGGATTTTTATCTGCTTTTATTTATTTTATTTGATCCCGCTTATTTCGTCAGGAGCATCATGATCTTGTTGCTCCTGCTGATAAACTTTGTCATAGCCTCCGGCTGCAGCGGTGCCTGCTGGATCAGTGCCAGATCATAGAGCTGCTCGCAGATCAGCTCGACATTCTCGCCCTCCTTGTTTTCCAGCACATAGGATACAAGCTGATTGTTCGCGTTGAGGATCAGGGTCTGCCCCTCTTTTCCCATGCCCATCATGCCCATGTCCATGCCCGGCATCGCGTACATCCGCATCATGTCCTGCATCCTGCGCGACTCCTCGGAAACCGTGATCATCGAAGCGATGTCCTCGTTCCTGAGCTTCTCCACCTTCACCGTGATATTCTCGTTATTTACCGCTTTCTTAAAGACCTCCGTGATCTCCTCGCTCTTCCTGGTGAGCGCTTCCTCCTCTTCCTTGGAGTTCTCAGCCTTGAAGGTGTCTGTCAGATCCGCGTCGATGCGCGCGAACTTGATGCCCTCATTCTTTGACTCGAGCTGGGACACAAACGGCTGGTCGATCTTGTCCGGCAGCACGACAGCATCCATGCCGGCATTCTTGAACATGTTCACATACTGGCTCTGCTGTACGAGGTCTGTCACATAGTAGATGATCTTTTCCTTCGTCTCCTGATCCTCCGCCGGTGCGTCTGCAGCGTCCTCCTTCTCGTCGACTACCTCTGCCTCCACCTTCTCGCCGGTCTCGGCATCTGTAGCGGAAACGGTACTGTCATCCGCCGCCTTCTCGTCAGGATCGATCTTCTTGACTTCAAGGCATTCCGGCAGTGTCAGGTACTTCCCGTCAAGGTTCTTGAACAGGATATAGTCTGTCATCTTCTCGCAGAACTTGTCGTCCTTGAGGCAGCCGAACTTGATGAACGGGCTGATGTCGTCCCAGTACTTCTCATAGTTTTCCTTGTCTGTCTTGCACATGCCTGAGAGCTTGTCCGCGACCTTCTTGGTGATATACTCGCTGATCTTTGTCACAAAACCGTCATTCTGCAGCGCGCTTCTCGATACGTTCAGCGGCAGGTCCGGACAGTCGATCACGCCCTTGAGCAGCAGCAGGAATTCAGGGATGACTTCCTTGATGTTGTCCGCGATGAACACCTGGTTGTTGTACAGCTTGATCGTTCCCTCGATGGACTCATACTCCATATTGATCTTGGGGAAATAGAGGATACCCTTCATGTTGAACGGATAGTCCATGTTCAAGTGGATCCAGAAGAGCGGCTCCTTGTAATCGGCAAACACCTTGCGGTAGAACTCGATGTACTCCTCCTTCGTGCACTCGTTCGGGTGCTTTGCCCACAGAGGATGTGTCTCGTTCAGCGGTACAGGACGCTTTTTGATCTTTAGCTTTGGCACTTTCTCCTTGGTCGGCTCCGCGCCGTCCTCGCCGGGGATCTCCTTCTCCTCCTCGAAGGACTCCACGACCACATCGTCCTCTCTCTTCTCATCGGGATCGATCGTCTCAAACTCCTCCGGTGCGTTCGCCTTCTCGAGATAGATATCGTACGGCATGAAAGAGCAGTACTTCTTGATCACTTCCCTCGCCTTGTACTCGTTGCAGAACTCCAGGCAGTCCTCGTTGAGATACAGCGTGATCTCTGTACCGACTGTCGTCCTGTCCCCGTCTCTCATGGAGAACTCCGTGCCGCCGTCGCACTCCCAGTGCACAGGCACCGCATCCTTCTGGTAGGAGAGCGTATCGATGTGAACCTCGTCCGCCACCATAAACGCCGAGTAGAAGCCAAGTCCGAAATGACCGATGATCTGATCGTCGTTTGCCTTATCCTTGTACTTTTCGATGAAGTCCGTCGCGCCTGAAAAAGCGATCTGGTTGATATACTCCTCGACCTCGCCCGCCGTCATGCCCAGTCCTGTATCGATGAATTTGAGTGTCTTCTCCTCCGGATTGACGACGATATGGATATCCTTTTTGACACCGGCGGGGTACTCATACTCTCCCATCATCTCAAGCTTGTTCAGTTTCGTGATGGCGTCACAGCCGTTCGAGATCAGCTCTCTATAAAAGATATCGTGGTCTGAATACAACCACTTCTTAATGATCGGAAAAATATTATCGCTGTTGATCGACAGGTTTCCGCGCTTCTCTGCCATAAAAAATCACATTCCTTTCTCATATTTGTTTTTGTACTTGTTCCTGGTCACTCTGTTTTCACAAGTCTGCGTTTGCGCAAACTCCTTGACTGAGATATAGTTTAATACCCCGATATATAAAAGTCAAGAGGAAATTAGCACTCATTTCGCATGAGTGCTAATAATTTATATTTTGTTTATATTTCCTTTATTTTTTGTCAAACACTTCCTGATAGACCTCGAAGAAAGTGCCTGTCGTCACTTCCGCATCGTCAAGGAACCCCACCTTCTCCCACAGCTCCTCGTTCAGGCTTCTGGTGAGCTTCTCCACAAACCCCGAGTACTCCTCGCTGAACACTTCTTTCCTGCGCTGCTCCACGATCTTTACTTTGTTCCGGTCCGTCTCGTCCCTGTCGAACGTGCTGATACATTTGATGATGTGATAACCGTGATCCGTCTCCACGATGTCACTGATCTCATCTGTCCCCAGGTTGAAGGACGCCTCCTCGAAAGCCGTCTCCATCACCCCTTTCCCGAAGGAGTAGGAGGGATTGCTATCCTCGCTGTACTCGGTGATCAACCCCGCAAAATCCTCGCCTGCACGCGCTTTTCTCAACACCTCGCGCGCCTTTCTGTGTGCCTCCTTCCTCGCCTCATCGTCGTACGGCACGCGCTCTCCCGCCTCATTCAGCGAATATGTCCTGATCAGAATGTGCTGTACGGTGATCGTCCTCGCCTCGTCATCACTGATCTCGGGATTGATGTCCGCGATCAGGTATTCGTAGACTTTTTCTGCCAACGCGAACTCCTCGTACATCGCGCACAAAGCCTTTTCGTCCACCCCCAGCAGCTCCCGCTCCCTGTCGCCCAGGGAAGCAAAATACTGCCCCGCCGCCTTTGCCGCCGCGCCCGTCTCCTCGTCGGAAAGACTTATCCCGTACTCCTCCGCCAGCAGGTTCATCGCCTTGATGCGCGCGATGCCGGCAAGCACGGTCTCCTTCACATTCTCCTCGAGCGTTTCTCCCTCGTAGGAGGTCTGCCAGATCTGGCTCCCGAGTGCCTGCTCGTACTGGTTTTTCATATTAGTCAGATAGACCATCACTTCCGGCAGCCTGCAGGAAGCCTTGTCAATGCGGAACACCTCGTCCTTGTCAAAACCTGTCGTCAGCACAATCTTTGTATTTCCGTGCTCATTCAATTTGATCCTGCAGCCCGTCGCCAAAAATGCTGCCGCAAACAGGACTGCCAGCAATCCTGCCCTATATTTCAAATGCCGTGATCCCATACCTGCCTCCCATACGTCTCCATATATCTCCACGCCTGTTTTTTCAGACAACACGCATAACCGCTTCTAATATAGCAGTTTTTTGCAGCCGCTGCAATAAAATTTCCAAAAACATATTTTGCGCTCCGCGGCATATATTAGTGGTGGCACTTTCGGAAACAAATGTCTAAAATGCTGGATTTTCTGTAGAATTGACCGCATTGTTTGTACAAAAAAATCGAATTATTCTGTGGCATTATCCGTTTAATTTTGTTATAATGGATAATACGGTTATACAAACTGTTTTTTGCTGGAACTGCAGTCCGCATCTCGCGTTTTATCATATATTTGTCTCGTATCATGATTTATGGGGGAACATCATGGTTTTTAGCAGCCTTTCATTTATATTTAGATTTTTGCCGGTTTTTCTGGTTTTGTATTATATATTTCCCGCCAAGCGCAGAAACCTGCTTCTCTTTCTGGGAAGCCTGATCTTCTACAGCTTTGGCGAACCCTACTACCTGTTCCTGATCCTCTGTTCCATCACGGTCAACTTCTTCATCGGGAGGGGCATGGAACGCCTTGAGGACAGGGACGCCGCACGAACCCTGCTGTTGATCCTGTCACTGGTATACAACTTTGGGTTCCTGCTGTTTTTCAAGTACACCAATTTTTTTATCGAGAACATCAACGCCGCGCTGCGCATCGTGGAGATTCCCTGGCGGTTCTACACGCTGAACCTCACGCTGCCGCTCGGGATCAGTTTCTACACATTCCAGATCGCGTCCTACGTCATTGACGTGTATCTCAGGAGGACGGAAGCGGACAGATCCTTTGTCAATCTCGGCGCGTACCTGTGCATGTTCCCACAGCTGATCGCCGGACCGATCGTCGTCTACTCCGACATCCGCGATGAGCTGAAAAAACGGTCTGTCTCCGTGTACAGCCTTGACAACGGTCTCAAGACATTCATCATAGGTCTCGGCTACAAGGTCATCATCGCAAACCGGATCGGCACTTTGTGGAACGAGGTCTGCACCATCGGCTACGAGAGCATCTCCACGCCGCTCGCATGGCTTGGCGCCTTTGCCTACTCCATGCAGCTCTACTTTGACTTCTGCGGGTATTCCATGATGGCTGTCGGGCTGGGGGAGATGCTGGGCTTTCACATGCCTGCAAACTTCCGCCATCCTTACATGGCGCGCAGCGTCACGGACTTCTGGCGCCGTTGGCACATCACGCTCGGCGCATGGTTTCGGGAGTACGTGTACATCCCGCTTGGCGGCAACCGCAGAGGGCGGGGGCGGACGGTTCTCAACCTGCTGGCTGTGTGGCTCCTCACCGGTTTCTGGCACGGCGCCGCGTGGAACTTTATCCTGTGGGGGCTCTTTATCTTTGTCCTGCAGTTCATCGAGAAAAATATTACGCTGAGATGGCTCAATGCCGACAATATACTGGCAAAGGTCTTCTCACATACATATATGTGTTTTTACATCCTTGTGAGCTGGTCGATCTTTGCGATCAGTGATTTCGGGGAGCTTGGCGTCTATCTGAACCGGATGTTTCCGTTCTTTTTGCCAGGCGCTTTATCCGGAAACGCGGACGTCATCTTCGACCTTGCCGACTTTAGACGGCTGATCGCCGACTATGCGCCGCTGCTCATCGCAAGCATTTTTTTTGCAACGGATTTTCCTGAAAAACTGTTCGACAGACTGCGCAGCCGATTTTCCGGCGTTGTCGTGGCGTTTGTCATATTCTGGTGGTCCGTCTACTACCTGGCGATCGGTATCAACAATCCATTCCTGTATTTCAGGTATTGATCTTATCGGATTTTGGAAAGGCTAAATTACATTATGAGAGAAATAAACAACAAGAAATATTTTACACTGCTAATCCTGATCACAGTGTCCACACTGATGTTCAGCGCCCTCGGATTCTACTGGAACTTCCGGTACTATCACGACAACGCTCTGTACACGCTGACCACGCCGTCCCTGGCGACAGCCATGCGCGGGATCCACGACGGATTGTACGTGACAGACCTGTCCAGTTTCCACTCCGACTACGCCGTCGACAATCTGAGTGTGATCCCGATCTCGTGGGAGTCCGGACAGCCTGCGGACTCCTCGGCGCAGCCCCCAGTCACAGGCATCCTGTCGGAGCTCTATGCCGCCGAGTCGCAGCCCGCCGTGCAGGAGGAACCGGAAGTCTATGATTTCACGACTGCGACCGACGACTATTTTGCCGACGCCTGCTTCATCGGTGACTCCCGCACTGTCGGGATCAGCCAGTACTCCGGGATCGAGAACGCGACTTTCCTGTGCAAGACCTCGCTCTCCATCTACGATTACGAAAAGCCCAAGATCACGTACGAGGACGCGAAGACGTCGATCCACGATGTCCTCTCGGAAAAAAAGTTTGCCAAGATCTATCTGATGGTCGGCATCAACGAGTGCGGCACGGGAACACCGGAAAGCTTTTACGAGCGCTACCGCGATGTGGTGATGGATATCCGCCGGCTTCAGCCGGAGGCGCTGATCTTTATCCAGGGAAACCTGTTCGTGACACAGAAGAAATCCGAGGACGGGGACAGCATCACCAACGAAAACATCGCCGCCCGAAACAACCTGATCGCAACGCTCGCAAATCAAAAAGATATCTTTTACATCGATATCAACGAGAGCAGCCTGTGCGACGAGGGAGCGCTCATATCAGACTACACATGGGACCAGGTGCATGTCAAGGCTCAATACTATCCTATCTGGAAGGATTTCCTGCTCCGCCACGCGATCTACACGGACAGCGCACTTGCTGCCGCCAACCGGGCAGGAAAATGAGGGTCATCCTCTTTTGGTGTCAGCCACCAGTTCGGACGCTGTTCCGTCGAGGTCGATCCGTATCACATCGCCTGCCCTCACCTGGTCGGCGAGGATCAATCTGGCTGCGAGTGTCTCCACGTACTTCTGTATATATCGCTTGAGCGGTCTTGCGCCGTACACAGGATCGTAGCCGTTCTCGGCGATGAAATGCCGCGCCCGCTCGGTGATCTCGATACGCAGCTCCCTGTCCGCAAGCCGTCTGTTGATGTCGGCAAGGATCAGGCTGATAATGCCGCCGATATTGTCCTTCGTGAGCGGTTTGAACAGGATCGTTTCGTCCAGACGGTTCAGAAACTCCGGTCTGAAATGCGCCCTGAGTTCTCCCAGAACCCTGTCCTGCGCTGACTGTTCGATCCCGCCATCGCTGTCGATGCCGTCCAGCAGATGCTGCGCGCCGATATTGGATGTCATGATCAGGATCGTATTCTTGAAATCCACCGTCCTGCCCTGTGAGTCCGTGATGCGTCCATCGTCAAGCACCTGCAGGAGGATATTGAACACATCCGGATGCGCTTTCTCAACCTCGTCAAAGAGCACCACGCTGTACGGTTTCCTGCGCACTGCCTCCGTCAGCTGTCCGCCCTCGTCATAACCCACATATCCCGGAGGCGCCCCGATCAGCCTCGACACGGAATGCTTCTCCATATACTCACTCATATCGATCCGCACCATGTTTGACTCGTCGTCAAAGAGCGCTGCCGCAAGTGCCTTGGCAAGCTCCGTCTTGCCGACACCGGTCGGTCCCAGAAACAGGAAAGAACCTATCGGCTTGTCGGGATCCTTGATCCCTGCCTTCGAGCGGATGATCGCCTCCGTCACCTTCGTGACACCCTCATCCTGTCCGATCACGCGCCTGTGGAGCTCCTCGTCCAGGTGCAGCGTCTTGTTCCGCTCACTCTCGTTGAGCTTTGCCACCGGGATTCCCGTCCAGCGCGATATGATCTTTGCGATCTCGTCGTCAGAGACGCTCTCGTGCACCAGCGACATCTCCCTGGCATTGACGGTCTCCTCCTCCAGCTCCAGCTGCCTCTTCAGCTCCGGCAGTTTCCCGTAACTCAGCTCCGCTGCCTTCTCGAGATTTCCCTCCCGCTGGGCGATCTGAATCTGATTGTTCATATCCTCGATATCCCCGCGCAGCTTTGAGAGCCGCTCCACACATGCCTTCTCGTTGTCCCACTGCGCCTTGCGGTTGTCGAACTCCGCCTTCTGCTCGGCGAGCTCTGCCTGGAGCGCCGACAGCCGGTCCGCACTCAGCCGGTCCTCCTCCTTTTTCAGCGCCGCGACCTCGATCTCCATCTGCATGATCCTCCGCTGGAGCTCGTCGAGCTCTGCCGGCAGCGAATCAAGCTCTGTCTTGATCATGGCACATGCCTCATCCACCAGATCGATCGCCTTGTCCGGCAAAAATCTGTCCGTGATATAGCGGTTGGAGAGTACCGCCGCACTCACAAGGGCATTGTCCATGATCTTGACGCCGTGAAAGACTTCATAGCGCTCCTTCAATCCCCGCAGAATGCTGATCGTATCTTCAACGGTAGGCTCCGACACCATGACTGGCTGGAAACGCCGCTCAAGAGCCGGATCCTTCTCGATGTACTGCCGGTACTCGTCCAGCGTCGTAGCCCCGATGCAGTGCAGCTCTCCCCGCGCGAGCATGGGTTTCAGCATATTTCCCGCATCCATCGCCCCGTCCGTCTTGCCGGCACCCACGATGGTATGCAGCTCGTCGATGAAGAGAATGATTTGCCCGTCGCTGTTCTTGACGTCCTCGAGCACCGCTTTCAGACGCTCCTCAAACTCGCCTCTGTACTTCGCCCCGGCAACCAGTGCCCCCATATCCAGCGAGAAGATCTTCTTGTCCTTCAGCCCCTGCGGCACATCACCGCGCACAATGCGCTGTGCGAGCCCTTCGACGACAGCCGTCTTGCCCACACCGGGTTCCCCGATGAGCACCGGATTGTTCTTCGTCTTTCTCGACAGGATGCGGATGATATTGCGGATCTCATTGTCCCGCCCGATGACCGGATCGAGCTTCTGGTTCCGCGCCTTCTCCACGAGATCCTGTCCGTATTTTTCAAGGGTGTCATACGTCGCCTCAGGATTGTCGCTTGTCACCCGCTGATTGCCCCGCACCTCCGAGAGCGCTTTCAGAAAGCGTTCCCGCGTGATGCCGTACTCCCGGAAAATCTCCTTGATCTCCTTGTTGGGATTCTGGATCATGGCAAGAAAGAGGTGTTCCACAGAGACGTACTCGTCCCCCATGCGCTTTGCCTCGTCCTCCGCGCTGATCAGCACTTTGTTGAGATACTGCCCTACATACGGCTGCCCGCCCTGCACCTTGACCCGTTTCCCGAGCGCCTTCTGTGCCCTGTCGAGAAAATAGTCCCTGTTGATCTCCATCCGCTCGACCAGCTTCAAGATCAGGCTGTCATCGACTGTCAGCAGTGCGCAGAGAAGATGCTCCTGCTCAAGTTCCTGGTTTCCGTATTCCATCGCCAGCTTCTCACACAGGTTGACTGCCTCGACGGACTTTTGTGTAAATTTTTGTATGTTCATAATGCTCCTCCTCCCAATATAGTCTGCGAAGCGGTCCGGCATCCTTGACGCCGTGGACCGCTTTTGTATTATCTGTTCTATATTTACTATAACACCATTTTTCTATTTGTCAATTTAGTTTATACTTTTATAACTTTTTTTATTTGCATTTTAGGAATTTCGTGGCAATTTCAATAAATTTTCACTTTTCTTCTACCGATATTATAAAATGTGTGGTACAATGAATATAGTAATTTGCGAAAGATGGTGTTAAGATAATGGATCCAGCCACAGCATATTTTTTAAAGAAATACTACCCCCATGTGATCAAATGGTGGCTAGTAGTATATAATCCTGAGACTGTCAGAATCTGGCCTTCCAAAGCAGAAAAGGACGCGGCGCTCCGGCTTGAGGCGATCGAGGCAAAAAAGGAAGCCGAGAATAAGAAAAGCCAGCCCGCACTTGAGGATTCCGGTTCCGGTCTAAAACAGGGCGCAGCCCTCGACGACTCCGCATACAATGCGACGACCGGTTCCTACTCGGGATTATATGGACAAAAGCCTGTCGACGAGAACACCCAGGCTGCACTCGATGCGATTCTGAGCGCTTCAAACAATCAAAATTCTGTCGATTCGCTCCTCGCAGGCGGAACATCTTCCGGCGAGATCGTCACACTGCCGCCGGAACAGGACGAGATCGTCCGCGAGGCAAACGAGATCTATGAGCGGCTTCTGCGGGAAGCTGCCGAGGATGAGGCGCGCAAACAGGCTGAGATCGACGAGATGCGCAGACAGGCTGAGCTGCAGTTTGGTTGATCTCTGTGCGCCCTGCTGACACTCTTTTGCGGGCGGCGCGCAGTTAAAAAGTGCCCGCATACCGGAAAATCCGGTATGCAGGCACTTTTTCAGCTGCACTTATTCCTGAGGTTCTCCCACTGCCTGTCGATCTCCTCCTGGAACTTCCCGATCAGCTCCTCGTTTCCGCTCTTGAACAGATGCCTGAACCGTCTCTGCGGCCGCAGGAACTCTTCGATGGGCAATTTGTTCTTCGGCTCATAGTTCAGGATCCACCTGCCCTCTATCACCTCGAACATAGGCCAGTAGCAGGTGTCAACCGCCAGTCTGCAGATGTTCATGATCTCGCCCGGCTCGTACCCCCAGCCCCTTGGACACGGCGACATGACGTTGAGGAAAGCCGCTCCCGGCGTGTAGATCGCCTTCTGTGCCTTTGTGTACAGATCCTTGAAATTCGATGTGAAGGTGCTCTGTCCCACATAGGGGATATGGTGCTCTGCCATGATCGCCGCGAGATCCTTTCTGACCTGCACCTTTCCGGCAGATACCTTTCCGGCAGGCGTCGTCGTCGTGTCCGCATACTGCGGCGTTGCTGACGAGCGCTGTGTCCCGGTATTCATGTAGGCACCGTTGTCATAGCACACATACACCATGTCGTGCCCGCGCTCCATCGCGCCGGACAGGGACTGAAATCCGATATCATATGTTCCGCCGTCGCCGCCGAACGTGATGAACTTGAAATTATCCTTGATCTTTCCCTTTTTCTTTAACACGTGGTACGCCGTCTCCACACCCGAGAGCGTAGCGCCCGCATTCTCAAACGCATTGTGGATATAGCTGTCCTCGTAAGCTGTGTAAGGGTACATGAACGAAGATACCTCCAGACAGCCCGTGGCATTTCCGATCACCGCCCTGTCGCCCTCCTCGAGCGCCCGAAGCACCGTGCGCACCGTGATCGTGCCGCCGCAGCCCGCACACATCCTGTGTCCCGGAGCAAGGCGTTCCGGCTTGCTCATAACCTCTTTGAAATTGTATGTTGTCTTTTCCATGCTCTCCTAGACCTCCTCAGACTGCGCGCTGCGCAAACCTATGTACTCGTACATATCCGTCACCACATGTGTCCCGGCTATCGCCTCCAGCCTGTCATAGACTGCCTTGAAATCCGACACGGTTATGTCCCTTCCGCCTAGCCCATAAAAATAATTGACCACATCGGCAGTGCCGTGCGCCTGGTACATCGCCGCGCGCACCTCCGCGCCAAGGGGACCGCTCGCAGCGGAAAACATTTCGCTCCTGTCCATGACCGCGACCGCCTTTACTCTGGAGAGCGCCTCCGCGATCTCCTCCTCCGGAAACGGCCTGAAAACCCTGATCTTGATCAGACCTGCTTTTTTGCCGGTCGTGTCTCTGATCTCGTCGATCGCAGCCTTGCAGGTGCCTGCTGCAGAGCCGATGATCACGACTGCATACTCGGCGTCCTCCATCCGGTATTCCTCGAAGAAACCGTACCTGCGGCCAGTCATTTCCTCAAACTTCCGGGCAACTTCCAGTATGACCTCCCTCGCATTGATCATCGCCTGGCGCTGTGCCCGCTTGGTTTCCATATAGTAGTTGGAGACGGCATACGGTCCGACCGCCATCCGCTCTGTCCCATTCAGCAGATAGTGCTCCGGCTCGTACGCACCGACAAAGCCCTTCACCTTGTCGTCCTCGATGAGCAGGATGTTTTCAACGCCGTGGCTCGTGATGAATCCATCCTGGCAGACCATCACAGGCAGGTGCACACGGCTGTCCTCCGCGATCGGAAACGCCTGTATATAATTGTCGTACACTTCCTGATTGGACTCCGCATAGATCTGGATCCAGCCGGAGTCCCTCGCCCCCATACTGTCCGAGTGATCCGCATTGATATTGATCGGACCTGAAAGCGCCCTGTTGACCAGCGCGAGCACGATCGGCAGTCTGTTGGACGCCGCCACGTAAAGCTCCTCCCACATCAGTGCCAGACCGCACGAGGAAGTCGCCGTGACCGCCCTCGCACCTGCAGCCGATGCACCGACCGTGGCGCTCATGGCGCTGTGCTCGCTCTCGACATGTATAAATTCCGTGTCGATCTCACCGTTGGCGATATAGTTCGCCACATACTGCGGGATCTCCGTGGACGGCGTGATCGGAAAAGCCGGCATCACATCCGGATTTACCTGCCTGATGGCATAAGCCACTGCCTCATTTCCTGATAGTCGTTCTCTGATCGCCATTTATTTACCCTCCCTCATGCTGATCGCCCCAAACGGGCAAACCCTGGCACAGATGCCGCAGCCCTTGCAGTGATCGTAGTCAAAATCTTCTCTCTTTCCCGCAGTGACCGGGATGGACGAATCCGGGCACACCGGCGTGCACAGAAGGCACTGCTTGCACTTCTCCTGACTCCACACGGGTGTCGCCGTCCGCCATTCGCCCGTACAGAAATCTTTTGAGGTAGCCGCCTCAAAAATCTTGTTGCCCTCCGTGATATCCTGCCATGGACTCTGTTCATTGATCCTGTCATATATTTTTCCGTTCGCCATAATAACTCTCCTTATCACCTTTTACTTCACCGCGTCAAATGCCATCTCCAGCGCCATCATGTTTCCGTCGATCACCTCCGGCTTCTTTGCAAACTTGTGCTGAAAGGAAGCACTCATCTCCCTGAGGAACTCCCCGCGCTCCATGACTTTTGACACTGCCACTGCAGCCGCAAGCATCGGTGAGTTGGGATAGTTTTTCCCGAGCGCCTTTATGGAGATCGCCTTTGCGTCGACCAGGTAAACCGCCCCCTGATATCCGTGCAGATGCTCCTCGATCTCGTCCCTGCTGCGCGTGGAATTGATGATGACTGCCCCCTCAGGGCTCAGCCCCCTCGTCACATCGATACTGTCGAGCAGGCTCTCATCCACGACCACCACATAATCAGGCTCATAGATGTTGGAGTGGACCGTGATCGGACTGCTGCTGATCCGGTTGTACGCCGTGATCGGCGCCCCCATCCTCTCCGGTCCGTATTCCGGGAATCCCTGTACATATTTGCCTGTTTTAAACGCCACGTCCGCCAGCAGGAGCGCCGCCGTCTTTGCTCCCTGACCGCCGCGCCCATGCCATCTGATCTCTACCGTATCTTTCATTTCAATACCAATCCCTTCTATACCTAAATCCCTTCCATACCTTACTCTGTTCCACAACATTACCGTTCGCTGACCGTCACGCGGAACTCTATGTCCGCCACACTCAGGATATCGTTGTTCTCCAACTCCGTGAGTTCGTACGGCGGTATCATGATACCGTTCACCAGCGTGTGGTTCACGCTCTTTAGATCCTGCACAAAATATTTGTTGTTCATCCTTGTGATCAGACAGTGCCGCCTGCTGACCGCCCTCGAAAATTCCAATGTGATGACCCCGTCCGCAGATCCGTCATCCCTGCCGATCAGAAAATCATCACCCTCCACATGAAATACAAGTTCCCTGCCTTTTCCCCGATAGAGAAGCCCCAACACCTTGTCGCGCCTGCTCTCAGATCCACACTTTCTCGTCTCCGCGGCGATACCGCCGAGCCGGGAAAGTTCCTCCAGCGCATCCTCCTGCGCAAGCTTTCCCATCCTGAGCATCTGCGCAAGCTTTCTGACATACAGCATCTTCGTGTATGGCAGGCATGCCGCGATGCGGGTCATTGTCTTCTCAAAGCAGTCATACCAGCTCATGCCGTCCGCATACCTCAGATCCCCCGTGACCGGGAGGATCGCTGTCATGACACAGCCGCCCGCCCTGTCATAATAGAGATCGTCATACCTGTACCAGATGCACTCTTTCTTCAGGAAACCGTTTTTCTCGACCTCCATGTTGAGTGCTATCATTCCACACAGCAGACTGACCAGCGCCTCCTCCCCGAGTTCGGGCACGATGTCCGCAAGCGGTGCCAGATCCTGCCGCTCTGCCTTAAATACAAGCTTCTCCCTGCCGTTTTGCTGTCTTCTCTGACAGGGGAGCATCTGCGGGATCTGCTCCTGCTCCAGCACCCGAAAACCGATCTCAAAAAAAGGATCCTGCTCCTGAAACAGAAAGGAAATCTGCTTCTCCTTCGCCTTTACCAGCATGTCATCCGTCCTCCGTATCCTCCTCGTGTCTTCTCAATATCCTGATCGAATCCGATATATTTTCAAAAATATGTGCATTCTCCTCCCGACTGCTCTCCGTACATTGTATCGTCACAACAAGCTCCCTGTCCATATAGCTTCCCAGCAGGAAAATATTGTAAAAACAGTAGCCCGTCACATGCGACAAATACTCGATTTCCCCGTAGATCCTTCCGTTTATCGTGCGTCTGGAGATCCGCTCGCACGCAAAGTGGCTGACATCCTTGCAAAAACACTTGTAGTATTCGTTCAGCCTGTTGTTCAGATTCTTTTCCGTCAGATCCTCCCCGCCCCTCGTCACGTTGATCACTGTCTTTTTGTCCCTTGACAGCCAGCTGTTCTGCGACGGCACAAAGGAGTCTGCCGGTTCTATGTCCGAAGGGATCATGATCTCGATTCCCTCATCGTAGAGACGATACTTTGTATAAAAAAGCATTTTATTTTCTCCAACACATAAGGAAACGCTGTCACAAGGTGGTGACAGCGCTCATTGCGAAATAACTCATTGAATATTGCTCATGGCGAAATTATTCCTCGACACTGTAATTGGGTGCCTCCTTTGTAATATGGATGTCATGCGGATGACTCTCCCTGAGGGCTGCTGCGGAAATCTTTACAAATTTGCCGTTGTTTTTCAGTTCCTCGATCGTCTGTGTACCACAATATCCCATGCCGGAGCGGAGACCTCCCATCAGCTGGTACACGGTATCCTCCACATTTCCCTTGTAGGCAACTCGTCCCTCAACGCCCTCCGGGACAAGCTTCTTGGCATCTGACTGGAAATAACGGTCCTTGCTTCCGTTCTCCATGGCTGCGATCGAGCCCATGCCCCTGTACACCTTGTATTTTCTCCCCTGGAATAACTCAAATGTTCCCGGGCTCTCCTCGCATCCCGCAAAGATACTGCCCATCATGCAGACGTTACCGCCCGCCGCGATCGCCTTTGTCATGTCGCCGGAGTACTTGATACCGCCGTCCGCGATGATCGGGATGCCGTACTCTTTCGCCACTGCGTAGGCGTCCATGATCGCCGTGATCTGCGGCACGCCGATCCCCGCGACAACGCGCGTCGTGCAGATCGATCCAGGCCCGATCCCCACTTTCACAGCGTCGGCACCAGCCTCGATCAGCGCCCTCGTCCCGTCACCTGTAGCGACATTTCCCGCGATGACCTGCACATCAGGGTAGGCTTCCTTGATCATCCTGAGGCATTTCAGGACATTCTCGGAATGCCCATGTGCGCTGTCGAGCACGATGACGTCTACCTTTGCCGCCACGAGCGCCTCCACACGCTCAAGAACATTTGCCGTGATGCCGACACCTGCGCCGCACAGCAGCCGTCCCTGCTCATCCTTTGCCGCCAGCGGATACTTGATCGTCTTCTCGATATCCTTGATCGTGATCAGTCCCTTTAGGTTGTAGTGATCGTCTACAATAGGAAGCTTCTCCTTCCTCGCATCTGCGAGAACTCTCTTTGCCTCCTCGAGCGTAATGCCCTCCTTCGCTGTGATCAGCCCTTCCGAGGTCATGGATTCCTTTATTTTTTTGGAGTAATCTGTCTCGAATTTCAGATCGCGATTGGTGATGATGCCGACGAGCTTCCTGCCCTCCGTGATCGGCACCCCTGAAATCCGGAATTTTGCCATCAGGGCATCTGCATCGCCGAGTGTATGCTCCGGAGTGAGTGAAAAAGGATCTGTGATGACACCGTTCTCAGAACGTTTTACTTTGTCTACTTCCTCTGCCTGCGCTTCGATCGACATGTTTTTGTGAATGATTCCGATACCGCCCTGTCTCGCCATGGCAATCGCCATCCTGTGCTCCGTGACGGTATCCATTCCTGCGCTCATCATCGGAATATTAAGCTTGATCTTCCTGGTCAACCATGTCGTCAGGTCAACCTGATTGGGAATTACCTGTGAGTAGCTTGGTACTAATAGTACGTCGTCAAAAGTGATGCCTTCGCCGATTATCTGACCCATTTTTCTTCCTCCTGTAAAATTAATGAACTTTTAATAAAATATTTTCACAATTATACTAAAGCCAGCACAGGTTGTCAAGCATTTACTCCGTAAAAACTTTTCTCGGCGCGATTCCCTTGATCGTCCTGGCAAAATCCTCTGTGAGGTTCATCAAGATCCTCTGATTACCCTCGTAGAATATCCAGTAGAGCTTCTGATCGGGCAGGTCATGCCCGGCGCTCAGATCCGTCACCTTTGTCTGGCGGTTTCTGTAGGAATCGAGCTGATGGGACTTCTCAGGCGCCATGATCTCGACCTTTTCCACGCTGAGCGTCGTGACCCTCTTCCTCCTCGTCTTTGCCATGATCTTGTCCACCGAGATCTCCTTGTCCAGATAGAGATACTCGTACTCGATATCTGTCCACTGAAACACAAAGTAATCAAGCACGCCGAGTGCGATCACTATAATAAAAAATATCATATTTCCAGTCACAAAAGTCAAAAATCCGAGAAAAACCGTGGGGAGCAGACTCAAAAACCTGATGAGTGTCTCCTTGATCCCTCTGTCCTTCTTCACCAGCAGTTCCTTGTAGCTTTCGTTCATAATGCGATACCTTCCTTAATTCTTATTAACACTTAATATGATAGTTCAATCATATCTCATATGACGGAACAATTCAATCTAATCTGCAAGATTTAGAAAAAATTAATAGTAAGTTGATTGACAGACACCCGCATTTCCATATATGATAGTTTGTAATCGTTCTGCAATGCGCGCAGAATGACAAAAATCGCGATCGATCAGGCTGATGGAGGGATCATCATGGAAGTCTACAACAAAAACCGGGACAAAAACAACTCAATGCACGACGAGATACGGGAACAGAATGCCAAGCTAAAGGACGCACCGTTCAGTGAAAAGGCTGCATACTTCAAAGAATATTATCTGAAAACAACGATCGCCGTCGCCGTCGCCGCCGCCTTTGTGATCTATCTGGCGTACTCGATACTGACCGCCCCATCCGACACTGCCTTTGCAGCTTTTTTCTACAATGACACCGGCGATTCCTCCAACACGGAATTGATCGACGGTTTTGTCGAACATATGAGCATAGACACCAAAAAGCACGAGGCATACATCGATGCGACGATGAACTATGCCCCCGACGGAAATGATTATGAGATGTATATGAGCCTCGAGAAATCGATGGCGGTCATCTCAACCGGCGAGCTCGATGTCATTGTGGGCGATGCAGCCACCCTTGACTACTTCGCCAGGAGCGAATGTCTCCACGACATCACGACCGTCCTCCCGGACGACCTGCTCGCACAGTTTGCGGACAGGCTCTACTACGCCGAGTCCGGCGAGAGCGCAGAGCGGATCCCGGTGGGCATCTATGTGACCGACTCCCCGAAGCTGAATCAGTACTATTACTATGTCGGCATGGAACCTGTCCTGGGGTTTGCCATAAACTCCAACAGCATGGACAATGCCATCGCGTTTCTGAGATATATCTATATGGAATAGACACAGCAAAAATGTGCGCCGCAGGGCGCACATTTTTTATTGCCATATCAGTTTTTTCCACTGTTCGATCTGTTCCTCCGTCATAAACCCGTTGGAGGTTCCCACAAACCCGATCTTGTACGACGCAAACAGCAGCGCGTTTTTGATCGCCTCCTTCGCATCCTGCGTCTTGGCATAATAGTGCAGAAAAGAGGAGAACAGCGCGTTTCCTGCGCCGATCGTGTTGACGATCTCGTTGGTCTTGACCGGTTTGTACTCGAGAACGCTGTTGTCCTTCTTGTTGTAGAGGATCACACCCTTGTCGCCGATCCCCATGATAACGATCTCGGGATCGTACTTCTCCTTACACTCCTGAATGCAGTCATAGTGGTCGCTCTCAAGGTCGTCATCGCTGATGTACAGGATGTTTGCCGCCGCCAGGAAATCTTCCTTGTTTGCGATCTTCTCCGCCCTCATGCTGCGCACATTGACAGCTATGGGCTTCTGATACTTTTTGGCGAGACCTATGATCGGCCTGCAGAAATTGCAGTTGGACATCAGCACCATATCCTTATCCTGGATCCGGCTCTCCAACAGCCCAAAATCATATTCTACATGTCTGATGTCCTTGACATCCTCAAAAGTCTGTTTCTTTCCCTTGCAGTAGAGGATCACCGAAGTAGGCATACCGTCAAGCATCGGCAGCACATAATTCATGCTCAGATCCACATCGTTCCTCTTGAGGTAGGCGTCGATCTGGTGTCTTGACATATTCCTCGCCACCATACTCATGAAGTCCACCTCGTCGCCGAGCCACTTCAGCGCCATCGCCTCGTTGAACCCTGTCCCGCCGATCTCGGTATCGACCAGATCCGGTATGCTCTCGAACTGCTTGTACGGAACCGGCAGTCCCTCGACCTTTACGATCGTCTCCATCTGCACAAAACCTGCAACCATAAATTTACTCATACAATCCCTCCCTTTATCCATCAAAACGATGATCCGGTCTCAGCTGTCCGTATATCCCCCTGTCATGACACCTGTGCCATTTCCGGACGGCCTGCGATCTGTCTCAATGATCGTTCTATGTTTTATATTTATCTTAACACACTTTTTGACAATTATATACATTTTTATGAAATTTTATAAAATTTTTTCGTGAAATATGTTAAAATGGATCTGGGAACTGTCCTGAAATAACATGTACAGATCCTTACAACAACAAAAAGGAGAATCACGATCATGAAAGAACAGCTTTATACCATCCCCTTAAATGACGCCTTCGCCGCAGACGACGAATGTCCCTTCTGCTTCATCGAACAGAAGCTGGAACAGGATCTGCTCGACTTCACGCTGGGCTCTGGTTCCTCGTACATGGAGAGCGACATCCGTGACCTCACAGACGCGGAGGGTTTCTGCCGCTATCACTTCCTGAAAATGTTCCAGTATGGAAACACCCTCGGAAATGCCTGGATCCTAAAGACCCATTACCAGAAGATCAACAGCGAATTTGGCAGCGAAGTCAAGCGATTCAAACCCGCAAAACTCTCCTTTGTGGACCGCCTGAAACGCTCCAGGGAAGTCAACAACACCATGACGGCGTGGGCGTACGAGAAACAGCGCTCCTGCTACATCTGCCGCCAGTATGAGGACACCTATGCGCGCTATCTGGACACCTTCTTCTACATGTACAGGAAGGACGCTGATTTCGTTAAGAAACTGGAAAGCAGCAAAGGATTCTGTCTCGTACACTTCGGCGACCTGTGCCAGTGTGCGGTGGAAAAGCTGAACCAGAAGCAGTGCGACGCGTTCTTTGCCACGGTATTTCCTCTGATGGCGGCAAATCTGGAACGCATCGGGGAGGACGTGAGCTGGATGGTCGAGAAATTTGACTACAAAAATGCGGATGCCGACTGGAAAAATTCAAAGGACGCTGTTCAGCGCGGCATGCAGAAGCTAAAGGGCGGCTATCCCGCCGCCCCGGTATACCAGCAGAAAAAGTAGTCCCTATTTATTTCAGGAGAGATTCAAGGTCATGTCCCTGACCAGTTCTATATATGCCTTGATCTCCCTGAATACCGCCTCAGAGTCTGCCGCCTCCATTGTCCGCTCCCGTATGATACTGCTGATACAGTAATCGATCATCTTCTTGATGCGCTCCCGCCTCGCCTTGTCGGAGACAGTCCCGATCTCGGCAGACCTGAGGAGTGCGCCCATCCGCTCCTCATAGCTCTGCCTCGCCCCGGCTGTCTTCCTGACCGGCTCCTGCTCTGTCTCGTGCGCTGCCTCCTCCAGAAAAATAGTGAGATATGGATAACTTTTTCCGACCTTTGTCTTTGCCAGGGCAATCTGTCTGATCAGCTCAAAATAATCCTTTTCGTTTTCGTCCACCATTGTTGACAGCTCCAATAGCATATACTTGACGCAATAGTCATACACAAAGACGTAGATACCCTCCTTGGAGCCAAAATAGTGGAACCAGAGTCCCTTGCTGACACCGACCGCCTTCACCATATCATCCGTACTGGCGTGCTTGTACCCGTTCTTGGCAAACACCTCGACCGCACCGTTGATCATGCGGTCCTGTTTCTCCCTTGCAAGGTCAAAAAATTTTTCGTTCATTCGTACCTCCTTATGCGCGCACTCCCCCAAAGCGCACACCTGTTATACTAATATTAACATAATTTTAGAGTTCCGACTACACATTTTCATCAAATTTTACATAATCTCTTTTCATTTCCATAAAATAGTATTAAAATAGATTTGTATATGATATAAAAACAACTGCAACAGGAAAGGAGAACCACAAATGGCTAAGAAATTTAGCAAGCTTGTCTTATTCAGTGCCCTCGCCGGTGCTGCAGCTGCAGGGACCTATTATTATCTTCGAAATAAAACAAACACTCCCGAGGAAGACTTTGACGACTTCGATGACTTTGACGATTTTGACGAGGATCTCGACGATGAAGATTTCTCCGCAGAGTCCGCAAATCCCGCTGTCAGCAAATGCCGCCCCTATATGCCGATCGATATAGACAATGCCAGGGAAAAAATAGGTGAAAAAGTGATCGAGACACTTGATAAGACCAAGGAAAAGCTCGAGCACTTCAACGTGTCCGAGAAGATCGACAAGGCAAAGGAGATCATCGGCGAGATGACAGCGCCCACTGTCGAGCCTGTCTACACGCAGGTAGATATGTCTGCCGCACCTGCCGCTGATCCCGGCACGTCGGAGAAAAAGAACAGTGAACACGAAGCCGGGACGGTATCTGTGTCTGCCACCTACACCGAGCCGTCCGATCCGGCTGGCAGGACGGAAGCGTTTTTTGACGACTCGGACGCGGAATGATAACGAATTATAATATAACAATCGTTATCATTTCACATATGCCGTACTGCCAAAAACATGAACGATAAAAAACAATGAAGGCATGCATACCGTAATACCCATGCCTTCATGATCTGTACTAGTTTTGATTCTGTGTCCGATTTCCCGGAGCCCGTCATGCCGGCTCTGTATCAAATAAAAATTCTGCCAGCTCCTCTACGCTCGTGAAGTACACGTCGCTGTTCTTCCTCATGAAATCCCGGATCTCGGGGATATCAGTCGCCCAGCCCGCACCGACAAAAGGAACACCATACGCTTTTGCCATGTCGTAGCCCGGCTTGGAGTCATCCACCATCACCATCTCCTGCGGTTTCAACCGATACTTTCGGGAGATGACCTCGAGTGCGTACGTGCCGGGCTTTCTCTGCTCGGGCGGATACTCCCATCCAAAGATCATGTCCGGCATAGGAAGATCGTTCGATGCATAATCCCTCCTGATATTGAAATCATAGGAGTGCGATACCACGCACACAATGCCGCCCTCCGCCCGCTGGCGCCCGATGATCTCCCTCATGCCGTCGTAAGCCTTTGCGGTGTGCTTTGAGACATATTCCTTCCAGCACTCCAGCTCGCGCTCGAGCTCCTCGTCCGTCATACCGAGCTTCCCGACGCAGTACGGGATAAAACCCGGATCAAAATTTTCCCGGAAATAATCGTCAAGCGAAATGGTCACGCCCGGCCGCAACAGCTTTAACGCCTCCAGGAATGCGGGATAATGTATGGTGGCAGTACTGTTGACCACCGTGTCGTCATGGTCCAATATCAGACATCGATACCTCATTCCAACCCTCTCCCTCCCTGTGATATTTCATATCCCTACGGAGAATGTCCGCACTTCGGGGACAGCCGCCTATTTCGGCAGCACGAACGAGCTCTTTAACGAGACGATCCTGTTAAACACAAGCGCATCCGGCTTCGAATCCCTGACATCCACATTGAAGAACCCCTGCCTCACGAACTGGAAGCTGTCGTACGGCTCTGCGCCTTTCAGCGCCGGCTCCACATAGCACTCCTTCAGCACGGTGAGCGAATTGGGATTGAGGTTCAGCGAGCCGTCCTCGTTGTAGACCCCCTTCTCCTCGTCGATCAGATTCTCGTATAACCGCACCTCCGCTTTGACCGCGTACGGCGCCGGAACCCAGTGGATCGTGCCCTTCACCTTCCTGCCCGAAAAACCGCTGCCCTGCTTTGTCTCCGGATCATAGGTGCAGTGGACGACGGTCACTCTGCCTCTCTCGTCCTTCTCATAATCCACGCACTTTACAAAATACGCGCTCATGAGGCGCACCTCATTTCCCGGGTACAGCCTGAAATACTTTTTGGGCGGCTCCTCCATAAAGTCGTCCCTGTCGATATAGAGCTCCCTGCAGAACGGGACCTGCCTGGAGCCGAGGGACTCATTCTCGAGATTGTTGGGCACCTCAAGGTACTCCACTTCCCCCTCGGGATAGTTGTCGATCACAAGCTTTACAGGATCGAGCGCTGCCATCATCCTGGGCTTTTTGAGCTTTAAGTCCTCGCGGATGCAGTACTCGAGCATCGCGTAGTCGGTGGAGGAGTTTGCCTTGCTCACACCGCAGAGCTCCACGAACTTCTGGATGGACTCCGGCGTAAACCCGCGCCTTCTGAGCGCCGCGATCGACACAAGCCTCGGATCGTCCCAGCCATCGACGATCCCGTCCTGGACAAGCTTCTTGATATAGCGCTTGCCTGTCACGACGTTTGTCAGATACATCTTTGCCTGCTCGATCTGTCTAGGGCGGTTCGGGTACTCGATCTCCCGCACGACCCAGTCGTAGAGCGGTCTGTGATCCTCAAACTCCAGCGTGCAGATCGAGTGCGTGATCCCCTCGATGGCGTCCTCGATCGGGTGCGCAAAGTCATACATCGGATAGATGCACCACTGATCACCTGTATTGTGATGTGTCATGTGCGCCACACGGTAGATCACCGGATCTCTCATATTGATGTTCGGTGAAGCCATATCGATCCGCGCGCGGAGCACCTTCTCACCGTCCGCAAACTTGCCGTTTTTCATATCCTCAAAGAGCCTCAGGTTCTCCTCCACAGAGCGGCCCGCGGACGGATCTTCCTTTCCGGGTTCTGTAAAGGATCCTCTGTATTCCTTGAGCTGCTCCGCTGTCAGGTCCGATACATACGCCTTGCCTTTCCTGATCAGCTTTACGGCGCACTCATACATCTGGTCAAAATAGTCAGAGGCAAAGAAAAGCCTGTCCTCCCAGTCCGCGCCGAGCCACCTGACGTCCGCCTTGATGGACTCCACAAACTCGATATCCTCCTTTGTCGGGTTGGTGTCGTCAAATCGCAAGTTAAACTTTCCGCCGTACTCCTTCGCAATCCCATAGTTGACAAGGATCGCCTTGGCATGCCCGATGTGCAGATAACCGTTCGGCTCCGGCGGGAAACGCGTGTGCACAGTGTCATACACCCCCTCCTCCAGATCCCTGTCGATCAGCTGCTCAATAAAATTCCTCGAGACGACTTCCCGCTCCTCCGTGGAAGCCTCCGCTATACTCTTTTCTGTGTCACTCATACCTTTCTCCTCCATTTTGTCCATAAGACTGCTCCTAACATTATCAGTACCGCACTTCAACCAGGCACAACCCCTTTGCAGGTGCCAGCGCGCCTGCCAGATCCCTGGATGCAGTATTCCCGAACAGTTCCGCCATCGACGCGGGGCTTCTCTGCCCCAGCCCGACTTCGATCAGCGTGCCCGTGAGAATCCGCACCATATGGTACAGAAACCCGTCGCCGCTATAAGTGATGACGATCTCCTCCCCCGCTTTCTCGAGCCGGATCGCATCGATCGTCCGCACGGTAGACTTCCTGCTCTTTTTTTGCGAGGTGAACGCTCTGAAATCATGCTTTCCCACCAAACACGATGCCGCCACCCTCATCGCATCAAGGTCGAACTGCCCCGGCACCTCATACACATATCTGCGCTCAAACACACAGGGCAGCTTCGAATTCCATATGCGGTAGCGGTAGGTCTTTGCCTTCGCATTCAGCCTGCTGTGAAAACGCTCCGGCACCTCCTGGATCGATATCACGCCGATATCCTCGGGAAGATACCGGTTCAGATGATCCATCACCGCAACCGCGGACAGCGCCGTGTCAATCTTGAAGTTTGCCACCTGACCGAGCGCGTGCACGCCCGCATCCGTCCGCCCCGAACCGTTGACCTGCACAAAGTCGCAGCCTGTCATCTTCGCAAGGATCGCCTCTATCTTGCCCTGTATGGTGTTTCCCGTCGAATCCTGACGCTGCCACCCCTGGTATCGGGTTCCCTCATACTGTATCAATATCTTGAAATTACGCATTCTGTCCACTACCTTCCGCGATGCTCCCGCCTTTCCTCCCCGCCCAGCTCCCTGACCGTCTCCTCGTCCAGCCGCCTGAATTCATTGACGTTTCGAACCAGCAACCTGATACTGTACTTGGGCGTGTCGAAAAAACCTGCCTCGTTCATATTGACGACGATGATCCCCAGCGGCACTGCGATCAGCATACCGCCGACCCCCGCGATCCGATATCCGATAAAGAGCAAAAACAGCGTCGGGATCGGCTCCATCCCAATGGACTCCCCCATGATCTTGGGCTGTATCAGCTGACGGAACAGCTGTCCCACACCCCAGATGACCAGAAAACCGAACGCTCTGAGGTAGCTGCCCCCGATCACTGTCACGACCGCCCACGGAACCAGCACGATACCCGTGCCAAAGAAAGGCAGGAAGTCGAGAAACGCCATCAGCAGCGCGATCAGCAGGCTGTAGCGCACCCTCAGCACCGTGAGTCCGATCAAAAGCAGCACATACATCCAGATCTCAATGCGGAACTGCGCCTTAAAATATCCCCCGACCGCCTGCCTGAGACTTGAGGAGAACACATCGTACTTGCGCGTGATATTTTCCGGCAGGAATCTGTTGACGAAACCGCTCATCCACTCCCTGTCCGCGATAAAGAAATACGCCGACAGCATGCACATGATGATCGATACGATCACACTCGCTATGTTTCCCACCATGCTGCCCATGCCCTCGAAAGTACTGAAATTTAAACTTTTGGGCAGATCCGATATCATCTCACCGATCGTATTGCCGAGATCATTGAGTGCATCCGCAAACTTCGGCGCCCGCACTCCGATATGCTGGTTGATCCAGTTTCCCAGATCGTCAAAATCCTGTTTCACGACTTCCCACATCGCGGGGATCTCTTCGATAAAGCCAGATAGCTGACGCCAGAGTATGACACCGAGGCCATAACCGATCCCGATCACCGCCGCAATCACACACACGATGACTACGACAGTGCCAGCCTTTCTTCTGATCTTGAGCTTTCGCTCCAAAAACATTACAAACGGGTTCGCGATACAGGATATGATCCAGCCGATCACAAAAGGCATGAAGAGCAGGACCAGCTTCGGCACCACAAAAATGCAGAGCAGCAGTATGACCAGCGAGATCAGGATATTTGTGATCAGTTTCAGGTTTTGCCTGCATGTACTTCGTTCCTCCATATTCAGTCCTCTCCTTCCGGCTGCCCCATCATGCCGTCGATCAGATCATAAATCTCGTCCCGCCCCTGCTTCGTCTGGGCTGAGAACGGGATCACGATCGTATCCCTGTCAACGCCGAGCCCCTGCCTGACTGCCTTGATCTGCTTTTGCAGCTGGCTTCTGTTGATCTTGTCTGCCTTCGTTGCGATGATGATCGGGTGAAAGCCGTTCGAGATGATCCAATCGTACATGATCCTGTCGTTTGCCGAGGGATCATGCCGGATATCGATCAGCAGGAACACCGCCCTGAGCACCCTCGACTGGTGCAGATACCGCTCGACCATCTTGCCCCACTTCTCCTTCTCCTGCTGGCTCACCTTCGCGTAACCGTACCCCGGAAGATCGACAAAGTACAGTTCGTTGTTGATATTGTAGAAATTGATCGTCTGCGTCTTTCCCGGCTGCGAGCTGGTCCGCGCCAGCGATTTGCGGTTCATGAGGGCGTTTATGAGCGAGGACTTCCCCACGTTGCTCTTTCCGGCAAATGCGATCTCGGGCATATTGTTCTGCGGCACTTTGCTCGTCACACCGATCACCGTTTCCAGGCTTACATTTTTTATAACCATCTGTCACTTCTCCTGCTTATTGTTTTCGGTTTTTGTTTTCGTCCTGGTCCGTGTACTTCTCATCTTGATCTCAGATGCAAAGGCAAGAGGTATCACCTCATCCATGGAACGCACGAAACAGATCTCCATGCCCGACTTGATCTCGCCGGAAATCTCCGCCACATCCTTCTCGTTCTCCTCGGGCACCAGGACTGTCGTGATGCCCGCCGTCTTTGCCGCCAGCAGCTTTTCCTTGAGTCCGCCGATCGGAAGCACCCTTCCGCGCAGTGTGATCTCACCAGTCATGGCAACCTTCGCCCTGACCGGCGTGTCCGTGATCGCCGACAGCACCGCCGTCGCCATCGTTATGCCTGCAGACGGACCGTCTTTTGGCACAGCCCCCTCGGGAATATGGAGATGAAAATCATTTTTCTTGAAAAACTCCGGATCGATCTTATACCTGGACGCGATCGACCTGATATAGCTGATGCCTGTCATCGCGGACTCTTTCATCACATCACCGAGTTTTCCGGTGAGCTCGATCTCACCCTTTCCGGGCATGATGTTCACCTCGATCTGCAGGGTGTCACCGCCCACGCTTGTCCACGCAAGCCCTCTGACGATCCCCACGTCGTCCTTCTCGTTTGCCATGTCGACACTGTACTTGGGCTTTCCGAGATACTTTTCAAGCTTCTGGCTGTTCACCCTGATGCACTTGTCCTGCACCTGCTTTTTGGGCTTACCGCCCCTTGCCTTCAGTATCTCCAACGCCGCCTTCCTGCAGACTGTCCCGAGCTTCCTCTCGAGATTGCGCACGCCCGCCTCCTTTGTATAGCGGTCGATGATGCCCTTGACTGCATTGTCGCTGATCGTCAGCTGCGATTCCCTCAGACCGTTCTTTGCGAGCTGCTTCTCCCACAGATGCTCCCGCGCTATATGAAATTTTTCGTTCGCCGTGTAGCTTGTCACCTCAATGATGTCCATGCGGTCGAGCAGCGGCCTTGGGATATTGCCTGCATCATTTGCGGTCGCTATGAACAGAACCCTGGACAGATCGATCGGCAGCTCCACATAGTGATCCCTGAAATGACAGTTCTGCTCCGGATCAAGCACCTCCAAAAGTGCCGACGAGGTGTCTCCCTTGTAGTCGCTGCTGACCTTGTCGATCTCGTCGAGCAGCATCAGCGGATTGGATACGCCCGCCTGTTTCAGGCCGTTTGCGATCCGCCCCGGCATTGCCCCGACATACGTCTTGCGGTGTCCCCTGATCTCCGCCTCGTCACGCACGCCGCCCAGACAGATCCTGACATATTTTTTGTTCAGTGCCTCCGCGATCGATTTGGCGATGGACGTCTTGCCCGTTCCCGGCGGTCCCACCAGACACATGATCGGCACCTCGCCCTTGCTGGTCAGGCATCTGACCGCCAGATACTCGACGATGCGTTCCTTCACCTTCTCCAGTCCGTAATGATCCCTCTCGAGGATCTCCTCCGCCCTGTTGATGTCGTTGTTATCCTTCGAAGCCCTGTTCCACGGAAGTTCCAAAAGCGTCTCTATATACCCGCGCTCCACCGCGCTCTCCGAGCTTGATCCCATGATCGTCTTGAACCGGTTGATCTCCTTCTGGATCTTTTCCTTGACCTCCGCATCCGCTTTCAGCTTTGCGAGCGCTTCCTCGTAATGCTTCACATCGGAATACTGGTTCTTGTCCCCCAGCTCCTCCTGTATATATTCCATCTGCTCGCGAAGAATGTAGTCCTTCTGGTTCTTGTCGATCTTCTCCCTGATCTTGACCGCCAGCTGTGTGCGGATCGCCGCGATCTGCGCCTCGTTCATGATCAGCGCCACAAGCTCCCCGCACTGTTCGGCAATATCCTCGACCTCGAGTATCTGCTGCTTCTGATCATACGAAAAGGGGGTGTTGATCAGGATCTGGTTCATCAGTTCCGGCAGGCTGCTCCCTTCCTTAAAGTACTTCCCCAGGCTTTTTCCGATTTTGGGATAAAAACGGACATACGTGTCAAACACCTCCCTGAGCGTGCGCGTCAGCGCCTCCTCCTCGGACTGTTCGAGATCTTTCCCATCGTCGTCAATCTCTTCGTACAGTGCGCTAAAGTACTGTCCGCCATTGTCATCCAGCTCTATGATGCGCGCCCTCGCCACAGCCTCCACCATAACCCTGTCAATACTGTTCGGAAGCTTTGTAACCTGCCTGATGCTTGCCACCGTACACACTTTATATAGACCGTCGAGATCCGGTTCCTCCTCCTCCGGATCGATCTGCGGTACGAGCAGCACCTTCTGCGACGCATTCAGCGCCTGCTCAATCGCCTTCTTTGACATTTCTCTGTTCAGATCAAAGTGTATGATCATATTTGGCACCACCGTCAGTCCCCGCAGTGCCACCAAGGGTAATGCTGCTGTTATCTGCTCCATCTGTAAAATCCTCTCCCTGCGCCTCTGTGCATAAAACGCCGCCCTTTGTAAAAGGCGGCGCTTATAATCAATCCATCTATTTATCTCGCCTTTTTCTCACGCTCTGTGCGCATTGCTTCGCGGTGTACTACAAAAGGCTGACTTGTTCCTTCTACGGACTCCTTCGTGACCACACAGCTCTCGATCGTGTCATCGGAAGGAATCTCATACATGATATCCATCATAATGCTCTCCATGATGGAACGCAGACCTCTGGCTCCTGTCTTTCTCTCCAGCGCTTTCTCGGCGATCGCATCGATCGCATCCGGCTCGAAGGTAAGCTTCACATCGTCAAACTCAAAAAGCTTCTGATACTGCTTGATCAGGGCACTCTTAGGCTCCTTTAAGATTCTCACGAGCGCATCCTTGTCAAGCCCTTCCAGCGATACATTGATCGGAACCCTGCCGACAAACTCCGGAATGAGTCCGTACTTGGTGAGATCCTGCGGCGTTACTTCCTTAAACACAGCGCCGAGATCCCTCGTCGTCTTCTCTGCGATATCCTTGTTGAAACCTATGGACTTGCGGTCAAGCCTGTTCTCGACGATCTTATCCAGCCCATCAAAAGCGCCGCCGCAGATAAAAAGGATATTTGTCGTGTCAATCTGTATCAATTCCTGGTGCGGATGCTTTCTGCCACCCTGCGGAGGCACACTTGCCACCGTGCCCTCAACGATCTTCAAAAGCGCCTGCTGCACACCCTCGCCGGAGACGTCTCTGGTAATCGAAACATTTTCACTCTTCTTCGTGATCTTGTCGATCTCATCGATGTAGATGATCCCGTACTGCGCCCTCTCAATATCATAATCAGCTGACTGAATAAGCTTCAAAAGGATATTCTCAACATCCTCCCCCACATAACCTGCCTCTGTGAGCGTCGTCGCATCCGCGATCGCAAAAGGGACATTGATGATCTTGGCAAGCGTCTGCGCCAGATATGTTTTGCCGGAACCTGTCGGACCGATCATGATGATATTGCTCTTCTGAAGCTCCACATCCAGATCCTTCTCAGCCATAACACGCTTATAGTGATTGTACACTGCCACCGACAATACCTTTTTTGCCTCTTCCTGTCCGATCACATACTCGTCGAGAAACTCCTTGATCTCCACGGGCTTTAGGAGGTTGATCTCAAAACCGCCGTCGATCTGTTCATCCTCGTACTCTTCCTCTATTATGTCTGCACAGATATCTACACACTCATCGCAAATATAAACACCGGATGGACCTGCTATCAGCTTTCTCACCTGATCCTGTGTTTTGTTACAGAAAGAACATCTTACCCTTCCCTCAGTGCCTTTTCCAGCCATCCTTTTTCTCCCTTTACTCATAATTCATTCAATCTAAATATATCATCTAATTCGATCTGTCATCCGCTGCGTCCGCCCTGTCCGTGATCACTCTGTCGATCAAACCGTACTGCATCGCTTCCTCAGCCGACTTCCAATTGTCGCGCTCCGTGTCTGCCGCGACCACATCATACGGCTGTCCACAGTTCTCCGCCAGGATGGTGTTCAGCTTCTGCTTGGTCCGCAGTATATGTTTTGCGGCGATCTCGATCTCTGTCGCCTGTCCCTGTGCTCCGCCAAGCGGCTGGTGGATCATGATCTCCGCGTTTGGAAGCGCGAGCCGCTTGCCCTTTGTGCCGCCGGCGAGCAGGAATGCCCCCATGCTGGCTGCCATACCGATACAGATCGTCGACACATCGCACTTGATGTAGCGCATCGTGTCATAGATCGCCATACCTGCCGTGACAGAACCTCCCGGACTGTTGATGTACAGCTGTATATCCTTTTCCGGATCCTCAGCCTCCAAAAACAGCAGCTGGGCTACCGTAAGGCTCGCTGTCGTCTCGTTTACCTCCTCGCCCAGGAATATGATGCGCTCCTTCAAAAGCCTTGAATAAATATCGTACGAACGCTCGCCCCGGCTTGTTTGTTCTATGACATATGGTACTAAACTCATAGTTTTTACCTCCACTCTGCATACTACTAAAACACAGTATAACGCAAATATAATAATTGCGCAAATAATCCGCACAATTATTATATTTTTTTAATATATTGTATTCTGTTTCTTTCTGCGCTGTATGAGCGTACTATTTCTCCACCGCGCTCTCCACTGCCAGCTCCAATGCTTTCCTGATGCAGATATCCTCCTTGATGGACTTCTGTTCGAACTCACCGATCATCTCCGTGATCTTATCCTCATCCATCTGGTAAGCCTCCGCCATCTTCTTGATCTCAGCCGTGTATTCCTCGTCGCTCGCCTCCAGGTTCTCCGCCTTTGCGACCGCCTCGAGTACCAGTCTGGACTTGATCCGCTCCTCCGCCTGCGGCTTGAGCTGCTCTAAGAACGCCTCTCTCGTGAGACCTGTAAACTGGAAATACTGGTCGATCGTGATCCCCTGCATCCGGATCCTCTGGGCGAAGTCATCTGCCATCGAGCGCTGCTGTGTCGCGAGCATTGCCTCTGGGATATCCATCTTCGCATCCGCGATGATCGCCTCGACTACTTTCTCTTCCTTCGCAGCCTTCGCTTCCGCTTCCTTCCGCTCGGTCAGATTCTTTTTCACGTCCTCCCTGTACTCCGCCAGGGTGTCGAACTCTGAGACCTCGCTCGCAAACTCGTCGTCGAGCTCCGGCAGCTCCTTCTCCCTGATCTCCTTGACAATACACTTAAACACAGCCGGCTTTCCTGCAAGCTCGGACGCCTGGTAATCTTCCGGGAACGTCACGTTGACTTCCACTTCCTTGTCGAGCTCGGCGCCGATCAGCTGCTCCTCAAATCCCGGAATAAAGGTTCCGGAACCGATAGTCAGCGGGTAATCTTCATCCTTTCCGCCCTCGAAGCTCTCCCCGTCCACGAATCCTTCATAGTCGATGATTGTCATATCGCCGTCCCTGACAGCCCTGTCCTCAACGGAGATCGTCCTGGCATTGTTCTCCCGCTCCCTGTCGATCGCTGCGTCAACCTCCTCGTCTGTGACAGCCACATCCGTCTTCTCAACCTCGACACCCTTGTACATTCCGAGTGTCACTTCCGGCTTTAACGCCACTTCCGCGGTGAATATGAACGGCTTCCCCGCCTCTGCCTGCACGATATCAACCGTCGGCTGTGACACGATCTCCTCCGTGCACTCATCCACAGCCTTCGCATATACAGAAGGAATGACGATGTTGGCTGCATCCTCGTAAAAGATCTCCTTGCCGTACATCTGCTCGATCATCTTGCGGGGCACTTTGCCTTTTCGGAATCCCGGAATGCTCAACTTATTCTTATTTTTCTGATAAGCTTTCTCGATTGCCTGCTCAAACTCCTCAGCCGACGCCTCTATCGTAAGCTTAGCCATATTTCCCTCTAACTTCTCCACCTGTAAACTCATTTGTTCCATTTCCTCCTTGCATATCATGCAATGCATATCATGCAGCCATGCCTGCCATGAATATATTTTATATTTATCTATTTCAGTATACAGTCCGTACACTGCCCGCTGTAACCACTGAACAGTTACCAATCGTTTTTTATTATAGCATAGGCTTCTTGAAAATAAAAGAAAAATTTTTTAAAAGTGCTAAAAAAAGCATGAAAAACACAAAAACGGGATGCAGTGTCAAAACTGCATCCCATCTTTTCTGTTGATCGTTCTTATTTGTTCAGAGACTCCTCGTAGCTCTTTACCATTCTACGAACCATCTCGCCGCCGATGCTTCCTGCCTCGCGCGATGTGAGATCACCGTTGTAACCTTCCTTTAAGTTCACACCAAGCTCTGATGCTACCTCTGTCTTGAAACGGTCCATTGCTGCCTTTGCCTCTGGAACTTCTACTCTGTTTGATCTACTCTGTGTTGACATAATTTCTTACCTCCGTTAATCAATTTTTTGCTCTCTATAACGCAATCTATTTTGAAAGACAAGCTTTTTGTCGCTTATCTTAATCCTAGTATTAACGGAGTGAAAAGTTTTATGAATGGTATATTTTTACTAAACTGTCATTTTATTTCATCGCCCTGTCAGATCCCTTTGAAGTTGCGGTAAATGCGCATAAACACGCGGATAATATCCGGGTCGAAGATGTTCCCCGCCCCCTCCTGCATATATGCAAGCGTCTGCTCCAGCGGGATCGGCTTTTTGTAGCGCCGCTCGCTGATCATGGCGTCAAACACATCCACGACCTTCACAATGCGGGCAGCCAGTGGTATCGCATCGCCTTTGAGACCTTTGGGATAGCCGGAGCCGTCCCAGCACTCGTGATGATACCATGCTATGTCGATCGCCATATCGATAAAATCATTTGTCTCCACACCCTCGTAGATATCCATCAGCGTCTTTGCGCCGCGCTCTGCGTGGGTGCTCATGATCTCCCGCTCCTCCTCGTCCAGCGGTGCATCCTTGAGCAGGATCTGATCCGGTATCAGAAGTTTTCCGATATCGTGAAGCCCGGCGCTCGACTCGATCGTATCGATGAAGTCATCCGTCACTTCCTCCTCAAACTTCGGGTAGAGCTGCATTCCCTCGGCGAGGATCCGGCTGTTGTACAATATGTTCTTGTAGTGGGTATCCGACACGTTCTCCCTGCTCTCCACGAGCCTTGCCAGTGCCGTCATGATATTTTTCTGCTCGATCCTGAGCTTCTCCATCTGGCGTGCGACCACAAGGTTCAGCTGCTTGTTATTCTCCTCCAGATCCTTCTGCATCGTGTAGATCTTGAGGTGTGTGGAGATGCGCATCTCCACCTCCGTCTTGTCAAAGGGCTTCGGGATATAGTCCACTGCGCCGAGCTCAAATCCCTTGCTGAGATCGGAAGCCGTGTCCATCGCTGATATGAAGATAACCGGAATGTCCTTTGTGTACGGATCATTTTTCAACATAGAACAAAACGTAAACCCGTCCGTCTCAGGCATGGAGATATCTGACAGGATCAACTCCGGCAGCGCTTCGCTGTCCCCGATGATCTCCAGCGCTTCCTTCACACTCTGCGCCAGCAGTGCCTGATACCCCATGTTCTTGATAATCTCCTCGAGAATGATCAGATTTACCTCAACATCATCAACCACAAGTATTCTGATACTGCTATCATTCTGTGATGTTCCATTCATTATCGTCCATACTCCTTTATATCTCTCAAAACACTATATCTCAAAACCTTTTATCTCAAGCATCAGCTGTTCCTTTACTTTCCGGGCGTACTCCCTCGCCTTATCACAGTCGGATTTCCTGATCGACATCTCCATCCGGAAAGCCAGCCGCTGCAGATCCTTCGAGCCGTTGCTGACCAGCTGCTTTAGCATCGTCGCAAAGCTCTCCGCCTTCTGCCAGTTTTCCATATCCATACTGATATTGAGTTTTTCAAAATATTTCCTGAGTTCCCTGATGTTGATGTCGCTTCCCAGCTCATTCATCAGATCCTGTTCCCCTGCCATCCTGTTGAGATTGTTCGAGTATTTCCATTTTCTGATGGACGGCTCCTGCTCCGCGGCATCCTGCATGTGCTCTGTCTTCAATCGTATCGTGAAAGAGAACGTGGATCCTTTCCCCTTCTCTCCCTCCGCCCAGACCTTGCCGTGCATCATGGTCACAAGCTCCTTTGTGATGACAAGCCCGAGCCCTGTGCCGCCAAACTTTCTGGTGATGGACGCATCCGCCTGCGAGAAACTCTTGAACAGTTTATCCTTATCCTCCGGCGATAGCCCGATGCCGGTATCCACCACCATGAAAAACAGTTCCACCTCATCGCCGATCCTGGTGTTCAAGGCGATCTCGACACCGACATACCCCTGCTCCGTGAATTTCACCGCGTTGGACACCAGATTGTTCAGGATCTGCGTCAGCCGCAGCTCATCGCCGATCACCTTATCCGGGATCTCCGGGGCGACATTGAGCGTGAACCGAAGCCCCTTCCTCATCGTGAGCATATTGAACATCTTCTCCATCTTTGATATAAAATCATAAAAAGAAAACGGCTTCTCGTCGATCTGAAACTTCCCTGCCTCAAGTTTGGAGAAATCAAGTATGTTGTTGATGATCCCCTCCATCGTCGAACAGCAGTCGAGAATCATCTTGAGGTAGTTTGTCTTCTGAAAATCCTGCTCCTGCTCCATCAGGATCTCCGCATGTCCCTTGATTCCGTTTACAGGCGTCCGCAGCTCGTGCGTGACGTTTGCCACAAAGGCATCCCTCGCCTTCATGGACTCCTGCATCTGAATCGTGGTCTCCTCCACCTTCCTGATGCTCTCCTTGTACCGGGTCATATCGACAGCCGTGCAGATCATGACCTCCACACCGTCAAAAACCCCGGATACCACCTTGACCTCCACCGGAAAACAGGTTTTATTCTTTCGATACAGTACAGTCTCGATCACTTCCAGATCCTTGTATTCATCTGCCAGCCCTATATGACCGCCCTCATCCGCGAAAACATTCTGGATCAGCTCGCCGATGTGTACACCGGCAAGCTCACCGGCACTGTAGCCTGTGAGCTCAAGAAGTCTGTCGTTGCAGTAGTCTATGCATCCGCGGGAATCATACTTGATGATACATACCTGACTGTTATTCAAAATAAAATAAAAAAATTCTTCCCGATTTTCTGGCATTTATTCTTCCTCTTCCTCTTCCTGTTTCTCCGTAAAATCAAGCGACTCATCACTCAGCAGTTTGACGGGATCCAACAGGAGCTTGACACTGTCGCCGATCTTTCCGATCCCGCGGATAAATTTTGCCTGCGCATTTGTCTTGGACACGCTCGGCGGCGGCAAAATATCCTCCTCCTCGATCGACACCACCTCTGAGATCGTCTCAACGATCAACCCCACAGTGACCCCCTGAACGTCCACGACAATAATACAGGTCCGGTCATTGTACTCAAACAGTTCCTTGCCAAACCTGTCTGCCACGTCGATCACCGGTATGATCTTACCTCTCAGGTTGATCAGTCCCTTGATAAAATGCTCCACCTCGGGAATGGGCGCTATCGCCTGCATCTGTATGATCTCGTTGACATATTTAAGCTCAATGCCGAACACATCACTCCCGATGCAGAAAGTCATATATTTTCCCTGACGGGTATCTTCGAGCCCGATCGCCTCGAGCACTTCTGTTTTCTCTTCCATGCAATTTCGTCCCCCTTTTTATCTCTATGATAACATTATGACAACATTTATGAAGTTAATCCAAGCTTAACGAGTGTGCCCCGCAGTTTTTCCACATCGATCGGTTTCGCACAGTACACGGTACAGCCAAGTTCAAATGCCTTCTTGACATTCTTCTCCTCGTTGAGCGCCGTCGTCATGATAACCTTCGCCTGATCCTTCGGTTCGACATGGTGCTCCCTCTCGATATCGCGTATATTCTTGAGTGCCTGATAACCGTCCATGACAGGCATCATCACGTCCAGACAGATCAGATCATACGGATCATCCTCCTCAAGGGCCATCATGAAAGCATCGATCGCCTCCATCCCGTCAACCGTGACATCACACTCACCGTATTCTGACAAAAACTTCAAGATTGCCTTTCTGCTGGCAAAATCGTCTTCCGCTATTAATATTCTCATAATCTGCCTCCTATCCTTTTTCTTAGATTATATCCTGTTATATCCTGCGCAAAATCTGCATTTTCCAGGCGATGCCTTCCGGCACGAGAGCTCCTGACCGCGCTCCTCACTGCCGCTTATCCAGCAGATAGTATATCTTCTGCGCGATCTGATCCAGCGGCACCTGCCACTTCACCGCCCCGATCTCATACGCCACTTTGGGCATGCCGTACACGATACACGTCTTCTCATCCTGTCCTATCGTGCGCGCGCCGGCATTCTTCATCGCCAGCAGCCCCTTGGCGCCATCGCTGCCCATACCTGTCATCAGCACTCCGATCGCCTCCTTGCCGGCGACGCGTGCCACCGACTCAAAGAGCGCATCCACTGACGGACAGTGTCCTGTCACTCTTGGACCGTGTTTGCACTCGACCTGGTATCTGCCGTTGATCCTGACGATGCGCATCTGTTTGTCTCCCGGCGCCAAAAGGATCTGCCCGGGTTTCACCACGTCGCCCGACACTGCCTCCTTCACCGAGACCTCTCCCTCGTTGTCCAGCCTGTGGGCGTACATCTGCGTGTAGCCCTCCGGCATATGCTGCACCATCACAATGCCCGGAATATCCCTCCTGAGCCCTCTCACCACGGTGGCGATCGCTTCCGTCCCTCCTGTCGAGGCACCGATCGCTATGATGGATGTGATCCCATCCCCTTCACCGCCCGAATTTCTGTTCATCTGCGCCGCATTCAGCACCGGTGCCCGCTTTGCGGCGGCAAGCCACTCGCCGCCCACCGCTTTCTTGAGCCGACTGCAGATATTTTCATGTTCAAGGATCTCGCAGTTGTCACCGCAGGCGACAAAATCCCGCGCACCGGCGTGGTAGGCATCATCCTCAAACCGGGACTCCGCTATGACAAGTGTCGCAGTACTCCTCTGCGGCATGAGTTTTCCCAGAAATGTGATCCCTGACATCCTTGGCAGATCGTGACACAGCAGCATCACGTCGGGATCACACTCTATGATTTTGTCCCTCGCTGTGTAGGCATTGTTCGCCTCAGCCACCACATCAAGATCCGGATCTGTGCTGAGGATCCCAGTGAGATGCCTTTTCATTTCCAGATTTCCTACCACCAGCAATACCTTTAACTTTTCCATCTCAAACCTCCCTTCCTCTACTTTTTGTATATGGAAGGTCTTACGTACTGGAATTGGGTATTATTCTGCCCCATGGATTCTGTCGAGCCGATAAAAAGATATCCGCCGGGAGCCATTTTTTCATAAATATTGTGCAGCAGCCGCTCCTTCGTCGGTTCATCGAAATAGATCATGACATTCCTGATGAAGACCACATGGAGCGGCTTCTTGAACGGGAGCGGGTTCATCAGATTGAGCTGCCGGAACAGCACTTCTTTCTTGAGCTCCTCCTTCACCCGGTATTCCTCCTGGCTGATCTGCTTAAAAAACCTGCGCACATACTGCTGCGGCAGCTGTTCCACGGAATTTCTGGCGTAGATCCCCTTCACTGCCTTCTCCAGGACTTTCGTGTCGATATCGGTGGCGAGAATCCTGGTGTCCCACCCCTCCTGCTCGAGCCCCAGGAAATCCTTGCAGAGCATCGCCAGTGTGTACGGCTCCTCCCCTGTCGACGAAGCGGCACACCAGATGTGCCAGTCCTTTGTGCTCTCCGTGCGTCTTTTAAGTTCAGGAAAAACTTCCTGTTTCAAAAATAAAAACTGCTCGTACTCCCTCCAAAAATACGTATGATTTGTCGTGAGAGAATTCATCAAATCCTCTGCCTCAGGTCCTGTCGGAAACTTTTCCACGCGATCCATAAATTCGTCATATGAGCTGTAACCATTGCGCTGCATATAACTATCAAGCCTTCCCTGAACCAAAACCTTTTTTTCGTTTAAGTTGATGCCAGCCTTGTTCTTCACATAGGCTGCCACCCTTTGAAACTCCTGTTCTGTTATCATTTGAGAAACCTTCTATCTGCTTGATCTTATTTTTTATATATAATTACGCATTATATTTTTGATTATAACATTGGATTCATAAGTTGTCAAAATTTTTACGTCTATTCATACAATATTATCAATCCTCTGTGTACACGATACTCCTGGCGAGCGCATCCGCCTTCTCCTGCCCCAGAAGCGCCGCCACGATCTCAAGCGCAAAAGGGATCGCCGTTCCCAGACCACGGCTTGTGATGATCGTACCGGACTTCATCACCTTGCTGTCTGCGCACACGGCGGCTCCGTTCTGGTACAGCTCGTCCTCCATCCCGGGATAAATGCAGGCTTTTCTGCCCTGCAGTAGTCCCATGTGGGCAAAGATGCCCGGCGCGGCACAGATTGCCGCGATGTATTTTCCATTCTCGTACGACGCCCTGATATTCTTCGTGAGCCACTCACACGCCTCGAGATTCTTCGTGCCCGGCATCCCTCCCGGACATATGAGGATATCATACAGCCCGAAATCGAGACGGTCAAGCCCCGCATCCATTTCCACTGTGATGTTGTGGCTCCCCGTGACACGCTTTTCGTTGTCTATCGAGACACAGACGGTCTCGATCCCGGCACGCCTCAGCAGATCCACCGCGGTGAGCGCCTCGATCTCCTCAAATCCTGTCGCAAAAAACACTGCCGCACTCTTTTTCATAGTATCATTCTTCCTTTCCTCATTATCATTATTACCATTGCTGTCACCGTTTCTGCCGCCGTCCAAACAGTAATCATTTTACCACATAATCTGAAAATGTGGAAGATTTTGCGCCTTTTGTTTGCTTTTTTGTTCATTCTCCTCCAAAGACATGTGCTATAATAAGTGTACTAATTAAAAAACGGGAGGTCAACATGAAAAAGAAAAAATTGACAATGCTGCTACTGACAATGACTTTGTCCGCTCTGCCGCTGACCGGCTGCGGTTCCGGCGCAGGGCAGACCGCATCGCAGCCATCGTCCGCCGCTGCCAGTGCGGAGACGGCGCCGTCCGAGACGGCTGCAGAGCCCCCGGTCACGGACGGCACATCCGGCAATGCCCGGACTGCACTGAATACCCTGTACCCGCTGCCCACCGCCACAGAGGATGCGGGCATCTATGTGGAACCGATACCCGATCTGGCTGACGATTTCATCCGGGGCATGGATGTATCTTCCATACTGGTCGAGGAAAAGAGCGGTGTGAAGTACTATGATGCGGACGGCACGGAGCAGGATGTGTTCACCACGATGGCAAAGGCCGGCGTCAACTATGCGCGCATCCGCGTCTGGAACGATCCCTTTGACGGGAACGGAAACGGGTACGGCGGCGGGAACAACGACCTCGCCACAGCCATCGAGCTCGGAAAACGCGCCACGGAGAACGGCATGAAGGTCTGCATCGACTTTCATTACTCCGACTTCTGGGCGGATCCCGCAAAACAGATGTGCCCCAAAGCGTGGGTTGGCATGTCCGTCGACGAGAAATCAGATGCCCTGTACGAGTACACAAAAGACAGCCTGACACAGCTGCTGGACAGCGGCGTGGACGTCTGCATGGTGCAGGTCGGGAACGAGACCAACAACGGCATGGCGGGCGAGACGCAGATCCCCAACGTGGCAAAACTCATGAGCGCCGGGAGCAAGGCCGTCCGCGAGATCTCCGAGAGCTACGGCAGGGAGATCAAGGTCGCCCTCCACTACACCAACGCCGAGGATCATGACAAGATCGACTCGATCCTGTACAAGCTCTCCTCCTTTCAGGTAGACTATGACATCTTTGCCCTCTCCTACTATCCTTACTGGCACGGAACCTTTGAGAACATCGAAAATGTCATGAAAAACATCCGGGACAAGTACGGAAAAGAGACACTCATCGCCGAGACTGCCTACTGTTATACGACGGAGGACACTGACGGCTCCGGCAACAGCGTCAGCGAAGGCGACCTGATCGACGCCTACGGCGCGACCGTACAAAGCCAGTCCACAGCACTCCGCGATGTCTGCGCCACGGCAAGCGGCGCCGGAGCCCTCGGTGTCTTTTACTGGGAGGGCGCATGGATCACCGTCGGCGACGCGGACGCGGACAACAGCCCGATCTGGGAGAAATACGGCTCCGGATGGGCGAGCAGCTACGCCTCCGGTTACGATCCGGACGATGCCGGAAAATACTATGGCGGCTGTTCCTGGGACAACCAGGCATTGTTCGGCGCTGACGGCAGACCCCTGGAATCCCTGAATACATACAAGTGGTTAAAGTACGGCACCAACGCCGAGCCTGCGATCGATATGGTCAATGCGCCGACTGTCACCTGCAATATCGACTCCGACGTGGAAATGCCCGAAACCGTGGATGTTGTCTACAACAACCGCGCCCTGAATGCCCCCATGCCTGTCGAGTGGTATGAGGAGATGGTTCGCAACATCGATACCTCCAGGCCCGGAACCCATGTGATCACGGGCAGGATCCTCGACGAGAACGCCGCTTCGGACAACCCGACAGAGGTTCTGTGCACCGTCAACGTGGAGAGACGCAATTATGTGTCCAACCCAGGCTTTGAGGACGCCGACACTTCCATGTGGACTGTCACGTTCGAGGGCGACAAGAATCCGACGGACTTCCAGCAGAAGGCGGGCGACGCACACATCGGAGAGTATTCCTTCCACTTCTGGTCCGAGTCCGACATGGATTTTGCGATCGAGCAGGAATTTACGGACTTAGAGCCGGGCACCTACGAGCTCAAGGCTTACTTCCAGGGCGGTGACATTGACGCCGGCGCCGAGATGGCGCTCTACGCAAAGACCGGTGACGCTGTCTCATCCGATCCCTTCACTGCGCAGGGCTATGCCAACTGGCAGGAGCCGGCTGTATCTTCCATAACGGTCACTGACGGCACACTCACGATCGGTGCGCACATCAAATGCAACGCAAAAGGCTGGGGTACGATCGACGATTTCACGCTGAACAAGATCGACTGATCCCGCAGATTACCGCTGTGCGGGTCCGTTCATCAGAAATGACGCGCGTTTGACAGCATCAGAGCCGTACTTTTCCCTGATGCTGTCCATCGCCCTGTCAAGCTTCTCCAGCTTTTCATAGCTCCCATCGTCAAAGAGCGACATCTGTCTGCCGTCGCCTGCCTGTCTGATGTGGCTGGTCTGGATCCCCAGCAGCCTCACAGGTCTGCCGTCCCACAGTTCCTCAAACAGTCTGCAAGCCATACCGTATATCTCATCGGTAATGTTCGTGGCATGGGACAGTTCGCGCTGGTGTGACACCCTGGACAGATCGCTGTACCGGATATTGACTGTCACAACCTCCGCCTTTGCCGCATCGCTGCGGAGCCGTCTTCCCACAGTCTCGGCAAGGGACATCAGGACCATGTTCGCCGTGGATTCATCTGTCACGTCAAAGGCGATCGTGGTGGCATTCCCATAGCTCTTGTTATCGGCAGGCTCCGGCTCTATGAGCGAGGCGCCCTCGCCGTTTGCGAATTTCCAGATCGCCTCCCCCTGCTTCTTCAGCGCTCCCCGCAGGATCTGCGGATCCGTGTGCGCCAGCTCCCCGATCGTGTGGATGCCAAGCGTGTGCAGCGTCCGCTCCGTCGATTTCCCCACCAGGAACAGATCCCCCACCGGAAGCCGCCACATCTTGTCCGGAATCTCCTGCGGAAACAGCGTGTGCACCAGATCCGGCTTCCTGAAATCGCTTGCCATCTTCGCGAGCAGCTTGTTCGTGGATATCCCCACGTTCACGGTAAACCCAAGCTCGCGGCGGATCTCGTCCTTGATGCGCGCGGCAGATTCCACAGGCGGCCCGAAAAGCTTCTCCGTTCCTGTCATGTCGACAAAACACTCGTCGATACTGCACTGCTCGATCCTGTCCGAGTACCGCTCAAGGATCGCTATGAACGCTCTCGAATACTCCCTGTATATCCCGTGGCGTGAGGGCACGATCACCAGATTGGGACACTTTTTGAGCGCGTCCGTGATCGGCTCTCCCGTCTGCACCTTGTACTTTTTTGCCGGGATGGACTTTGCCAGTATGATCCCGCGCCGCTTGGAGCGGTCTCCCCCCACAGCTGACGGGATATCGCGCAGATCCGCCGTGATCTCCGGAAACTGCTCCGGGTGCTTTAGCCGCTCCACCGCCTCCCACGACAGAAAGGCACTGTTGACATCCACGTGAAAAATCAGTCTTTCCCCCGACATATGCCGTCATCTCCCCCATCTATATATCCATCCTGTCCACTGTCAGCCTGATCCGGTCTGCCAGCATCCCTATGAGACAGCCTGTGACAAGTCCCGCGATCATCAGCGCAGGAAAATAAAAAGCAACTTTCAGGTTCTGCACCACCAATACTGCCACAGCCAGCTGACCGATATTGTGGCTCACGCCGCCCGCTATGCTGACACCTGTGACGGAGAAACCGTCCGTTCTTTTCAGGAGCCACATCACCAGAAAGCTCAACACGCCCCCCGCAAGGCTGTAGATCATCATGGACAGGTTCCCGAACAGGAAGGAGACCAGCACAATGCGCATCAGCTGTATCACAAGCGCCTGATACGCCGGAAGGATATACAGCGCAAGGACAATGACGATGTTGGCAAGTCCGAGCTTCACCCCCTGTATGCCAAAACCAAACGGTATCAGCGTCTCCACATATCCAAATATCATTGCCAGCGCCGTCAGCATGGCACAGTATGCTGCCCGCCTCGTCGTCATACACATTCCCCTGTCATCGGTAATTTTTCTACAGTTCCTTAATACTTTTAAACTTAATATTTTTATGCTGATCATTTCCGTGCATTTCTATGCGGCGTAGCCGCTCTGCGATCACGGAACGACCACATCCAGCTGACGCGCATCCCGTGTTCCCGTCACTTCCACCACGAGTCTGTGGGGAAGACAGATGATCGTCTCTCCGCCCCTGCAGATCGGTTTATGATCCACACAGTACTTGTCCGGGCAGTCTGCCTCTGCCATATAGGCACTGCCGTCCCTGATCACAAGCCCGTTGTAACCTGACGCTGCGTCTATAGCGATAAACTGGTTCCCGGACAGACTGTATTCCCCGTAGAGCTCCCCGTCTATCGTGACGCGCACCGCCGCTCCGGCATCTCTCTGTGCAAACATGACGACCGCGGAGGACAGCGCCGCCGTCAGGATGATCCCTGCCGCTAATATGCAGTCTTTTTTTCGAAACATGTTGATTTTCATATTGAGCTTCTTTTTTTATCCACAGTTTTTAATATGAAATGATCTCGTATCCATCCTCCGTGACGAGCACCTGGATCTCCCACTGCGCCGAGGGAAGTCCGTCCTCCGTGTGTACCGTCCAGCCGTCGTCTTCCGATATATAGATATCCTCTTTTCCCATATTGATCATCGGCTCGATCGTGAACACCATGCCCGGAACCATCAGCATCCCGGTGTCCCTCGGACACACATAGCTCACCCACGGATCCTCGTGAAATTCCAGCCCGACGCCATGCCCGCCGATCTCCCGGACAACACTGTAGCCGTTCTGCATGACAAACTCGTGGATTGCCGCCCCCATGTCCCCGATCTTTCTCCACGGCTGTACGTATTGCAGACCGACTTCGAGGCTCTGCTTTGCAATGTCCACCAGACGTCTCTTCTCCGCAGAAACGTTCCCGATACAGTACATCCTGGAGGAATCCGAAAAATATCCTCCGTAAATCGTGGACACATCCACATTGACGATGTCCCCGTCCTTCAATATCTCATCCCTGGACGGGATCCCGTGGCAGACCACATCATTGATCGAGGTGCACACGCTCTTTGGAAATCCTTCGTAGTTGAGCGTCGCCGCGACCGCGTTATGCTTTTTGGTGATGCTGCTCACCCAGTTGTCGATCTCCTGCGTGGAAATCCCCTCCACGATATGTTCATCCAGATAGTCCAGTATCGCGATATTGATCCTGGCACTCTCGCGGATCCCCTGCATCTGGTCCGGGTTTTTGATGATGCGTCTCGGCGGCACCAGCACCCCGCTGCGCCTGTAGTCGTCGAGTTTGTCGTCAAATGAGCAGTGACATTTCTTGTACTTTTTCCCGCTGCCGCACCAGCAGTCATCATTTCGCCCCAGCTTCTCCTCGACTTCCACCTGAAACGGATTTCTATCCACCTTCCTGCGCATCAAATTGTATTCCAATACACTCTTTCCCATAAATGTTTTCTCCTAGTAACGTAAGTCTTTCAACTTTTTGCCCTACTCCACCTGCTCGATCCCCGTGATGTCCGAGTCGATGACGAGGGAATAATTCGTGTAATACACGACAAATCCCGGCTTGGAGCCGTTGGGTTTCTTGACGTTTTTCTTCTGCGTGTAATCGATCTCCACCTTCTCCTGCCCCCTCGCCTGGGAGTAGTGCGCCGCCAGCTTTCCCGCCTCCTCAAACACCCTGTCGGGAAGCTCCTCATTGTCCGCCTTGACGACCACGTGCGATCCCGGTATTCCCTTTGTGTGGAACCACCAGTCATTTCCCGTCGCAAACCTGAACGTCAGTTCCTCGTTCTGGTAGTTGTTCTTGCCGACATAGATGTGGTATCCGTCGCTGCTGACATAGTGAAACGGCCTGCTCGTGATCTTCTCGCGCTTTGCATTGCCCCTGCGCCTGATGTACCCGCTCTCGATGAGCTCCTCCTTGATCTGCACCAGGTCTTCCTCCCTCAGCGCGATGTCAAGCGACGTGCTGATCGACGAGAGATGGTCGATCTCCTCCTTCGTCTCTTTCGTCAGCGTCGTCAGCGCCTCATACGTGCGCTTTAACTTCTGGTACTTGTCAAAATATTTCTTGGCGTTCTCCCCCGCGGAGAGCGTCGGATCCAGCGGGATCGTGATCATCCGGTCATCGTAGTAGTTGAGGGCTTCCATCGATTTTGCCCCGGTCTCCACCCCGTAGCCATACGCGTTGAGCAGTTCGCCGTACACCCTGTATTTGTCGCGCTTCTCCGTGTCCTGCAGCTGCCTGATCTGCAGATCGTACTTCTTGACATTGCGCTCGAGCGCCGTCTGCACGATCTTGCGCAGATCCACGGAACGCTGCCGTATGCGCGTGATCATATTCTTCTCTGCATAGTAGTACTCCAGCAGATCCGAAATACGCTCGAAGTTCCTGCTCTGCCCCTGCGCATACGAACTTAACCGCACGGCTGCGTACTCAGCCGGCTGACCGTTCTCATACACAACATTATAACAGAAATCTTCATGCCGGATGCTGTCCGCCAGCCCGCAGATCCCGGAAACGATCCGCTCCGACATTTCCGCCGAAAGCTCCGGGGAAGGCAGGTCCGCATCGATCCCTGCCCTGCAGCACAGCTCCTGGGCGATACACGGCGATATGCCTGTAAAGCCTGTGTATATCGCCTTGTACAGCGGCAGGCTCCTCGCCCGCAGCACTGCTGCCACCTCCTCTGCCGAACACGCCAGCAGATCCGCCTTGTCCTGCGTCCTGGGTATAAAGTACGTGCGCCCCGGCAAAACCTCCCGGACCGAGCTGACCATGCCCGAGATATGTTTGATACTGTCGATGATCATATCCTTGTCATCGCAGAATATGATATTGCTGTGCTTTCCCATCAGCTCGATGATCAGATATTTCCTGCACAGGTCCCCCAGCTCATTCAGATGCTCCAGCTCAAACCGCACGATGCGCTCCAACCCCGGCTGCGTCACCGATATGATGCGCGCGTTCTGCAGATGCTTGCGCAGAAGCATACAGAAATTCGGCGCAGTCATAGGACTTGTCTTGTTCTTTTCCGTCAGATACAGCAGCGGAAGCGACGCATCCGCCGACATCAGCATCCGCACCTGTCCACAGCTCCCCTTCACCGTCAGGATCAGCTCATCCTTCTCGGGCTGCGCGATCTTGTAGATCCTGTTCCCGACCAGTTTGTCTCTCAGTTCACTGACGATCCCCGCGATCGTCACTCCATCAAATGCCATCTCTATCCCGCCTTATATCCGTCAACACCATTAACACAGAGAAAGAACGCGTTCACGCGTTCTTTCTCTAACCCACTACTCCGACAGGGCGCTGCCTGCAGCGCTCAACCTCCTATCATCCAGTCGTACATCTCCTGATACTTGCCCGCAGACACACCCCACGAATAATCCACCGCCATCGCCCTGTCCACGATCTTGTTCCACTCGCGTTTTCGGTCATAGTACACCTGCTCCGCGTAGCGGATCGTATTGAACATCTCATGTGCATTGTAGTTCGTAAAGCTGAATCCTGTACCACTGCTTTCGTACTCGTTGTACGGCTCTACAGTGTCCTTGAGACCACCCGTCTCGCGCACGATCGGCAATGTGCCGTAGCGCAGCGACATCAGCTGGCTCAGTCCGCAGGGCTCAAACAGCGACGGCATCAGGAACGCATCACACGCCGCGTAAATCCTGTGGGAAAGCTCCTCGGAATAATAGATATTCGCGGAGACCTTTCCGTGATATTTCCAGTCAAAGTGACGGAACATGTTCTCGTAGCGCTCCTCGCCCGTGCCGAGCACGACCAGCTGCACATCGTCCTTGCTGCACAGCTCATCCATAATGTAGGCAACCAGATCCATACCTTTCTGGTCCGTGAGTCTTGACACGATGCCGAGCATCATCTTCTTATCGTTCTCTTCCAGTCCCAGCTGTCTCTGCAGGTCTCTCTTGTTCTTGATCTTCTCTTTCCTGAAATTCGAGGCATTGTAATGATGTACGATGAACTGATCCGTATTCGGATCGTATTCATTGTAATCAATACCGTTAACGATCCCTCTCAGGTCATTTGTCCTCGCAGTCAGCAGTCCGTTGAGCTTCTCCCCATAGAAGTCCGTCTTGATCTCCTCCGCGTAGGTCGCACTCACCGTCGTGATCGCATCCGCGTACGTGAGCCCGCCCTTCAACAGATTGCCGTCCTTAAAGTACCCCAGCTTGTCAGGCGCAAAGTAGGACCCGTCAAGACCGGTGATGTGCTGAACCGTCTTGATATCATAAATTCCCTGGAACTTGAGATTGTGGATCGTCATGATCGACTTGATGCCCTGATAGAACTCGCCCTGTGCGAAGCGCTCCTTGAGGTACACCGGTATGATCGCTGTCTGCCAGTCATGACAATGGACGATGTCCGGGCGGAAGCCTACGACCGGCAGGATCGACAGTGCCGCCTTGGAGAAGAATACGAATTTGGTGATCTCCCCGATATGGTCGTCACTGTACGGCTTGAAGCCCCCAAACATCATCTCGTTGTCGATAAAATAGTATGTGATGCCGTCATACTGCGCCTCCAGGACTCCCACGTACTCACTCTGTCCCATAAAATCCATATAAAAGTGTGTCCTGTACTGCATCAGTGATTTTACATGATCCGACATACACATATATTTCGGTAAGATCACCCTTGCATCAAAATATCTCTTATCGTAATATTTCGGGAGCGAACCTACCACGTCTGCAAGTCCCCCCGTCTTAATAAATGGTACACCCTCTGAAGCCACAAATAAAATATTTTTCATACGAATCCCTTTCCACACTCATTCCAGTGTTGCAAATCCCTTGTGCTCTCACAGTGATCTTCCGCACATGACACACTGTTGTGAAAGCCGCTCTTTGCTTTCATAGTAAATCTATTATACACCAACCGCGGCGGGAATGTAAAGGAATTTGTCTGATTATGCGATGCATTATGCTCTGTAGTGAAGTCTGATTTTATCTGCTATCAAAGCTATGAACTCAGAATTGGTCGGCTTGCCTTTCCCGATATTGATCGTATACCCGAAAAGGGAGTCAAGCGTCTCCATCTTCCCCCTGCTCCACGCTACTTCGATCGCATGCCTGATGGCACGCTCAACGCGGCTGGGTGTTGTCTGGTACTTCTTGGCGATAGACGGATAGAGAATCTTTGTGATCGAGTTTAACATCTCTATGTCTTCCACCGACATCATGATCGCCTCACGAAGATACTGATACCCCTTGATATGAGCGGGTACACCGATCTCATGTATCATGTCTGTTACATCTTTTTCAAGATCGTGTGCACTTTCCAAAGAATTCACATCCGGTCTGCCGTCTGTCCTTTTCCCCATCAGACTGTTGTCACTGCCAGTGAGCTTTGAGCCCGCCGGAACGGTGATCATGATCTGAAATTCCTTGTCCTTTGTCAATAAATCGCTGAGAATTCTGAAAATATTCTCGTTATCCTGCTGTGTCATTACATTTAACTGTTCCATCAATCTGTCCTCCATTCGAATTTTTAACTGCCAAATGCCATGATCACGTCTCCCAATCATAATCTTGGCCAAAGAATTCATAAACGCTGCTCCCAAATTACGTATACTTACAAATTCTAGCAGGATTTGGCAATGTCCATTATATAAGATTGTCAATTTATCTTGCAACAGTTACTTATCGCACTTTTTGCGCTTTAAATACAGCATCTGCCAAAATGCAGCAAAATCCGCTCAAATGCCTTAAAAATAGCTGTTATTTCTTGTTGAAAGCACTGAATTTTTTATGAGATTTTTTGCGATTTCAAATGTTTTGGGCGATTTTTACGCGATTACTTTTTTTCATTTCATGGTTCATTTTGCGGATATATTCCTTTCTTGACACCTCCTCCGGCTTGACGTACACATCTGTTCCCTGTATCTTCTTCCCGATGAACAGCGCCTGCTCGCGCAGGGATCGCTGCCTGAAATCTGCCGTGCCCGCGCGGAACAGACTCCACAGGTGCCTCCTGCCCGAAACCGCCTCCACCTTGTTGCCGCCGATCCCAAGCCCTCTTCCCCAGGCGATATTGGCATGTACGCAAAAATTCTTCAAGACTTCCATCGCCACACTGGTCTGCTCACCCTCGTACAGCTCCGTGTAGAGAACCGCATAGAACTTCCCGCCGATGCTCTCACCGCCGATCACCGCCTGCTCGACCCTCTCGAGAAACCCCAGAACATTCGCCGGCACGCTGTCCAGATAGACATCCGCTGCCAGCACGATCGCGTGGGCGTCCTCGAGATGCCGGTACACCCTGTCCCAGTCCATTTCTTCGCCGATCTTCACCGATATGAGCTCCTCATCCTGCGCGTATTCCCGGATGCACTCCGCACACGCCGCGCTGCCGTCTGCCAGCGTATAGCCGCCGTCCAAAAACAGAATCATCCCGACTGTCCTCCTATATCTGCCTGATATCCCATCAGCACCCGTCACACAATGATGGCATTGAGCTGTCTCAGCTTATCCACCGTATCATAAAATGCGATCCTGACGCCCCTCGCCTGCATGGATATGCCGTCCGACACCGACAGGATCCTCGCCGACTGTTCCTCCCGCGGTGTGATGTTGTCCCCGTAAAAGCAGCACACCATGCCAAATGTATTTTTGTTCGCACTCTTCACCTCATAGTGCGTCTGTCCGTGTCTCATCTCCAGGAACGGTCCGAAATGCTTCCTGTACTTTTCCAGCACCCCCTGGACGAACGGGCTGAATCCCCCGTAGACACAGCGGCTGATCAGCACCAGCTGGGAGCAGTCTCCCATCAGTCCGCCGATATCCCTGCCGATCCCGTCCGCGTCCCCGCCAATGACAATATCCTTCTCCTGGAGCTTCATCCCCAGCTCCTGCCACGACTTTTCCTGCAGATCATGTACGATCACTTTCATTCTGCCAAATTCCCTTCCGTATTCATTCATGCATCACCGTAAGTGTACCATATTGTGGAAATATTAAAAAGACTTATTCAAAAAGATTTTCAAAAAGACTTTCAAAAAAAGTATTGACATTTTGATCAAAAATTAGTATAATATATAAGTCAGTTGGATGGGGTCTTAGCTCAGCTGGGAGAGCATCTGCCTTACAAGCAGAGGGTCACAGGTTCGAGCCCTGTAGGCCCCATTTTTCGTTTTATATTATATTGTAATGGCGAAGTAGCTCAGTTGGCTAGAGCACGCGGTTCATACCCGCGGTGTCGAGGGTTCGAATCCCCCCTTCGCTATTTTTTTGTGCCTGTGACCGTGCAGGGAAGTGTGCGCTTCCCCTGCACGGTTTCTTTTTACATTTCCTTTTACATTTCTTTTCAGACCTGCTCCCGCTACCGATCTACTTTGGGCAATGCCGCAAAGCTCTTTGCAAGTTCCTCGTCCGTTGGAACATAGTCCGTCATCTCGCCGTCATTGAACCTCTGGTACGCAACCATATCAAAATACCCTGTTCCTGTGAGGCCGAACACGATATTCTTCTCCTCGCCGGTCTCTTTGCACTTTAGCGCCTCGTCGATCGCCACCCGGATCGCGTGGCTGCTCTCCGGTGCCGGCAGGATCCCCTCGACCCTCGCAAACATCTGCGCTGCCTGGAATACCGCTGTCTGCTCCACGCTCCGCGCCGATATTATCTTATCATCATACAACTGTGACACGATCGAACTCATGCCGTGGTAGCGGAGTCCCCCTGCGTGGTTTGCCGACGGGATAAAGCCGCTGCCGAGTGTGTACATCTTTGCCAGCGGACAGATCTTTCCCGTGTCACAGTAGTCGTACGCGTAGACGCCCCTTGTGAGGCTCGGGCAGGAAGCCGGCTCCACCGCTATGACTTCATAGTCCGCCTCTCCCCTGAGCATCTCGCCGACAAACGGCGAGATCAGTCCGCCCAGATTCGAACCGCCGCCCGCACAGCCTATGATCATGTCCGCCTTGATCCCGTATTTGTCCAGCGCGGATTTTGTCTCCAGACCGATGATCGTCTGGTGCAGCAGCACCTGCGACAGCACAGAGCCCAGCACATAGCGGTATCCCTCCTGTGCCGTTGCCGCCTCGACCGCCTCGGAGATGGCACAGCCGAGGCTTCCCGACGTCCCCGGAAACGCCTCGTTGATCTTCCTGCCGACGTCGGTGAGCATGGACGGGGACGGCGTTACTTTCGCCCCGTATGTCCGCATCACTTCACGGCGGAATGGCTTCTGTTCATACGAAACCTTGACCATATACACCTGGCAGTCCAGATCAAAGTACGAGCACGCCATGGACAGAGCCGTCCCCCACTGTCCCGCGCCGGTCTCTGTGGTCACGCCTCTAAGCCCCTGCTCCTTCGCATAGTACGCCTGTGCGATGGCAGAGTTGAGCTTGTGGCTCCCCGACGTGTTGTTCCCCTCGAATTTGTAGTAGATATGCGCCGGTGTGCCCAGCTTCTTCTCCAGGCAGTACGCGCGCGTGAGCGGAGAAGGGCGGTACATCTTGTAAAAATCGCGGATCTCCTGCGGTATATCAAAATACGGTGTCGTGTCATCCAGCTCCTGCCTGGCAAGCTCCTCGCAGAAGATCGGTGTCAGCTCCTCCACCGTGATGGGTTTCATCGTCGCCGGATTCAGGATCGGCGCGGGCTTATTTTTCATGTCCGCCCTCACATTGTACCACTGCCTGGGCATCTCGCTCTCTTCCAGATAGATTTTGTACGGTATTTTGTCGCTCATGATTTTGTCTCTCTTTCTTTGATTTATTTTATGCATTCCTATTGATTATACACTTTCTCTTCCTGAAAGTAAAGATATGGTGTCGACTGCTCACTGCCCTAACGATTCATCCTGGAGCTTATCAAACTCCGCCATGCACTCGTCGACCGTGGCGCCGTTTAGCAGCATGCGCACAATGAGGCAGGTGTTTCCCCACTGCTCGACTTTCATCGATGCGTTGGATCCAAGGACATAGACGCTCTCGTTGATTCTGTCGTTGAGCGGTCTGAGCGCGTCGATACACTCGACCTCGACATTTTTGGAGGGCGAGATCACCTTGTTCGTCTCCGCATACACCTGCAGCGCCTCGTCGGAAACCATGATGTCCAGGGTCTGCATCGCATCCGCCGCGTGCTCTGCCTGGATCCCGACCGCGATCCCTGTCATGGGCATCACCGGCATCTGTCCCCGGCTGCTCGGGAATCCGATGACGACCATGTTAAAATCCGGATCCCCATAGGCGGTGTCGGTGTTTGCCGCACTCCAGTACGCCATGACGATCGGCGTCTTCTGCGCCAGGAAATCAGCGCCCTCCCCCTCGATCGCTTCGCTGACATACGCCTTCTGCGCATCGATATACCCCCGGTCGATCAGCTCCTGGAGGAACTCGAAGCCAGGGCGCATATAGTCGCTGTATCGTTTCTCACCGCTGTTGAGCGCGGCGATCTCCGCCTCCGTGTTTCCGCCGTTATACAGATCCGCATACGCCTGGGCGAGCACGAACGTCTCCAGCCACCAGCGGTTTGCGCCGACCGGCGTCTCTATCCCATTCTCCTTGAATACCCTGCAGCACTCCAGAAAGTCCTCCGGCGTCTCCGGCAGGGCAAGCTGATACCGGTCAAACAGGTCCTTGTTGACAAACAGACCGTACGCCACGACTTCCTGCGGGATCGCCACAAGCTTTCCGTCCACGATGTTTGCCGTCCTCACCACATCCCGCAGGTTCTCGGCGCTGTCAAGTCCCGACAGGTCCATCAGTTTCCCCTCCGCCGCCAGGATCTGGATAACATCGGGATTGAGCAGGTACAGGTCATCCATGTCATTGCGCGCCCGCTCAAGCGCTACCTGGTCATACGTTTTGTCCTGATAGTCTTCCGCCGTGTACGTGATGTAGTTCACCGTCACCCCCAGCTTCTCCTCCGCCATGGCAACGGTCTTCTCCGACGCGCTCCTGGCAACATTGTCCGCGCCGGGTTTCGTCTTCTCCATCGGGCTGAACAGATTTACTTCCCGCTGCTGCTCCTTCTCGAAAGTAATCAGCCTGTCGCGAGATCCGCTCCCGCCGCACGCGGTGAACACGAGCACCGCCAGCCCCGCAAAACAAAATGCCGCAAGTTTCCTGATTTGTCTTCGCATACCCTATTCCTTACACCCCTTAGATACATATTGTGTTACCACCTTCTTCAACAGCTCCACATCGATCGGTTTTGCCAGGTGGACATCCATGCCGGCGTCCAGCGCCTCCTTTTCGTCCTCCGCAAACGCGTTTGCCGTCATGGCGATGATCGGTATCGTCCCGGCGTCAGCGCGCGCCATCGACCTGATCGCCCTCGTCGCGTCATAGCCGTTCATGACCGGCATCTGCACATCCATTAGAATGGCATCAAATTCGCCCTCGGCAGCCTGCCCGAAACGCTCCGCCGCCAGCTGTCCGTTTTCGACGATCTCACAATCCGCCCCCTCGATCGACAGGATCTCCCTCAATATCTCGGCGTTGATCTCATTGTCCTCCGCCGCGAGGAAGTGCATCCCTTCCAGGCTGTTGATATCCGCCGTTTGCGCGGTGTCCGCCGCACCCTGAGCCCTCCTCATCTCCAGGATCTTCTCCTGAAATGCAGTCACAAAAAACGGTTTGGCGAGCACGCCTGTGCCCTGCATCAGCAGCGCCTCATCCATCCCCTTTGCATCGTAGTCTGCCAGGAACAGCAAAGGCACTGTTTCCGGCAGCATCTCCCGCAGTTTTTTTACCGCGGAGAGCCCCTCTGTCTCGACAATGTTCCAGTCGACCAGGAGCAGCTGACAGCGCGCCTCTGTCTCGCGCTGCAGCATGCACACCGCCTGTTCTGCCGTCAAAGCGATGTCCGTCACGACGCCGGAATCCCTCATCAGCATCCGGATGTTCTCGCAGACCGCCTGCTCCCCGTCCACTGCCAGGATCCGCGAGATCCCGCTGTCCTCCCAGAATTTCCTGTACGCGTGCCCCTCCGGTATGCGCAGCTCCAGCTCGACGCGAAACATCGTACCTTTGTTCACCTCGCTCGACACATCGATCGTCCCGCCCATCAGCTCCACGATATTCTTGGTGATCGCCATGCCAAGCCCTGTTCCCTGCACCTTGTTCGTCGTGCTGTTCTCCGCCCTTGTAAACGCGTCAAACAGCACTTCGAGATACTCCGGCGTCATGCCGTACCCGTCATCCTGCACCTCGATCCGGATCCGCTCAAACTGGGGGCTGCGCTGTTTCCCGCCGATGATGCGGAACCAGATATTCCCGCCCTCCTGCGTGTACTTCACCGCGTTGGAGAGCAGGTTGATCAGGATCTGGTTGATCCTCGTCTCATCCCCGAGGAGATACTCGTGCTCTATGTTCGAGACTTCCACATGAAACCGCTGCTGCCTCGCCGCTGCCATCGGTCGGATGATGGCATCCACGGAGGACACCAGGTCATTCAGCGTAAACTCCTCGACCGTGAGCACGACCTTCCCGCTCTCGATCTTCGAGACATCGAGGATATCGTTGATCAGGCTGAGCAGATGCTGCCCGGATGCCATGATCTTCTTTGTGTACTCCCGCACTTTTTCCGGATTTTCCGCGTCCCTGGCAAGCAGCGTCGTGAATCCGATCACTGCGTTCATCGGCGTGCGGATATCGTGGGACATATTTGAGAGGAACATGGTCTTGGAATTGCTCGCGATCTGTGCCGCCTGCAGCGCCTCCGCCAGCTGCCTGCTGTACAGCTCCCTCTCCCGTTCCCGCTCTTCCCTGAGTCTGTCCTGCTGCCTGCGGTTCAGATAATAGCTCGCACAGCACAGGAAAAAGGCAGCCAGCATCACCGCGACGACGATCAGTATATTCTGTTTTACCGTGTTCCCTTCCTGCTGGATCGCCTCGATCGGCACATACCCGATCAGATACAGCGTGCCGTCATTCACCGACCACATGTAGATGAGCGCGTCCTTTTCCCGGATATCGTGGTTGAACATGATGTTCTTCCCATTCCGGACACTCTGCGTCACCTCCTGCAAAAGCGCCTCGTCGCGGATATCATTTGCCCGGAAAAAGTCATCCAGATTCAGGTGTCCCGCACTGCGCTCCCCCATCCCTTTCGGTTTGAGCACCAGCCGCTCACTGTGCGCATCCATGAT